>DATMVG010000104.1:0-9546 GCA_035563315.1 Allosphingosinicella sp. | reverse complement strand
TCCATGATGATTGCGATGTGACGCGGGACCGCCACGCCTGCGCCGGTCGCACCGGGCCGCGCCTGGACCTCGGGGCCGGCGCCGGGCGTCACCGCTGCAGGATTTCCTTGTCCTTGGCGGCGACGACCTGGTCGATCTCCGCGATCGCCTCGTCGGTCAGCTTTTGCACCTCGACCTCGCGGCGCTTGCGCTCGTCCTCGCTGATCTCGTGCTTCTTCTCGTCCTGCTTGAGATGGTCCATGCCGTCGCGGCGAACGTTGCGCACGGCGACCTTCGCCTTCTCAGCATATTGATGGGCGAGCTTGGCGAGCTCCTTGCGGCGCTCTTCGGTCATGTCGGGGATGGGCAGGCGGATATTCTGGCCGTCGACGACCGGATTGATGCCGAGGTCGGCGTTGCGGATCGCCTTTTCGACGATTCCGACATTGCCGCGGTCCCAGACCTGGACCGAGAGCAGGCGCGGCTCCGGCGCCGAGACCGTGGCGACCTGGTTCAACGGCATGTTCGCGCCGTAGACCTCGACGTGGATCGGGTCGAGCAGCGTCGTCGAGGCTCGTCCGGTGCGCAGGCCGCCGAGATCGTGCTTCAGCGCCTCGACCGCGCCGTGCATGCGGCGCTGCAGGTCGCCCTTGTCGTAGCTGGGCATCAGCCTTTCTCCTCAGATTGTGCGCGCTTGGCGCGCGGCAGCTGGGCCTTCGTCCGAATGATCCTTTTCGCGCCGGGGCGGGGCGCTCGCTTGACAGGCGTCGCTTCGGCGAGCCTTGCCCGGGCCGCCCCCGCCGCTTCATTCTGGACGATGGTCGCCGTGCCGGCGCCGCCGAGCACGCGCGCCAGGTTGCCGCGCTCGCGGATGTTGAACACGACGATCGGGATGTTGTTGTCGCGGCACAGCGCCACGGCGCTGGCGTCCATCACCTTGAGGTCGTCGGACAGCACCTGGTTGAAGCCGATGCTCTCGTAGCGCCTCGCGCCCTCGACCTTCTTCGGGTCGGCATCGTAGACTCCGTCCACGCTGGTGCCTTTGAACAGGGCATCGCAACCCATTTCGGCGGCGCGCAACGCCGCCGCGGTGTCGGTGGTGAAGAAGGGGTTGCCGGTGCCCGCGGCGAAGATCACCACCCTGCCCTTCTCCATGTGGCGGACGGCGCGCCTCCGGATATAGGGCTCCGACACCGTCGCCATCGGGATCGCGGACTGGACCCGGGTGTCGACGCCGATCTTCTCCAGCGCGTTCTGCATGGCCAGCGCGTTCATCACCGTCGCCAGCATGCCCATATAATCGGCGCTGGCTCGGTCGAAGCCCTTGGCGGCGCCGGCGAGGCCCCGGAAAATGTTGCCGCCGCCGACAACCAGGCACAAGGTGTGCCCGTCCTCGCGAGCGACCCTGATCTCCTCCGCCAGCCCGGCGACCGTCTCGGGATCGATCCCGAAGGGGTTCGGCCCCATCAGCGCCTCGCCCGAGAGCTTCAGCAAAATACGATTGAAGCGCGGGCGCGGCATGGGGCTCTATTTCCCGGTCGGCTGCAGGAGATTGAAGGCGGCGCGCACCTTAATCGGCGCGCGCCACCGTGCCAAGGCGATTAGGATTCGACCGGCTCGGGCCGGCCGACGCCGGACGCCGCCGCAACCTCGGCCGCGAAGTCGCTCTCCTTGCGCTCGATGCCCTCGCCGAGCTGGAAGCGGACGAAGCCCTTGAGGGTGATGTCGGCGCCGAGCCTCTTGGCCTCGGCGACGATGACGTCCTCGACCCGGGTCTTGTTGTCGATCACGAACAGCTGGGAGAGCAGGGCATTCTCCTTGCGGAACTTGGCGAGGGCGCCCTCCACCATCTTCTCGACGATGTTCGCCGGCTTGCCGGACTCCGCCGCCTTCTCGCTGGCAATGGCGCGTTCGCGCTCGACCAGGTCCGGATCGAGCTCTTCGCCCCGAAGCGCCAGCGGATTGGCCGCGGCGATGTGCATGGCCAGCTGCCGGCCCAGCGCCTCGAGCGCCGCCTTGTCGGCTCCGCTCTCGAGGGCGACCAGGACGCCGATCTTGCCGAGCCCCGGAGCGACGGCATTGTGGACGTAGGAAACGACCACGCCGTCCGCGACCTCCAGCCGGGCGGCGCGGCGAAGCGACTGGTTCTCGCCGATCGTCGCGATGTTGCTGGTCAGCACCTCGGCGACCGTGCCGTGGCCCGGATATTGGGCTCGGGCCAGCTCGTCCATGTCGTCGCCAGTCGCCAGCGCGATCTGGGCGGCGTTGCGGACGAAATCCTGGAACTGCTCGTTCTTGGCGACGAAATCCGTCTCGCTGTTGACCTCGACCAGAGCGCCCATGGTGCCGATGACGGCGACCCCGATCAGGCCCTCGGCGGCGACCCGGCCGGCCTTCTTGGCGGCGGCGGCGAGCCCCTTGGTACGCAGCCAGTCGATCGCCGCTTCCATCTCGCCGCCGGTCTCGCCCAGCGCGCGCTTGCAGTCCATCATTCCGGCGCCGGTGCGCTCGCGCAATTCCTTCACAGTCGCGGCCGTGATCTCAGCCATTTCACTTGTCCTTATGTTCGAATGTTCCCCGGCAAGGGCCGGGGTCCAGCCTGTGGGTGACGCGGGTCCCGGCCCTTCGCCGGGACTCAGCGGGCGATCAAGCCTCGGCGAGCGCCTGCTCGGCGGGGGGCTCCGTCATGGCGCCGATATCCTCGCCGCGGGCGGCCGCGCCGCCCTGCTTGCCGGCCAGGACGGCGTCCGCGACGGCGTCGCAATAGAGGCGGATCGCGCGGCTGGCATCGTCGTTGCCGGGGACCGGAAAGGCGATGCCTTGCGGGCTCACATTGGTGTCGAGAACGGCGACAACCGGAATGCCGAGCACATTGGCTTCCTTGATCGCCAGCTCTTCCTTGTTGGCGTCGATGATGAAGATGACGTCGGGAAGCCCGCCCATGTCGCGGATGCCGCCGAGCGACATCTCGAACTTGTCGCGCTCGCGGGTGAGCTGGAGGACCTCCTTCTTAGTCAGGCCGGTGGTGTCGCCGGCGAGCTGCTCCTCCAGGCTCTTGAAGCGCTTGATCGAGTTGGAGATCGTCTTCCAGTTGGTGAGCATTCCGCCGAGCCAGCGATGGTTGACGAAATGCTGGCCGCTGCGCCGCGCCGCCTCCGCGATCGGATCCTGCGCCTGACGCTTGGTGCCCACGAACAGCACCTTGCCGCCCGAGGCCGCGGCCTGGCGGACGAAGTCGAGCGCCCGCGCGAACAGCGGCACGGTCTGCGACAGGTCGATGATGTGGACTCCGTTCCGCTCGCCGAAGATGTACGGCTTCATCTTGGGATTCCAGCGGTGGGTCTGGTGGCCGAAATGCGCTCCGGCCTCGAGCAATTGCTGCATGCTGACGTCAGGGGACGCCATGGTCATTCTCCTTCCGGTTCAACCTCTGCGGCGCCGATAAGCCGGGCTTCCCGGGGGAAGCCTCAGCCACCGGTATGATGGCATCCGCATGTGGGATGGGCGGGCACTTAGGAGGATCGGCCGGTGAAATCAAGGCGCTTGACAAAGGAACAAAAAGTGAACACCTTGGAGATTCAACGCTGTGGCGGATCAAAATCGCGGCAGCGACGTTCTAACCTTTGATAAAAGGGGAAAGTCATGGCTCACCTGGCCGCAATCCTGTTCTTCGCCGGGCTCCTCATCGCCCTCGGCGCGATCCTCGAACGTCTCGTCAAGGCGAATTGGGCGGAGATCTCCGCCGCCTTGCGGAACGTGCCGGCTGAGCTGGAGGGAGCGCAGGCTCCGGCGCCGGCGGCGGTGAAGCCGGCGCGGCCGCGCGCAGCCGCCTGACCCGAGCATAGCTTGCAATGCTGAGCGGGATCAGCGCCAGATAGAGCAACGCGCTTGCGCTGAGCGTTTCCCACGGCGCCGAGACGAGCGCCCCGCCGACCAGCGCAATCACCACGATCGCCTCCAGCCGCACGTTTCGCCGAAGCCGCAACGAGCCCCAGGAAAAAGTCGCCACGCTCGAGATGACGAGGAAGGCGACCAAGGCCGCCCACGGCGCCACCAGCCGATAATCCTGAAGCCACGTCCATTGCCGGTCGCTCGCCAGCCAGAGATAGATGGGCAGCAGGAGAAGCCCGGCACCAGCCGGGGCCGGGACTCCGGTCAGGAAACCGGCCGATTTGTGCGGTTGATCCTCGGCGTCGATGCGCGCGTTGAAGCGGGCGAGGCGAAGCGCCATGCACACCGCATAAGCGAGAGCGAAGATCCAGCCGAGCCGCGGCCAGTGCTGGAGCGCCCAGAGGTGCAGGATCACCGCCGGCGAGACTCCGAAGGCGATCACGTCGGACAGCGAATCGAGCTCGGCGCCGAAGCGAGTCTGACCCTTGAGCGCCCGCGCGATGCGCCCGTCCATGCCGTCGAGGACGCCCGCCGCGACAATGGCGTAGACGGCATTCTCCCATTCGCCCGCAATGGCGAAGCGAATGCCGGTCAGCCCGACGCACAAGGCCAGGGCGGTGACCGCGTTGGGGACGACGGCGCGCAACGGAATGCCCTCGCGGGGCACCGCCCGCCTCTCCTCCCTCATTGCGCGACGCCCTCGATCAGTTCGGAGACGCCGGTTCGAGCGACGATCGTCTCGCCGGCGACGGTGCGCTGCCCGAGCAGGACCTGCGAGGAAGTTCCCGCCGGAAGGTAGACGTCGACGCGGCTGCCGAAGCGGATCAGGCCGACACGCTGGCCGGCGGCGACACGGTCGCCGACCTTGACCCAGGGCACGATCCGGCGAGCGACCAGGCCCGCAATCTGGGTGAAGGCGACCTTGGTGCCGTCCTCGCCCTGGACCAGCAGATGCTGGCGCTCATTATCCTCGCTCGCCTTGTCGAGATCGGCGTTGAGGAACTTGCCCGCAATGTAGACCATGCGCGTGATCGTGCCGGCGATGGGCGTCCGGTTGATGTGGACGTCGAACACGCTCATGAAGATCGACACCCGGATCACCGCATCGTCCGGCAGGCCGCCCTCCCCGACCAGCTCGCGCGGCGGCGGCACCGTCGCGATCATCGTCACCAGGCCGTCGGCCGGGGCGACGATCAGCCCCTCTCCCGCCGGCGTCGTCCGGATCGGGTCGCGGAAGAAGGCGGCCGTCCACAAGGTCAGGCCGGCGGCGAGCCAGCCGACCAGGTCCCAGTCGATGATCCACCAGAACAAGGCGGTGATCGCCGCGGCGATGACGACGAACTTGCGACCGTCGGGATGGACGCTCGGCATCCGATAGCGGACGTTGGTGGTGACGAGATCGGGCTTCTCGAGCGAAGTCATCGCCGCCCTTTAGGCGGTGCAGGGAGGCGAGACAACCGAAAGGCCCCGTGCATCGCCGCCTGTGCCTCAACCGCCAAGTGTCGGCTCGGGCGCGTTCCCAAGCGCCCCGGCGAAAGGGACCAGCGCCGCGGTTGATCCGGGCTTCGGCACGGCCTACACGGCCGCCTCCCAATCCGCAAAACCGGCAAGAAAGCCCAAATCGAACATGGCGAAGATCAAGGTGGAAAAGCCGGTCGTCGAGCTCGACGGCGACGAGATGACCCGGATCATCTGGCAATGGATCCGCGAGCGGCTGATCCTTCCCTATCTCGACGTCGAATTGCTCTATTACGACCTCGGCATCGAGAAGCGCGACGAGACCGAGGACCGAATCACCGTCGAGGCCGCCGAGGCGATCAAGCGCCACGGAGTCGGCGTCAAATGCGCCACCATCACCCCGGACGAGGCGCGGGTTGAGGAATTCGGCCTCAAGAAGATGTGGAAGTCGCCCAACGGCACGATCCGCAACATATTGGGCGGAGTCGTCTTCCGCGAGCCGATCGTGATCGAGAACGTGCCGCGCCTGATCCCCGGCTGGACCGATCCGATCGTCATCGGCCGCCACGCCTTCGGCGACCAGTACAAGGCGACCGATTTCCGAGTCCCCGGCCCCGGCAAGCTCACCCTCAAGTGGCAGGGCGAGGACGGCCAGGAGATCGAGCAGGAGGTGTTCGACTTCCCCTCGGCCGGAGTGGCGATGGGCATGTACAATCTCGACGATTCGATCCGCGACTTCGCCCACGCCTGCTTCAACTTCGGGCTCGACCGCGGCTGGCCGGTCTACCTCTCGACCAAGAACACCATCCTCAAGGCCTATGACGGCCGCTTCAAGGACATTTTCGAGGAGGTTTTCGAAAGCGAATTCAAGCCGCGGTTCGATGAATTGAAAATCGAATATCAGCATCGCCTGATCGACGACCTGGTCGCTTCGGCCCTCAAGTGGAGCGGCAAGTTCGTCTGGGCCTGCAAGAATTACGACGGCGACGTCCAGTCCGACCTGGTCGCCCAGGGCTTCGGCTCGCTCGGCCTGATGACCTCGATCCTGATGACCCCCGACGGCAAGATCGTCGAGGCGGAGGCGGCGCACGGCACCGTCACCCGCCACTACCGGATGCACCAGCAGGGCAAGGCGACCTCGACCAACCCGATCGCCTCGATCTTCGCCTGGACCGGCGGCCTCAAGTTCCGGGGCAAGTTCGACGGCACCCCGGAAGTGACCCGCTTTGCCGAGACTCTCGAGCGGGTCTGCGTCGAGACCGTCGAGCAAGGCCAGATGACCAAGGATCTCGCCATCCTGATCGGCCCCGATCAGAGCTGGATGACGACCGAGCAATTCTTCGAGGCGATCCGCGCCAACCTCGAGAAAGCGATGGGGTAGCCGCAAACGGGGACAGTCACTTTTCCGCACGAAAAAGGGCCACCCTGATGCAGCCCTGCGGAAAAGTGACTGTCCCCTTACGCCCCGTACGAAAGGGCCACCCTGATGCAGCCCTGCGGAAAAGTGACTGTCCCCTTGCGCCGACCCTGATGCAGCCCTGCGGAAACGTGACTGTCCCCTTGCGCGCGGACCCCGGCCTCCGCCAGGGAATACTCACTTCATTCTCGCCGCAGGCGATCGCACATGTTCCGGACGGAAGCCGAAGCCGATCATCGCGGCAGGCAGGCGGCGCAGCGGACGGAAGCGGTCGAGAAGGCGGACCGGCAAGGGCGGCTCGAACGTGCCGCCGCCGGCGATCAGAAGCCGGCTGATGATCCGCTTCTGGATAGCCCCCTGCAGACCCTGGACGAGCCGGACCGCCGGAAGCCGCCTTTTCTGCACCTTCGGCAGCAAAGGGTCCGGATCCTCGCCCCTCGCCATCGGTCCGGCGAGGAGGTTCGCGGCGGCGACCGAATCCTGGATGGCGACGTTGATTCCGACCCCGCCGACCGGGGACATTGCGTGGGCGGCGTCCCCGATCACCAGCAGCCCGGGTCGATGCCAGCGCTCGAGCCGGTCGAGCGAGACGGTGAGCAGCTTGACGTCGTCCCAGCTGCGCAGGGCCGAGACCACTTCGCCGGCGATCGGCGGCGCCACTTGCGCCACCTCCTCGCGGAAGCGGTCGATCCCGCCGGCCCGGACCTCCTCGGCATGGCCCTTGGGAAAGACATAGGCGCATTGCCAATAATCGCCGCGGTCGATCAGGGCGATGATCCGGCCGGCGGCGAAGATGCCGGTGGTGTCGTTCTCCTCGGTCCGGACCTTCGGCACCCGGAACCAGAACACGTCCATCGGCGCTCCTAGGTCGCGGACGGCGAGCGCCGCCTCCCCGCGCAGCAGCGATCCGCGGCCGTCGGCGGCGATGACGAGCCCGGCTCGCACCGTCTTGTCGGCGCCGTCGTGTCGGAAGCGGACCCCGCCGACCCGCCCGCCGGCCATCTCTAGGCCGGTCGCCTCGGCGTTCATCAGCAGTGTGAAGTGGGCGTAGCGCCTGGCCTGCTCGGCGACGAAGTCGAGAAACTCCCATTGCGGCATCATCGCGATGAAGTTCCAGCGGCGGTCGAACCGGGAAAAGTCCGCCAGCTCCATCGGCTTGCCGCCGATCAGGCCGCCGATGCCATGCACCTTGTCGTGCGGCCGCTCGAGCAGCGCCTCGAGCAGGCCGAGCTCGTGGAAGATCCGGAGCGTCGAGGGGTGGACCGTGTCGCCGCGGAAGTCGCGCAGGAAATCGGCATGCTTCTCGAGCACGACGGTGCGCACGCCGGCGCGCGCGAAGAGCAGCCCCGCCATCATTCCCGCCGGCCCGCCGCCGACGATCAGCAGATCGGTCGCTTCCCCCGCCATCGAAGCTGACAATCGCTCCATTTGCGGCATAAAGGCAAGATGGCGCCCGAATTCAGCACCTCCGGCCTCAGCGACGCCCTCGTCATCCTCGGGGCGGCGGGGATCGTCATCCCCACCTTCGCCCGCTTCCGGATCAGCCCGGTCATCGGCTTCATCCTGGTCGGCATCCTGGTCGGCCCCGCCGGGCTGGGAGCCATTACCGGGGAGATGCCCTGGCTCAACTACCTCACCATCTCGAGCCCCGAAGCGATCGAGCCATTCGCCGAGTTCGGAATCATCCTCCTCCTCTTCTCGATCGGCCTGGAGCTGTCCTTCCGCCGCCTGTGGGGGATGCGGCAGCTCGTCTTCGGCGTCGGCGCCGCCGAGCTTCTGGTCGCCGCCGCGATCATCGGAGTGACCTTGTTCCTGATCGGCGACAGCTGGAGCGGAGCGACGGCTCTCGGCCTCGCCCTCGCCCTCTCCTCGACCGCGGTGGTGCTGCCCCTGGTCGGCACGACGAGCCCGGTCGGGCGGGCGGCGTTCGCCATGCTGCTCTTCGAGGACCTGGCGATCGTTCCGATCATCTTCGGCCTCGGGGCCCTTGCCCCGCACGCCCAGGCCGGCGGGTTTTCGGGTCTTCTGACCACGGTCTTGACCGGGGTGGCGGTGATCGTCGCGATGCTCGCGCTCGGGCGCTTCGTGCTGCCGCGCCTGTTCGCCCAGGCCGCGCGGACCAAGAGCCCGGAGCTCTTCCTGTCGATCAGCCTGCTCGTCGTCATCGCCGCCAGCCTGGCTACCGCCGCCGCCGGCCTGTCGCCGATCGTCGGAGCGCTGGTCGCCGGCATCCTCATCGCCGAGACCGAATATCATGGGGAAGTCGAAGTCATGACCGCGCCGTTCCGCGGCCTCGGCCTCGGCGTGTTCCTGATCACGGTCGGGATGAGCCTCGACCTGCGCTTCGTCCTCGGCAGCTGGCCGCAGCTTGTGTTGGCGCTGGTCGGAGTGATGCTGGTCAAGACCATCGTGACCGCTTCGCTGCTTCGGCTGGTCGGCAAGCGCAAGGCGGTGGCGGCCGAGGCGAGCCTGCTCATGGCCTCGCCTTCGGAGACCACCCTGGTGGTGCTGACCGCAGCCGGGGCGGCAGGGCTGGTCAGCCGGGAAACCGCGGCCTTCTGGCAGATCGTGACCGCTATGGGCCTGACGCTGACGCCGCTGCTGGCCAAGCTCGGCCGGGTCGTTGCGCGCTGGATCGAGGGCGGCGACGGCGGCGATCCGTCGGCGATCGTTCCGACCCGGGCCGAGCCGCGGGCGGTGATCATCGGCTTCGGGCGGGTCGGCCGCCTCGTCGCGGAGATGCTGGCGCTTCACGACCGACCCTATGTCGCCGTCGATTCGAGCATCGACGTGGTCAAGGC
>DATMVG010000103.1:0-105569 GCA_035563315.1 Allosphingosinicella sp. | reverse complement strand
CGGCCCTGCTGCTCGATCCGCTCCAGGCGGCCCTGAAGGTCGGCGCGCAGCCGCCCCAGCTGCTCCTCGATCTGGCGGCTTCGGAAGCCCTGCTCCTCGACCTGACCGGTCAGCGAGCGCAGCTGCGCCTCGAGCGCGTCGACCCGCGCCGCGAGACCGGCGAGCGCATCGCCGGCAACGCGCGGCGAGGGCGGCCCCGCCGTTTCGCGCTCGATCTCCGGCTCGACGAACTGGGCTCGCCCGTTCGGAAAGACTCGGCGCTGCACGGCGCGCAGCTCCTGTTCCAGCCGCTCGATGCGCCGCTCGACGCTCTCGTTGCGCTGTGCGGCACCGGGCGCCGCGACTCCTGCGAGCAAGGCCAGGCAAAGAAGAGAATAACGCATCACGACCCCCGCGTCCGATCTTCGGCGCCACACTATTGGAGGATCGCTGCTGTCGCCAGCCTTAAGCGCGGTCGGGCCTAGCGCGGCGTCGGCGCGGCGCCTGCCTGAAGCCGAGCCGCCAGATCGTCGGCGCGAAGGCTGAGGTCGGAAACGGTGCGTTCGAACGGCTCGAGCGGACCGAGGTCGCGCGCTCCGACCATCGCGCGGAGCACCTGCGGCCGCGCGGTCCGGATCACCGGGCGCTGGGCGGTCGGAGGCACGGCGAAGCGCTGGCCGGCGGCGAGCGTGCCCTCGAACAGGGCGCCGCCGCCGGCCGCATCGCTGATCCGAAGCCAGACCTCCTCGGTGGCGACCAGGGTCACCGGCTGCCCGGCGAGGGACTGGGGCTGGGCCGGCGGCGCTTGCCGAGGCGCGGCCGCCGGAGGCGCCTGAGCGGCGGGAGCGGCGACGTTGGCGGGGGTTTCGTCGCCATCGTCGAGCGAACTGCGCCAGAGGGCGTAGCCGATGATCAGAAGAGCGGCGAGGGCGGCCGCGATCAGCGCCAGCGAGCGCGGCGGGACCCGCGCCGGATCGGCCGGCTGATAATATTCCGGCGCCGGCGCCCGCGTTCGGGTCCCGCCCAGCCGCTCGCGCAGCTCGCGGCCGAGCTCGGCCCCGTCGAGACCGACGATGTTGGCGTAGGAGCGGACGAAGCCGACGCAATAGGTGATCGCCGGCAGCGCATCCCATTCCTCGCGCTCGATGTGCTGGAGGTGCCTCACCGGGATCCGGGTCTGGCTGGCGACGTCCTCGAGGCTGAGGCCCTTCGCCTCGCGCGCCTCGTGGAGCCGCTCGCCGATGGTGCGGGACTGAAACTGATCGCTATATGCCTGCTCAGCCATCAAACCGGTTCCGTCTCCCGCCTCGGCCTCCCTTTGCCGGCCCGTCTTCATCGCAGCCGACGGCCCAATGTCAACCGATGCCCGCTGCCGCCGTCAGGCATGTCAGGCGACGGCCACCGCATTCGCCCCCGCCCATTCGGCCAGCGCGGCGCGCATGTCGGGCGGCGGCGAGGCGAGCAACCGGTCGAGCAGCGCCATCGCCTTCGGTCGATCGAGCGAGCGGATCATCGCCTTCACCGGGCCGACCGCGACCGGGGTGATCGAGAGTCGGCGCACTCCGATCCCGATCAGCGCCATCGCCTCCAGCGTGCGTCCGCCCATCTCGCCGCACACGCCGATCGGCACCTCGGCCTCGTCGGCGGCCCGGACGACCCGGCGCAGGAACCGCAATATGGCGGGCGACAGCCAGTCGTAGCGCTCGGCGAGCATCGGGTTGGAGCGATCGGCCGCGAACAGGAACTGGGTCAGGTCGTTGGTCCCGACCGAGATGAAGTCGAGGCGGGGGAGGAGCACGTCCAGCATTTCGGCCAAAGCCGGAACTTCGAGCATCGCGCCGTAGCTGACATGGCGCGGGAGCAGCTTCTTGCGCGCGGCGAGCCAGGCGCGCTGCTCCTCGACCAGCGCCTTGGCCTGGTCGAATTCCCACGGCTCGGAGACCATCGGGAACATGACGTCGAGATCGCGCCCCCCCGCCGCCTCGAGCAGAGCCCGCGCCTGCGATTTCATCAGCGTGTCGCGGTCGAGGGCGAGCCGGAGCGCGCGCCAGCCCATCGCCGGATTGTCCTCGCCATTCTCGGCGGCGTGGAGATAGGGCAGCTGCTTGTCGCCGCCGACGTCGACGGTACGGAAGATCACCGGCTTGTCGCCGGCGGCATCGAGCACGGCGCGGTAGAGCCGCTGCTGGCTTTCGCGGCGCGGCAGCGTGGCCGAAACGAGGAACTGGAACTCGGTCCGGAACAGGCCGATGCCGTCGGCGCCGGTCAGCCCAAGCGCCGCGACGTCGTCGCGCAGGCCGGCATTGACCATGACCGAGATGCGGGTCCCGTCGGTGGTGACCGGCGGCAGGTCCTTGGCCGCGGCATATTCGGCGCGTCGTTTCTGGCTTGCGGCGAGCCGGGTGTCGAAGGCGTCGTCGATGGCCGGCGTCGGCCGGGCGAAGGCGACCGCCTCGCCGCCGTCGAGCAGCACCAGATCGCCCTCGAACACCTGCTGGCGCACGTTGCGGGCTCGGCCCATCATCGGCACGCCCATCGCCCTTGCGACGATGGTGACGTGGGCGGTCAGCGAACCTTCCTCGAGGATGACGCCCTTGAGCTTGCGCCGGTCATATTCGAGCAGCTCGGCCGGGCCCAGGTTGCGGGCGATCAGGATGGCGTCGTGCGGCAACGCGGTCTGGGCCGCCGTGCCGAGCTGGCCGGAAACGATCCGCAGAAGGCGGTTCGACAAATCGTCGAGATCGTGCATCCGGTCCTGGAGCAGCGGATCGTCGATCTGCCGCATTCGGGTCTGCATGCGCTGGCGCACCCGCTCGATCGCGGCTTCGGCGGTGAGCCCGGAATCGATCGCCTCGTTGATCCGGCGCGACCAGCCTTCGTCATAGGCGAACATCTTGTAGGTCTCGAGCACCTCCTGATGCTCGCCGACCGTGCCGAATTCGGCATGGCCCATCATCGCGTCGATCTGCTCGCGCATCCGGGAAAAGGCCGCGTAGACGCGATGACGCTCGGCCTCGACGTCCTCGGCGACGGTATGCTCGATGAGGACGCGCGGCTGGTGGTAGACGGCAAAGCCCTTGGCCATGCCGACGACGAGCCGCTGGCCGGCGACCCGGGCCATTCCGGCTTCGCGATTCTCTGCCGCGGCCGACGAAGCCTTGTCGGCAAGGCCGGCATTGGCGATCAGCTCGGAAAGGACCATCGCCACCGTCTGCAGCGCCTCGATCTCGATCTCGTCATAGGCGCGCGGGTCGGCATGCTGGACGGCGAGCACTCCGATCGCTCTTTCCTTGCGTACGATCGGCACTCCGGCGAAGCTGTGGAACAGGTCCTCGCCGGTCTCGGGCCGATAGGCGAATTCGGGATGGCCCGCCGCCTCGGCCAGGTTGAGCACCGCCACGCCCTTGGCGATGGTGCCGACCAGCCCCTCGCCCATGGCGAGCTTGGTGACGTGGACCGCGCTCTGGTTGAGGCCGACGGTGGCGAACAGCTCGAGCACGCCGTCGCGCAGAAGGTAGATGGAGCAGACCTCGCTGGCCATCGCCTCGGCGATGATCTTGACGACCTTGTTGAGCTTGGCCTGGGCGCTCGCCTTCGACGCCATCACCTCGTGAAGGCCGGTCAGGATCTCACGGGCTGAGGCGGCGGAGGCTGCGGGCATGCTCGCGGGCTAACAGAAAGGCGGCGGGCTTCCAATGTGCCGACGCTGAAATTGCGCGTCCGCGGCGACGAACGGCTTAGCGCGCCGGCCAGGTCCAGGACGGCGGATCCTCGTCGGCGAGCACCGTCTCGCCCAGCTGCTTTTCCAGGCGGAGGGCGCGGCACCCATCCTCTTGCTGAAGCGCGACGACGAGCGGGTCCGCATGCGAGACGACGACGATCTGCGAGCGCTCGGAGGCGCGCGCGATGAGCCGGGCGAGGGGGCCCAGCAGGTCCGGATGAAGGCTCGATTCCGGCTCGTTGAGAATCATGAGCTCCGGCGGGCGCGGCGAGAGGAGGGCGGCACAGAGCAACAGGTAGCGCAATGTTCCGTCGGAAAGCTCGCTCGCCTTGAGCGGCCTCAGCACGCCGTGCTGCCGCATGGCCAGCTCGAAATAGCCGTCGTGGTCCGAAATGGAAACCGACGCCCCCGGAAAGGCGTCGGCGACCGTCTCCGCGAACGCGGCCTCGTCGCCGATCTCGAAGATCGTCTGCACCGCCGCCGCGAGGTCGCCGCCGTCGCCGGCCAGCACCGGCGTGTGAGTGCCGACCTGGGGCCTTCGCGCGGGCGCGTCGCGATCGGTGCGCAGCTGGTCGTAGAAGCGCCAGGCCCGCATCCGCTCGCGCAGAACGAGCAGCTCCAGCCCGTCGCGCGGGTCGGCGCAATGGGTCATCATGCTGTCGGTCGCGGCCTGGTCGCTGAAGCTCGCGCGCCATTCCCCGCTCTCGGTGCGGACTCGGACCATCGTTCCGCGCCGCTCGGCGATCGCGTTGGATCGGCCGAGCAGCTGGCCGACCCAGACGGCTTCGCACTTGATCTCGGGATCGCGCGAAAAGGCGGTGGGCGGGATCGGCGGAGGGAGGCCGAGATCGATCGCGTAGCCATAATCCTCGCTCGCGAAGCCGAGCTTCAGGCTCACCGGCCCGCGCCGCCGGGTGCCCTGGATCGGCTGGGTGCCTGACTTCATCTCGCGCGAATAGGATTCGGGGCCGGCCCAGAGCGTCGATTCCAGCCCGCCCTCGGCGGCGAGGGACTGGATCGCCCGCCCCTGAGCGGTCTCGGCGAGCAGGCGAAGCGCCCGGTAGAGGTTCGATTTGCCGCTTCCGTTGACTCCGGTGACGACGTTGAGCGGCCCGAGCGGGAGCCGGATGTCGCGCAGCGAGCGGTATCCGGAAATGGCGAGCAAGGTGATCATCGCCGACAGCGTCGCACGAGGGACGGCCGGAGGAAAGCCGGGATCAGGCCGAGCGGCGCTCGAGCGCGTGCGCGGCTTCGTCGACCAGCTGGGCGATGATCTCGACCACCGGCTGCTCCTGCTTGACCATTCCGACCGATTGGCCGGCCATCACCGAACCCGTCTCGACGTC
This sequence comes from Allosphingosinicella sp., assembly GCA_035563315.1. GTDB lineage: Bacteria > Pseudomonadota > Alphaproteobacteria > Sphingomonadales > Sphingomonadaceae > Allosphingosinicella. The sequence goes on along the minus strand of DATMVG010000103.1, from coordinate 100,523 downwards.
GCCCTCGATCACCGCTCGGCGCAGCGCCCCGGCCCAATAATGCTCGATCTGGAGCTGCGCCTCGCCCATCTCGACCTCGCCTCGGTCGAGCAGGTCGGCGACCTCGCGCTGCTTGGCGGCGAACGATTCCATTTCCCGGTTCCTCAGCGCCCGCACCGGGATGACCGGAAGCCGCGGGTCGATCTGGACCGAGGTGATCGCGTCGCGCGCCGAGGCCCGGATGAAGGCCTTCTTGAAATTGGGGTGGGCGATGCATTCGTGGGCGCACACGAAGCGGGTGCCGAGCTGGACCCCGACCGCGCCCATCTCGAGATAGCCGGCGATGAGGCCGCCATGACCGATCCCGCCGGCGACGAAGATCGGCACTTCGGCCGCGAGCGGCGGCAATATTTCCTGGGCCAGGACCGAGGTCGAGACCGGGCCGATATGGCCGCCCGCCTCCATGCCCTCGATGACGAGCGCGTCGACCCCGGAGCGGACCAGCTTCTTCGCCAGGGCCAAAGCGGGAGCGAAGCAGATCAGCTTCGCTCCGCCCTGCTTGACGCGGTCGATCGCGCCGGTCGGCGGAAGCCCGCCGGCGAAGACGACGTGGCTGACCTCGTGCCGCTTGCACACGTCGATCAGCTCGGAAAGCATCGGGTGCATGGTGATCAGGTTGACCCCGAACGGCCGATCCGTCCGCGCCCTCGTCTCGGCGATCTCGGTGTCGAGCAGGTCCGGGGTCATCGCGCCGCAGGCGATGACTCCGAAGGCGCCGCCGTTCGACAGCGCCGAGACCAGGTGGCGCTCGGAGATCCAGCTCATCGCGCCGCCGAGGATGGCGACCTCGCAGCCGAGGAAGTCGGTGCCCCGCTTCATCAGGCGCCGGAGCCGCTCGTGGCCGAGGCCGTCGCTCATGCTTCGTCCTCCGAATCGAGGCCGAAGGCGGTGTGCAGCACCCGCACGGCGAGCTCGGTATAGTCCTTCGGGATGAGGACCGAGACCTTGATCTCCGAGGTGGCGATGGCGAGGATCTCGATCTTGCGCTCGGCGAGGGTAGCGAACATGCGCGCCGCCAAAGCGGGATCCGAGCGAATGCCGACGCCGACGATCGAGACCTTGCAGATCTCGGTGTCGGTGGCGAGCGCGGCGAAGCCGATCGCATCCTTGTGCCGGGCCAATATGTCGGCGGCCTGGGCGAGCGAGGCGGCCGGGACGGTGAAGGCGACCTCGCTGGCGGCGCCCTGGACGATCATGTCGTAGTTGACCCCGCCGGCGGCGAGCGCGCCGAAGATGGCGGCGGCGGCGCCGGGTCCCCCGGGCAGCCCGGTCAGGGTGATCAGGCCCTCATTCTTGTCGTAGGCGATGCCGGTGATCAGCTGTCGTTCCATGCCGTAATCCTCGAGTTCCCGTTCGCCGACGATCAACGTTCCCGGCCGGTCCTCGAACGAGGAGAGGACCTTGAGCGGCAGCTTGTAGCGCATCGCCAGGCCGACCGAGCGGGTCTGAAGCACCTTGGCGCCGACGCTGGCGAGCTCCAGCATCTCCTCATAGGTGACGATGGGCAGCTTGCGCGCTCGAGGCACGATGCGCGGGTCGGTGGTGTAGACGCCGTCGACGTCGGTGTAGATGTCGCAGCGGTCGGCCTTCATCGCCGCCGCCAGCGCGACCGCCGAGGTGTCCGAGCCGCCGCGGCCGAGGGTAGCGAGGCTGCCGTCGGCGGCGACCCCCTGGAAGCCCGGGATGACGGCGATTCCGCGCTCGGCGAAGACGCGCTCGAGAACGTCCACGTCGATGCCCTCGATCAGGGCCGCGGCGTGGCCGCTGGCCCGGATCGGAAGTTGCCAGCCCATGTAGGAGCGGGCGTTGAGGCCCATGCCCTGCAGAGTGATGGCGAGCAGGCCGCTGGTCACCTGCTCGCCCGAGGCGACGACGACGTCATATTCGCGGGCGTCGTAGAGCGAGGCGGCCTCCCGGCACAGCTGGATCAGCCGGTCGGTCTCGCCGGCCATCGCCGAGACGACGACGGCGACCTGGTGGCCGGCTTCGGCCTCGCGCTTGACCAAAGCGGCGACGTGCCGGATCCGCTCGATCCCCGCCATCGAGGTGCCGCCGAACTTCATCACGATGCGGGCCATGCGCCGGCGTCCCCCCTGGCTCCATGCCAGCCAAAGCTGGCATCTCTTTTCCTTTCGGCCCGGCAAGTGCAAGGGAGATTGCGGCTTGCGCTTGAAATGACGGAACGAGGCCATGGCTCATTCGCCGACGATCGATCCCGCCGAGGCTGAGCATTTCGGCCGGCTCGCCGCCGACTGGTGGGACCCGGACGGAGCCTCGGCGATGCTTCACCGGCTCAATCCGGTGCGGCTTTCCTACATCCGCGACCGGATCGACCAGCATTGGGGGCTCGACGAATGCGGCCTCAAGCCGCTCGCCGGGCGAAGCGCGGCCGACGTCGGCTGCGGCGCCGGGCTGCTCGCCGAGCCGCTGGCGCGGCTGGGCGCCCGGGTGACCGCGGTCGACGCCGCGCCCGAGGCGATCGAGGCGGCCCGGCGGCACGCCGAGGGGCAGGGCCTGGAGATCGACTATCGGGTCGGCGGGGTCGAGCGGCTCGATTCGCGCTACGATCTCGTGACCTGCCTCGAAGTGGTCGAGCATGTCGCCGACGTCCGCGCCTTCGTCGCCGGACTCGCCGGGGCGTTGGCCGAGGACGGGCTGCTCATCCTCTCGACTCCGAACCGGACCGCCTGGTCGCGGCTGGTGATGATCACGATCGGCGAAGGCACCGGCCGGATCCCCCGCGGCACCCACGACTGGGCCCGGTTCCTGTGCCCGGAGGAGCTGTGCGCGCTGCTCCGCGACGCCGGCCTCGCCGTCGCCGACGTGACCGGCCTCGGCTGGTCGCCGAGCCGCGGCTTCCGGCTCGTCGACGACAAGTCGCTCAACTATCTGGTGACCGCGAAGCGGGCCTGACCGGCCCCGACGCTCGCCGGCCCGCCGCCGCTTGAGCGCCGGCCGCCGTGTCTGCTACGTTTGTAGCGTGACCCTGCCTCGAGACCCTGCCCAGCCGCCGCGCCGGCGCCTCGCCGTCGCCGCCGTCCTGCTGCTGATCTTCGGCCTCGCCGCCGCGCCGGCGCGGGCATCTCCCTACCAGCAGGTGATCGACGCCGCGGTGGCGCAGGGCGTGCCCGCGGTGCAGGCGCTGGTCCTGAGCGGCGGCTCGCAATGGTCGGGCGAGGCCGGCGTCGCCTCCGTCGAATCGGGCCGGCCGCTGACCGCGACCGACCGGCTGCGGCTCGCCAGCATCACCAAGATGTTCACTTATGCGACGATCATGGCCTTGGTGGCGCAGGGCAGGCTTGGGCTTGCTGATCGCGCCGTCGATCGATTGCCCGCCGGGACGCTCGCCGGCATCCCCCACGGCGATCGGATCACGATCGCCCATCTGCTCGAGCATCGCAGCGGGCTTCACAATTTCAACGGCGCCGCCGGGGCCGATTTCTTCCAGGATCTCTATGGCGATCCGGCCCGCGGCGCTCGGCGGTGGACGGCGCTCGAGCTCCTGTCCTATGCGAGGCGCCCGGCCAATCCGCCGACCGGCCCGTCCGGCGATGCCCAGGCCTATTCCAGCACCGGCTACATCCTGCTCGAGCTGATCGCCGAGCATGTGTCCGGCAGGCCCCTTGCGCAATTGTACCGCGAGCTCATCTTCGCGCCGCTCGGGATGACGAGAACCGGCGTCGAAGGCGACGACCTGGCCGCGGCCGACATCGTCGACAGCTACGGGCGCCCGCCGGACGACGTGTCCGCCCCTTCCGCCTTTGCGGGACGCCCGCGGGTGAGGCCGGACGGGCTGCTGAACCTTAGCGGGGGGCTGACCTACTACAACGCCTGGGCGAGGGGGGCGGGCGCGTCCGCGTCGACCGCGTCGGACCTGGCCCGGTTCATGCGAGCGGTCATCGCCGGGCGGCAGACGGTGATCGCGGAACAGATGCCGACCTTCGCCGCCGCCGCGGCCCGGCCGACCGCCTCATTCAGCTGGAACGGCGGCTCGGCGGGAATCCAGTCGAGCATCCTCTACGCGCCCCACGGCGACATCGTCGTCATCGTCCTGACCAACGGCACCAATTCCGGACCGGGCAGCTACGATATCGGCCGGAGCCTGCTCGCCGCGGCTCGGGCGGAGGCGGCCGCGCCCGCGGCGGAACGGGGCTGACGGCTAGCGGGGCTCTTGGCTGAGCCGGCTGATCAGGATGGCGGCCCGAATCGCCTGCCGGGCGAGGCTGTCGAGCTCGATCCATTCGCCCACGGCATGGGCGCCGCCGCCGGCGGCGCCGAGGCCGGCAAGGGTGTCGACGTCCCCGGCGACGAAGCTCGAATCGGCGGCGCCGCGGCGGGCCGGGTCATATTCCGCCATCTCGGGCAGGCCGAGGTCGCGATTGACCTCGTTGAGGCGCTCCAGCAGCCGCCGGTTCCCCTCGGTCGGCGCCATCGCCGGATAGCCGTCCTCGGCGAAGACGAGCTCGGCCTCGGTCTGCGGCAGGTGCTGGGCCACGATGGCCTGCATCCTCGCCCGGATCCTCTGCTCCTGCTCGGCCGAAAGGGTGCGGATATCGCCGCGCGCGATGGCGGTCTCGGCGACGATGTTGGTCTTGCCCGACGCGGTCGCGCGGAAGCCCTGGGCGTCGATCTCGGCGGGGGTCCCGCCGGCGATCACGCCGACATTGTAGGTGAGGTTGGGCTCGGGAAGCTCGCGCCGGAAGCCGTCGAGGATCCGCGCCATTTCGTAGATCGCGCCGTAGCCGAGGCCCGGGCTGAAGACGCCGCTCGAATGACCGGTGCGGCCCCGCGTTCGAAGCGTCCAGCTGGTCGAGCTGCGCCGGGCGACGGTGCCGAAGTCGCGGCCGTCCTCGCGCGCCAGGTTCTCGAATTCGAGCGCCACGTCGGCGTTCCGGCCGGCCCCGATCAGGTCGCTCCGAGCCAAGGCGATGGGCGAGCCCGGCCGCTCCTCGTCGCCGGTCAGGACGATGGCGATGTCGGCGTCCCGCAGGGTGCCGGCGGCGTGCATCGCCCGCATCGCCGCGACGATCACGACGATCCCGCCTTTGTCGTCGCCGATGCCCGGACCGGTGGCCCGCTCGCCCTCGCGAACGAATCGCTGGAACGGGGAATCGGGCTCGAAGACGGTATCGAGATGGGCGATGAGGAGCGTGCGCTCGCCGCGGCCGCTGCCGCGATGGGTGGCGATAAGGTGGCCGGCTCGGCCGGTCTCCGCCATGTCGACCCAGCGCACCTCGAAACCGAGCGGCTCGAGTTCGGCCCGGACCATTTCGCCGACCGCCGCGACGCCGGCCAGGTTCAGGGTGCCGCTATTCTGATTGACCAGCCGCTCGAGCAGCTCGATCGAGCGGGGGCTCTCCCGCTCGACCGCCTGCGCCATGCGCCGCTCCGGCGCGGTCAGCTCGGCCCTCGCCGGGGCGGGCGCGAGGAGGAGCAGAAGGGCGAGCAGTGGAAGCGGCTTCATCGACGAAACTCCCGGCGAAGGCGGATGCCTTTCCCGGCTCGGAAAGGCGGCTGTCAAGCCGAACGCCGCCCCCGCCATTGCGTTGCACGACAGAAGTCGGCGGCGAGATGGACGACGCCTCCCTTGTGCCCCAATTTGCCGGCATTCTCGCACCGTGGACAAAGCCGCTTTGACGATCGGTCCGGCCCGGCGCTCGGACATCCCCGCCATCCGGGCCATCGAGGCGCTTCCGGCCTATGATGGCCTGGTCGGACGCTGGCCGGCCAAGCGGCACCGCGAGGAGATGTCGGATCCCTCGTCGCGCTATTTCCTCCTGCGAGGCGCGGACGGCGAGGTCGAAGGGTTCGCCTTGCTCCAGGGCTTCGACGATCCCGACCTCAAGGTGCATCTGAAGCGGATCGCCGTGCGCCATGCCGGGGCTGGCTTGGGCTCGGTGCTGCTGAGCGGCGTTCTCGCTCGGGTCTATGCCGAGACCGGGGTCAACCGGATCGATCTCGACGTCTTCGTCGGCAATGACAGGGCGCGCCGGGCTTATGAGAAAGCGGGCTTCAGGCTGGAAGGCGTGCTTCGCGCCTACCATCGCAACGGCGACGGCAGCTTCAGCGACATGTGGCTGATGTCGCTGCTTCGGCGCGACTGGGAGGCTCAGTCTTCGGCCAGGCTGCCGACGTCGAAGCTGTAGAACAGGCCGAGGCCGGCCGAAAACTGGCCGCGCGAGCCGAACCGCCGGACGATCGGCGAGTCCGCGGCATCGCCGACCAGCCGGTCATAGCCGGCAAAGGCCTGGACGCCCCAATTGCCGCCGAGCATGTAGGTGAGGCCCGCCATCACGCCGACCGCGTGAAAGCCGCCGTCGGCATCGAAGGCCGGCAACCCGGTCGCGGCCGCGACCGTCGGCGAAATGCCGAAATAGGCGTTCTGATAATCGTCGTCCGACAGTCGGGCGCGCGGTCCGATCGAGAAGACGTAGGTGTCGCGGTCGCGAAGCACGAAATCGGCGGCGAGGTCGCCGACCCAGCCTTCGTGGCCGCCAATCCCTTTGCGACCCTCCGCGCGAAGCCGGAAGTTGGGGCTGACGAAGACCTGGGCGAAGGCGCCGGCTTCGACGGTCAGGCCGACGTCGCCGACGTCGGCGCCGACATCTTCCTCGCGCCGCTTGCCCTGGAACTGGACGGCGGGGCCGAAATCGAAGACGCTGTCGTCGCCGAGCAAGCCGAAGCCCCAGCCTTCGTCGGGAGCCTCGAACGGGAGCGGGCTGCCCTGACGCCGTAGATTGACGATCGGCATCGGCAGGATGTCGAGCTCGTCGGCGCCGGGATATTCCGGGAAGGCCTGGGCGCCGCCGCCGATGGTGACGATCCAGCCGCCCTCCTCCTGAGCGGCGGCGGGCACGGCGGCGAAGAGGAACGAGGCGGAGGCGCCGAGCAAGGCGGCGCGACGGAGCGGGCGCGAACGGATTGTCATGGCGATTCGAGGCACCTTCCCTGCAGATGTTTTTTTCATCGCTACAAAAACGCGCCGTTCATTTCACCTTCATTCTGGGGCGACTGGTCGCCGCCGAACCGGGGCGAAGCGAACGAAACCGGGAGGAACGGCGCCGTCCCGCCGACCGTTCCTATAGCAACAGAATTGGAGTTTTATATGCGTAAGCTGATGCTCTTGGCCGGCGCGGCGGCCCTCGCCGCAGCGATGCCGGCGCTCGCCAAGGAACAGGGCCAGGGACGCGGCGGCGGCCGCGGTCAGGCCGCCCACGCCCAGCATAAAGGCGGCGGCCATGCTCGCGCCGAACGCGGCCGCGACCGCCAGAGCCGTGCCCGCGAGCGCGGCGGGGAGCGCCGCGCCGAGAGCCGCGGCCGCGGCAATGACCGCGCCGAGCGCCGCCTCAACCGGCAGGAGCGCCGGGTCGAGCGGGCCATCCAGGACGAGCGACGCCAGGTGCGCGAGGCGCGCCGGGTCGACCGGCGAATCGACCGGCGTCTTCGCGCCGACGATCGGCCGACGTTCCGCGACGTCCGCCGAGAGGACCGCCGCGACTGGCGCGAATGGACCGAACGGCGCCTCGTGGGGCTCGACCGCGACGTCGATCGGCGGCGCTTCGGGATCGGACGCGAAGGTTGTCCGCCGGGGCTTGCACGCCAGAACCGCTTCTGCATGCCTCCCGGACAGCTGAGGCGGGCGCACTTCATCGGCCAGCGTCTGCCTGTCGCCAGCCTCGGCTACAACATCCCCGACCGTTACCGCTACCGGTTCGTCGACAACGACCGCTGGTTCTACCGCTACGACGATGCCGGCTTCGTCTATCGCTTCGAGCGCCGCAGCGGCTTCGTCAGCACTGTGGTTCCGCTGTTTGGCAGCAGCCTGACGATCGGCGAGCCGCTCCCTCTCGGCTACGAGGTCTACAACCTGCCGCTCGCCTATCGCAGCTTCTATCCGGACCGGCCGGACTATTTCTACCGTTACGACGACAACGCCATCTACCAGGTCGACCGGGAAACCAACCTGGTCGAAGGCATCGTCGCCTTGCTCGCGGGCGGCGGCCTCGGCGGGCTCGGGGTCGGCGACAGGCTTCCGACCGGCTACAGCGCGTACAATGTGCCGATCGACTATCGCGACACTTATTTCGACACCGACGACGCCATGTACCGCTATGCCGATAACGCGATCTATCAGGTCGATCCGGAGACCCGGCTGATCGAGGCGGTGATCTCGCTGCTGACCTGAGGCCGGCGGCAAGCGGTCGTCACGCAACCGGAACGGCATGCGATGCATTGTCGCGCATGCGAAGGAGACCCGGGACGATGAAGAACAAGATGCTGACGGCTTGCCTCGCCTGCGTCATCGCCGCCTGCGGAACCGGCGGCGAGGGCAATCACGCCGCCGGCGGCAACGAGGCGGCGCCGGCCGCCAAGGCCGCGCAGGCGCGCAGCATCGGCGACGCGCTCGCCGCTTCCGCCGACCATTCCTCCCTCGTCCAGTCGCTGCAGGCGGCCGCCCTGATCGAGACGCTGCGCGGAGCCGGCCCCTATACGGTGTTCGCGCCGAGCAACGCGGCCTTCGCCGCCATCCCCGAGGAGGCGCGTGCGGGCCTCGCCGCGCCCGAGCAGCGCGACCGGCTGATCACATTGCTCAGCTTCCATGTCGTCCCTGGCACCGTGACCGCCGAGGATCTCCGCCGAGCGATCGATCAGGCCCAGGGCGGCCGCGCCGAGCTCGCCACCGTGACCGGCGACAATCTCGGCCTGACCCGGGAAGGCGATGCCATCCTCCTCGCCGACGCCGCCGGCGGACGTGCCCGGATCACCGCGGCCGACCAGATTCACGCCAACGGAGTCGTGCACAGCATCGACTCGGTGCTGATGCCGGGCTCCCAGTAGCTATTCGAATTCGAGAATGACGGCGTCGACGGCCAGGCTCTGGCCGGGCTCGGCGTTCACCTTGCCGACCCGGCCCGCTTTCTCGGCGCGAAGGATATTCTCCATCTTCATCGCCTCGACGACGGCGAGGGGCTGGCCAGCTTCGACCGCATCGCCTTCGGCGACGTGAAGCGCCGTCAGCAACCCTGGCATCGGGCAGATCAGGAAGCGGGAAAGGTCGGGGGGCACCTTCTCGATCATGTAGCGGCTGAGCTCGGCGACATGCTCCGGAAGCACGTCGGCGAGGTGCGACGCGCCGCGCGTCGTCAGCCGCCACTGCCTCCCCCGCCGGGCCACTCGGACGATCCGGCTACGGCCGTCGATCGTGCCTCGGAAGCGCAGCTGGCCGGGCCGCCAGCGTCCGATCACGTCGCTCGGCTCGCGCTCGTCGACATGGGCGAGGAAGCCGCCTTCATAGGGCTCGACCCGCACTCGGTGCTCGGTACCGGCGAGCCGCACGAGCCGGAGCGGCGGCGCGGCGACGGGGCCGTTGAGCTGGCCCGATATGGCGCAGCCGCGGCGGTCGGTCTCGTAACCGGCCAGCGCCGCGACAATAGCGAGGTCCTCGATCAGCCGGGCATCGGGCGGCGCGCCCCTGAACCCTTCCGGATATTCCTCGGCGATGAAGCCGGTGGTGATGTCTCCGGAGCGGAATCGGGGATGCTGCATCAGCGCCGAGAGGAAGTCGACATTGTGGCCGATGCCGTCGATCAGGAAGGCGTCCAGGGCCTCGATCTGGCGGTCGATGGCCGCCTCGCGGGTGTCGCCGTGGGTGACCAGCTTGGCGATCATCGGGTCGTAGAACATCGACACTTCCCCACCCTCGGCCACGCCGTCGTCGATCCGGACTGGGCTTGGTCCTCGCCTTCGAGACGGGCCTTCGACTGGGCTCAGTCCCTCCTCGGGCCGAGCGGAGCCCTTCTCCGACCGCTCGTCCTGAGGAGCCGACGGGCTTGGCGGGGCGGCGTCCCGGAGGACCTCGGCCGGCGGCCGGTAGCGGACGAGGCGGCCTGTCGAAGGGAGGAAGCCGCGATAGGGGTCCTCGGCATAGACCCGGCTCTCGATCGACCAGCCGTCGAGCCGGACCTCGTTTTGGGACAGGCGAAGCGCTTCGCCGGCGGCGACCCGGATCATCTCCTCGACCAGGTCGAGGCCGGTGACCTGCTCGGTGACCGGATGCTCGACCTGGAGCCGGGTGTTCATTTCGAGAAAATAGAAGCTGCGGTCGGCGCCGGCGATGAACTCGACGGTGCCGGCGCTGTGATAGGCGACGGCGCGGGCCAGGGCGACGGCCTGCTCGCCCATGGCCCGGCGCATCTCCGGCGTGACGAACGGCGAGGGCGCCTCCTCGACGACCTTCTGGTGGCGGCGCTGGATCGAGCATTCGCGCTCGCCCAGATAGAGGAGGTTGCCGTGACGGTCGCCGAGCACCTGGATCTCGATGTGGCGCGGCCTGTCGATGAACTTCTCGATCAGGATTCGGCCGTCGCCGAAGCTGGCCAGCCCCTCGCGGCGGACGCTGTCGAACTGCTCGCGGACCTCCTGCTCCGAATGGGCGAGCCGCATGCCCTTGCCGCCGCCTCCGGCCGACGCCTTCATCATCACCGGATAGCCGATTTCGCCGGCAATCGCGGCGGCGTGCTCGGCGTCGGCGATCTCGCCGATGAAGCCCGGAACGACGCTGACGCCCGCCGCCTGGGCCAGTTTCTTCGACTGGATCTTGTCGCCCATCGCGGCGATCGCCTCGGCGGGCGGGCCGATGAAGGCGATGCCGGCCTCGGCCAGCGTCCGAGCGAAGCTCTCCCGCTCCGAAAGGAAGCCGTAGCCGGGGTGGACCGCCTCGGCGCCGGTGGCCCGGCAGGCGTCGACGATCAGCTCGGCCCTGAGATAGGATTCGCTCGCCGGCGCCGGCCCGAGCCGGACCGAATGGTCGGCCATCCGCACATGCGGCGCGCGCGAGTCGGCGTCCGAATAGACGGCGACGGTCGCGATCCCCATCCGGCGCGCGGTGCGGATGACCCGGCAGGCGATCTCGCCGCGGTTAGCGATCAGGATCTTGGCGAACATGCGCCTATTCGCCGAGCGCTGGCTGGGGGCGGAGCTGGGCAATGCGCTCGCGGGTCAGGCGGGCGAGGCACTCGTCGCGGACCAGCGCCTCCATGCTTCCGCCGCGCTCGGAATAGCCCTCCAGCCGGCAATGGGAGTCGCGATAGGCGACCCAGGCGCGCTGGGCCTCGCTCAGGGTCGCCTCCTCGCCGGGCCGGTCGTCGCCCTCGGTCCGGCCGCTGTCGGGCGAAGCGTCATTGGCCCGGGCGTCGCTCAGGGCTCGGGCATATTCGGCGTCGAGCTCGGCGTCGGCCTGCTCGAAGGCGATGGCCGCGCAGGTGTTCATCTCGGCCTGGCTCTGCGGATCGGCGCATTTCCGGTCCCCGGAATCGGCCGGCTGCGCGGCCAGCGCGGCCAAGGCGAACGGAAAGGCGAGGATCATCAGCGGGCTTTCTGCTGGAAGAGGCCCCGCGCGGGGGCGGGGGCGTGCGGGCGAGCGGTCATTCGGCCGCCTCCTCGAGCGGAGGCATGTTGTGGCCGAGCAGCTTGAGCACTTCGCCGGCGGCCTCGACGAGATGGGTGCCGGGGCCGAAGATCGCCTGGACGCCGGCCTCGCGAAGCATGTCGTAATCCTGGGCCGGAATGACTCCGCCGACCACCACCTTGATGTCGGCCCGGCCGAGGTCGCGCAGATGGCCGATCAGTTCCGGGACGAGGGTCCGGTGGCCGGCGGCGAGGCTCGACGCGCCGACGACATCGACCCCCTCGTCGACGGCGAGCCGGGCGCTCTCGATCGGGGTCTGGAACAAAGGTCCGGGCACGACGTCGAAGCCGAGGTCGGCGAAGGCGGAGGCGACGAGGTTGGCGCCGCGGTCGTGGCCGTCCTGGCCCATCTTGGCGACCAGCAGGCGGGGCCTGCGCCCGAGTCGGCGGGCGATCGCTCCGACCCCGGCCTGCGCCTGCTCCCACTGCGCGTCGCCGCGATAGGCGCCGCCATAGATTCCGCGCACCGGCTCGGGCGTGGTGCCGTAGCGGCCGAACACGTCCTCGAGCGCGGCCGAGATCTCGCCGAGGGTGCAGCGCGCGCGCGCCGCCTCGACGGCGAGCCCGAGCAGGTTCGAATCGCCCCGGGCGCCGTCGCGGAGCGAGTCGAGCGCCCGCCCGGCGGCCTCGGCGTCGCGGCCCGCCCGGACCCGCTCGATTCGCCCGATCTGGTCGGCCCGGACCCGGGCATTGTCGATCTGCAGGATGTCGTGCTCCGCCTCGGCCTCGAGGCGGTAGCGGTTGACTCCGACGATCACCGTCTCGCCGCGGTCGGCGCGGGCGGCCCGCGCCGCCGCCGCTTCCTCGATCCGCCGCTTGGGCATGCCCTGGGCGACCGCGGCGGTCATCCCGCCGAGCGATTCCACCTCCTCGATCAGCCGCCAGGCCTTGGCGGCGAGCTCGGCGGTCAGGCTCTCGACATAATAAGAGCCGCCGAGCGGGTCGGCGACGTTGGCGATTCCGGTCTCCTCGGCGAGGATGAGCTGGGTGTTGCGGGCGATCCGGGCGGAAAAGTCGGTGGGCAGCGCGATCGCCTCGTCGAAGCTGTTGGTGTGCAGGCTCTGGGTGCCGCCGAGCACCGCCGCCATCGCCTCGACCGCGGTTCGAACGATATTGTTGTACGGGTCCTGCTCGGTGAGGCTGACCCCCGAAGTCTGGCAGTGGGTGCGCAGAATCGTCGATCTCGGGTCTTCGGCGCCGAAGCCGGTCATGATCCGGTGCCACAGCGTGCGCGCCGCGCGCAGCTTGGCGATCTCCATGAAGAAGTTCATGCCGATTCCGAAGAAGAAGGAAAGGCGCGGCGCGAAGGCGTCGACGTCGAGGCCCCTGGCCAAGGCGGCGCGGACATATTCCATCCCGTCGGCGAGCGTGAAGGCGAGCTCCTGCACCGCCGTCGCCCCGGCCTCGTGCATGTGGTAGCCGCTGATCGAGACCGAGTTGAACCTCGGCATGTTGCCGGCGCAATATTGGATGACGTCGGCGACGATCCGCATCGAGGGCGCCGGCGGGTAGATGTAGGTGTTGCGGACGGCGAACTCCTTGAGGATGTCGTTCTGGATGGTTCCGGCGAGCGCCGCCTGCGCCACCCCCTGCTCCTCCGCGGCGACGATGTAGAAGGCCATGACCGGAAGCACCGCGCCGTTCATGGTCATGCTGACCGACATCTCGCCGAGCGGGTTCCCGTCGAACAGGATCTTCATGTCCTCGACGGTGTCGATCGCCACGCCCGCCTTTCCGACGTCGCCGACGACTCGCGGGTGGTCGCTGTCATAGCCGCGGTGGGTGGCGAGATCGAAGGCGACCGAGAGCCCCTTCTGCCCGGCGGCGAGGTTGCGGCGGTAGAAGGCGTTGCTGTCCTCGGCCGTCGAGAAGCCCGCATATTGGCGGATCGTCCACGGCCGGCCGGCGTACATCGAGGCGTAGGGGCCTCTCGTATAGGGCGGGAAGCCGGGCAGGCCGGGGTCGATATCGCCGCCGTCGTCGGCCGTGTAGAGCGCCCGGATGTCGATGCCCTCGGGAGTCCGCCAGGCGAGGTCCCTGCCCTTCGCCTCCCTCGCGGCGGCGGCCTGCCAGTCGGCTTTGGTTGGTTTACTGTCTGTCAAACGAACCTCACACTCCCACCGCTCGTCCTGAGTAGCCGGTGAGCCTGTCGAACCGGCGTATCGAAGGACGCAGAGAGTCTGTGAAGGGTCCTTCGATACGGGCCTTCGACTTCGCTCAGTCCCTACTCAGGATGAGCGGGAATTTTCAATGCGCCTCGCGCGGCGTTTCCATCAATTCCACCAGAACGCCGCCCATGTCCTTCGGGTGGACGAAGATGACGAGCGTTCCATGCGCCCCGATCCGGGGTTCGCCCAGGACCTTGGCCCCCTTCGCCTCGATCTCGGCCTTGGCGGCGTGGATGTCCGGCACCTCGAAGCAGACATGATGCTGGCCGCCCTGCGGGTTCTTCGCGAGAAAGCCGTGCAGCGCGGAGCTGTCGCCCAATGGCTCGATCAGCTCGATCTGGCTGTTGGGCGCGTCGACGAAGCACACCCGCACCCCCTGCGCCGGCAGGTCGAACGGCGCGTGGATCCTGCTCGCGCCGAGCAGGTCGCGGTAGAGCGCCACGCTCCTTTCGATCGAGGGGGTCGCGATCCCGACATGATTGAGGCGGCCCAGTTCCATGACTCCACTCCGTCATTCGGTGCGCGTGTCGGCAGTGCCCCTTCGTCACCCCGGACTCGAACCGGGGTCCACCTTCACTTTCGAACGGCCGTAAACAAGGTGCATGCCGGATCAAGTCCGACGTGACGGTCCTGGAGGCACCGGTTTCGGATCACCGGCCGGTCATGCCGAGCAGCAGGTCGAACCCGATGAAGCCCATCGCGCCGGCGGCGACCGCGTAGAGCGCGAAGAGGATGCGGAACGCCGCCGGCCGCTCGCTGAGCACCTCGCCCTTGCCGATCGGAAGCCGGCCGTCGCGAAGCGCCCGGACGAGGATCCAGATGATCCACGGCACCGCCGCGAGCGCGATCAGTCCGACCAGCGTCTCCTCGGACCGAAAGACCGCCATCGCCTCTCGCCTCGTCAGGCGAATGGCGGCGGCGAGCGGTGCGCCTCGTCGGCCGGGCTCATCAGGCCGACGGCGATCCCGTCCGGATCCTCGACGATCGCATAGCGTGCGCCCCAGAAGGCGTCGTAGGGCGGCTGCAGCCCCTTGCCGCCGGCGGCGGTCGCCTCCCTGTAGAGCCGGTCGACCTCGCCGCGGTCGGCGACTCGAAGCCCGATGACGACCCGGCCGGCAAGCTCGCTCTCCCCCCTCCAGCCTTGGTTCCAGACCTGCGCGAAGGCCGGCGAATCGGCCTCGATCAGCCCGCCCTCGGCGGCCCGGCTGCTGGTGTGGAACGGCGCTCCGCCGGCGGTTCGGAACGGTTCGTGAAGATCGATTCCGAGCCGCCGATAGAAGGCGACCGTCGCCTCGAGGTCGGCCGCCACGATGTTCACCTGATCGAATCGCGCATCCGCCATCGGCCTGTCCCTTTCGTTCATCCCCGACCCCTCGACAAACTCAGGACAGGCTCGATCCGGCGCGGGGTTTCTAGAGCGGGATGTTGTCGTGCTTCTTCCAGGGGTTGTCGAGCTGCTTGTCGCGCAGCTTCCTCAAGCCCAGGGCGATCCGGCGGCGGGTGGAATGGGGCATGATCACCTCGTCGATGAAGCCCTTGCTCGCCGCCACGAACGGATTGGCGAAGCGGGCCTCGTAATCCGCGGTCCGGGCCGCGATCTTGTCCGCATCGCCGATATCCTTGCGGAAGATGATCTCGACCGCGCCCTTGGCGCCCATCACCGCGATCTCCGCCGTCGGCCAGGCATAATTGAGGTCGCCGCGCAGGTGCTTGGACGCCATGACGTCGTAGGCGCCGCCATAGGCCTTGCGCGTGATGACGGTGATCTTGGGAACCGTCGCCTCGGCATAAGCGAAGAGCAGCTTGGCGCCGTTCTTGATGATGCCCTCATGCTCCTGGGCGACTCCGGGGAGGAAGCCGGGAACGTCGACGAAGGTGAGGATCGGGATGTCGAAGGCGTCGCAGAAGCGCACGAAGCGGGCCGCCTTCTTCGACGACTTGATGTCGAGCACTCCGGCGAGCACCATCGGCTGGTTCGCCACCACGCCCACGCTGCGCCCCTCGATCCGGCCGAAGCCGATGACGATATTGGCCGCGTGGGCCGGCTGAAGCTCGAAGAAGTCGCCCTCGTCGACCACCTTTTCGATGAGCTCGTGCATGTCGTAGGGCTTGGCCGCGCTGTCGGGGATGAGCGTGTCGAGGCTTTCCTCGACCCGGTCCCAGGGATCGTCGCAGGGCCGCTCGGGAAGATCGTGGCGGTTGGACAGCGGCAGGAAATCGAAGAAGTCGCGGGTCGCGAGCAGGGCCTCGATGTCGTTCTCGAAGGCGACGTCGGCCACGCCCGATTTGGTCGTGTGGGTGACGGCGCCGCCCAACTCCTCCTGGGTGACCACCTCGTTGGTCACCGTCTTGACCACGTCGGGGCCCGTGACGAACATGTAGGAGCTGTCCTTCACCATGAAGATGAAGTCGGTCATCGCCGGCGAATAGACCGCGCCGCCGGCGCAGGGGCCCATGATCAGGCTGATCTGCGGCACCACGCCCGAGGCCAGCACGTTGCGCTGGAACACCTCTGCATACCCTGCGAGCGATGCCACGCCCTCCTGGATGCGCGCGCCGCCCGAGTCGTTGAGCCCGATCACCGGCGCCCCGACCTTCATCGCCATGTCCATGATCTTGCAGATCTTCTGCGCGTGGCGCTCGGACAGGGAGCCGCCGAAGACGGTGAAGTCCTGGGCGAAGACGAAGACGAGGCGGCCGTTGATCGTGCCCGAGCCGGTGACGACGCCGTCGCCCGGGATGCGCTGCTCGGCCATTCCGAAGTCGGCGCAATTATGCTCGACGAACATGTCATATTCTTCGAAGCTGCCGACATCGAGCAGCACCGTCAGCCGCTCGCGCGCGGTCAGCCGCCCCTTGCCGTGCTGCGCGTCGATCCTCTTCTCGCCGCCGCCCAGCCGCGCCTGCTCGCGCCTTCTCTCGAGCTCCTCGATCCTCGTCGCCATGGCTCGGGCATAACAGCCCTCTCGATCGATGGGGAGAGGGTCAGCGCCCGTCGAAGCTCGGCCGCCGCTTGTGAAGGAAGGCCATCACGGCGGACCTGAAGTCCTCGGTCTCGCCGGCCCGGCGCTGGGCGGCGCGTTCCGCGGCGAGGGAATCCGCGAGTCCGAGCCGGCCGGACTCGCGGGCGAGCCGGCGGATCAGGCCCAGCGCCACGGTCGGCCCCTGAGCGAGGTTGCCCGCGAGCGCCGCCGATTCCGCCGCGAGATCGCCGTCGTCCACGACGCGGGCGATCATCCCCCAGGCGAGCGCCTGCTCAGCGCCGATGCGCTCGCCGAGCATCATCATCTCCATCGCCCGCGCGCGCCCGACCAGCCGCGGCAGAAGCCAGGTGGCGCCCGCGTCGGGGATCAGGCCGATATTGACGAAGGCCTGGAGGAAATAGGCCGAGCGGGCGGCGACGACGAGGTCGGCGGCGAGCGCCAGCGAGCAGCCGGCCCCGGCGGCCGGGCCGTTCACCGCCGCCACGACGGGGATTTCGAGGGCGAACAGGGTCTCGACCAGCGGGTTGAAATGCTTCTCGAGGGCCAGGCCGGCGTCCGCCGGCAGCCCGCCGCTTCCGGCGAGGTCGGCGCCGCTCGAAAAGCCGCGCCCGGCGCCGGTGATCAGCAGGCAGCGCGCGCCGGAGCCCGCCAGGCTCTCCACGCCGCGCCGGATCTCGTCGACCATCGCGCCGTTCAAGGCATTGAGCGAATCCGGCCGATCGAGGGTCAGCGTGGCGACGGCGGCCGGGCTCAGCTCCAGCCTTATATGCTCGAAGTCCATCGGCCCCCTTCCCGCCGGTTCATTCCTCCGCGGCGCCCTCCTCGGGCGCATGCAGCCGAAGGCGGGTGACCCGGCGGGTGTCGCCTTCGGTCACTTCGAGCCTCCAGCCGCTCGGATGCTGCAATATCTCGCCGGGCTGGGGGATGTAGCCGGCGAGCACGAAGGCGAGGCCGCCGAGGGTCTCGACATCCTCCTCGACCGTGCCGAGCCGGGCATCGACCGCGACCGCGACGTCCTCGAGCTCGGCCCGGGCGTCGGCGTCCCAGACGCCGTCGTCGAGCGGAATGAGCAGGCCGGGCACCTCCTCGTCATGCTCGTCCTCGATGTCGCCGACGATCTCCTCGACGACGTCCTCGATGGTGAGCAGGCCCTCGGTGCCGCCGAACTCGTCGACGACGATGGCGAGATGGACCCGCTGCGCGCGCATCCGCGCGAGCAGGTCGAGCACGCCCATCGATTCGGGAACGAAGAGCGGCGTTCGCATCAGCTGGCGTATCTCCGACGGCGGCTCGGCCCCGGTCACCTGCACCGCGAAGACGTCCTTGACGTGGATCATCCCGACGACGGTGTCGAGGCTGTCCTCATAGACGGGAAGGCGGCTGTGCCCGGCCTCGGCGAAGGCGACAACCAGGCCTTCGAAGGTCATGCTGGTCGGAACCGCGATGATGTCGCGCCGGGGCACGGCGACGTCGCCGGCATTCTTCTCGCCGAAATGCAGGATGTTGCGAAGCATCTGCCGCTCGACGTGGCTGAGATCGCCGACTCGGGGGACCTCGCCCTCGCGGCTCTCGATCGCCTCCTCGATCTCGTCGCGAAGCGTCGATTCGTCGTCTTCCCCGAACAGGAGGTTGCGAAGGCCGCTCCAGAACGTCCGTCCGTCCGTGCCCCCACCGATACTGTCGTCGTCCATGGGTTTAGGGTTGCACCTCTGTCGTTGCATAGGGGTCGGGAAGGCCGATGGCGGCGAGCGCCCGCCGCTCCGTTTCTTCCATGTCGTCGGCCTGGGCTTCGCCGCGCTCGTGGTCATAGCCTAGCAGATGCAGCATGCCGTGCGCCACCAGATGCGCGGCATGGCTCGCGGCCGGGACCTTCATCGCCTCGGCTTCGGCGACGCACACGCCGTGGGCGAGGACGATGTCGCCGAGCAGGATCGCCGCCTCGAGCTCGGCTTCCCCGGCCATCGGGAAGGACAGGACGTTGGTCGCCCTGTCCTTGCCCCGCCAGGCGGCGTTGAGAGCCCTCACCTCAGCGTCGGAGGTGAACTTGACCGAGACCTCGACCTCGCGCTCGAGCAGGGCGGCGTGGCGGCTGTGGGCCACGGCGGCGCGGGCGGCGCGGCTGGCGACCTGCGGCCAGTCGGTGCGGGAGTCCCACTCCGGCGAAACGTCGGCCTCGACGAGCAGCATCAGGCTCGGTTCCGGTCGGGGGCGCGGCCGGCGCTCATTCCGCCGGGCCTTCATAGGCCTCGACGATCCGGCCGACCAGCGGGTGGCGGACGACGTCGCCGGCGCCGAAGCGGACGGTGGCGATCCGGGCGATGCCCTCGAGCCGCCCGACCGCGTCGTGGAGCCCCGACTTGCCGGGGTCGGGAAGGTCGACCTGGTTGGGGTCGCCGCAGATCACCATTCGCGAGCGCATGCCGAACCGGGTCAGGAACATCTTCATCTGCATCGGAGTCGTGTTCTGCGCCTCGTCGAGGATGACGAAGGCGTCGCTCAGCGTGCGGCCGCGCATGAAGGCGATCGGCGCGATCTCGATCTCGCCCGAGGCGATCCGCCGCTCGACCTGCTCGGTCGGAAGCATGTCGTAGAGCGCGTCGTAGAGCGGGCGAAGATAGGGGTCGACCTTCTCCTTCATGTCGCCGGGCAGGAAGCCGAGCCGCTCCCCGGCCTCGACCGCGGGACGCGACAGGATCAGCCGGTCGACGCTCCCGCCGATCAGCTGCTGGACGGCCTGGGCGACGGCGACATAGGTCTTGCCGGTGCCGGCCGGGCCCAATGCGAAGATCATGTCGTCGCGGGCAAGCGCCTCCATGTAGACCGCCTGAGCCTTCGAGCGCGGGACGATCGTCTTCTTGCGGGTTCGGATCATCACCTTGGGCGGCTCGGCCACTTCGGGCGCGATGATCCCTTCCAGGGTCGGCTCGCCGGACATGGCGATGATCGCGTTGACCGTCTCGGCGTCGATGTCCTGGCCCTCGTCGAGCCGGTTGTAGAGGCCGAGCAGGACCTGGCGGGCGCGGGCGGCCTCGTGGGGGTCGCCCTCGATCTGCACCTTGGCCCCGCGCGCGGCGATATAGACTCCGAGCCGGTCCTCGATGGCGACCAGGTTGCGGTCGAACTCGCCGAACAGCGGCCCGAGCAGGTGCGGCTGCTCGAACTCGATCTCGAGGCGGGCGCGCGGCCCGGCCGGCTCGGCGGCTTTCTTCTGGGCCATCAGGCGGCGACCGCGGCGGCCGCGAGGCCCGGGCCATTGCCAGCTTCGGCCCCGAGGCCGAGTCCGGCGACGCTGTTCGGCCCGGCCGAGACGATGTCCACCTCGACCAGGTCGCCGATCGCCGCGCCCGTCTCGAGGTGCACCGACTGGAGCCAGGGCGACTTGCCGACGAGCTGGCCCGGCCGCCTTCCGGGACGCTCGAGCAGAACCTCGGCGCGCCGCCCGACCGTCGCCCGGTTGAAGGCGAGCTGCTGAGCGTCGAGGAGCGCCTGGAGCCGCTTCAGCCTCTCGTCCATCATCTCGGCGGGGACCTGACCTTCCATGCCGGCGGCGGGCGTTCCCGGCCGCCGGGAATATTTGAACGAGAAAGCCTGCGCATAGTTCACCGAGCGCACCAGGTTGAGGGTCGCCGCGAAGTCCGCCTCCGTCTCGCCGGCGAAGCCGACGATGAAGTCCCCCGAGATGGCGATGTCGGGGCGGGCGGAGCGGACCCGCTCGATGATCCGCAAATAGCTTGCGCTCGTGTGGCTCCGGTTCATCGCCCTCAGCAGCCGGTCGCTGCCCGACTGCACCGGAAGGTGGAGATAGGGCATCAGCTTGGCGACCTCGGCATGGGCTCGGATCAGGCCTTCGCTCATGTCGTTCGGGTGGCTGGTCGTGTAGCGGATTCGGGCGAGGCCGGGCACCGCGTCGAGCGCCCGGATCAGCTGCTCGAGCCCGCGCTCCCCGTCGCTCCAGGCATTGACGTTCTGGCCGAGCAGGGTGATCTCCTTCGCTCCGGAATCGACCAGGGCCTTCGCCTCGTCGAGGATCGCCGCGAAGGGCCTCGAGACCTCGGCGCCGCGCGTGTAGGGCACGACGCAATAGGTGCAGAACTTGTCGCAGCCTTCCTGGACGGTGAGGAAGGCGGCCGGCGACTGGCGGCGCCGCGCCGGAAGCACTCCGAATTTCGATTCGGGCGGCATGTCGGTGTCGAGCGCCCGCCCGCCCGACCTCGCCTTGGCGAGCAGCGCAGGCAGCCGGTGATAGGCTTGCGGGCCGACGACGATGTCGACGCCTGGCGCTCGGCGGATGATCTCGGCGCCTTCGGCCTGGGCGACGCAGCCGGCGACGGCGATCATCGGCTGCTCCGGTCCGGCCCGCTTGAGCACCCGGCCGATCTCCGAATAGACCTTCTCCGCCGCCTTCTCGCGGATGTGGCAGGTGTTGAGCACGATCAGATCGGCATCCTCGCCGGCGGCGGCCAGCCCCTCGGCGGCGAGCAGCTCGGCCATGCGCTCGCCGTCATAGGCGTTCATCTGGCAGCCGAACGACTTGACGTGGAAGGTCGCGGGATCCCGGTTCTTCATCGGCCGGCATATAGGGGCTGGGCCGCCGGTTCGGAAGCCGCGAGGGCCGCGGCGACCTCGGCCTCGGCCAGAGCGGCGAGCGCCTTGCGGTCGCCGGCCTGGTGCGGGTCGACCGGGGCGAGGAAACGGAGCACGACCGGGATCGTGCCGGCCCGCCCCAGGATCCGCCGCGCATTGGCGCCGGCGCCTTCCGCGCCGATCCAGGCGACCTCGGCGGCGAGACCGCCATAATCGAGCGCGACCGGCTGCACGCGCACGCCATCCAGCGGCGGGAACAGCGAGGCGAAGAGGCTCGGCCGGAAGGGCAGGAGGGCGAGGTCGGTCGTCCCCTGCGGAAACAGAGCGACCGGGCGGCCGGTGGCGAGTGCCCGGCGGAGGCGGTCGGCCTGGCCGTGGACCTGGCGGCGGGCCTGGCGGGCGACGTAGATCGTGTCGTTGAGCCCGGCGATCCAGCCGACCACCGGCCAGTCCTCGACGTCGTCGCGCGAGACGAAGATTGCGCCGGTCGCGCCGCCCAGGGCGAGGATGTCGAGCCAGGTCACATGGTTCGAAACGAACAGGACATGGTCCTTGAGCGGCGCGCCGGCGATGCTGACCCGCAGGCCCGCCCGGCGGCCGGCCCATTTGAGATAGAGCCGCGGCCAGGGCGAGCGCGCCGAGAACAGGCGCCACAGATAGTGGAGCGGGATACAGGGGATCAGTCCGGCCGCCATCGCCGCCGTCCGCAAGATCAGGCGCATGCCCTAATGGTCGCGGCTCAGGGCGACGCCGTAGAGCTCCATGCGGTGGTCGACGAGGCGGAATCCGAGCTTTTCGGCGATCCGGCGCTGAAGCGCCTCGAGCTCTTCGTCGACGAACTCGATGACGTTGCCGGTCTCGACGTCGATGAGATGGTCGTGATGGGTCTCGGCCGCCGCTTCGTAGCGGGCCCGGCCGTCGCCGAAATCGTGGCGCTCGAGGATCCCGGCCTCCTCGAACAGCCTGACGGTGCGGTAGACGGTGGCGATCGAGATTCCCGGATCGACCGCCGAGGCCCGGGCGTGCAGCGCCTCGACGTCGGGATGGTCCTCGGCCTCGGAGAGGACCTGGGCGATGACCTTCCGCTGCTCCGTGATGCGCAGGCCCTTTTCGGCGCAGAGCGCCTCGATGTCGATGCTGCGGGTCATGGTGCCGCTACATTAGAGCACATCGGCGGGCGATTCAAAGCGGGCAGGGGCAGAAAAAGCGTCGCCCCCGCCGGCGGCGGGAGCGACGCTGAATCCGGCGGGTCGCCCGCGCCGGCTATTTGCGGCCGGTGCGCCGGCGCTTGGTGCCGAGGCCGATCTTCTTGGCGAGCGTGCGCCGTTGCTCGGCATAGTTCGGGGCGACCATCGGGTAGTCCGCGTTGAGCCCCCACTTCTGCCGATATTCGTCGGGCGTCATGCTGTAATGGGTCATCAGATGCCGCTTGAGCATCTTCAGCTTCTTGCCGTCCTCGAGGCAGACGATGTAGTCCGGCTTGATCGAGGAACGGACCGAAACCTTCGGCTCGGGCTTCGGCGCGGGCTCTTCCTTGCGCTGCCCCAATCCGTTCAACGCACTGTGAACGTTACTTATTAGCAATGGCAGATCGGAAACCGCCACGCTGTTGTTGCTGACGTGGGCCGATACAATATCGGCCGTAAGGGTGATCAGCGTCTCCCCGAAATTGTCCTGATTTTCCATATGTCGGTACCAACTTTCCTGGTGGTCAGAGGGGCCTGCCATTGGCCGTGACAGGTATCCTATCGGATAGGTCCGTTTTGGTGCTTTTGACAAGCTCGAATGCAGCGCAATGAAAAGGCTAGTCTCGGCCTGGGGCGCCTTTAGCTAAGGTCAGCGCGTCATAGCAACAGCCATCATGGCCACTGTAGTAATTCCTGCGCCGTCCAACTAAACGGAACCCGGTATCCTCGTATAACTTGACCGCATGGTTGCCCTGGCGGACTTCGAGGTGGAGGCGCGTCGCTCCGCGCGTCTTGGCTTCCGTTTCGAAACGGCGGAGCAGCATCTTGCCGATGCCGCGGCATTGGCTGTCGCGACGCACGGCGAGCAGGAGCAACTCGGCTTCGTCCGCGATGATCCGGGCGAGCGCGAAGCCGACCGCGTCGGCGCCCTCGCGCGCCAGCACGAGCCAGACACCCGGCATCGGCAGCAGGCCGGCGAATTGCGGCGCCGTCCAGGCCTCGCCGAAGCGCGGATCGAAGCTGTCCTCCATCACCTCCATCACCGCGTCGAGGTCGGCGACGCCGGCTTCGCCAAGGCGGATTTCGGAAGCGTTCATGTCAGCCGCCTGGCGTCGGGCGCCCGCCCGTAGAGAGGCCGCGCCGGGACGGTCCGAAGGCCGGGCGGAAGGCGGCGGGCATCGGCGGCGCGGGGCAGGAGGTCGGTCGCCCGGCCGTAGCCGCGCGCCGCCACCAGGGCATCGGCGCCGGAGCCGACGACGAGATCGGCGCGCACCGCCGCGGCGGCCTCGCGCGGGGCGAGCGAGCGCAGGTCGTCGACGGGCGCGAGCGGTTCACCGGCGAAGCTTTGCACGAAAAGCTCGCCATGTCCCCCCTGAAGGGCGGCCGCGACCTCGGCCTCGCCGGTTGCCGCGGCGATGAGGGCGAGCGAGGAATAGCCGGCAAGCGCCACCTTCCAGCCCGCCGCCAGGCCGTAGGCGGCGGCGAGCCCCACTCGAACCCCGGTGAAGCTTCCCGGCCCGCAATCGACCAGGATCGAGGCCGGGCGGCGGCCCTCGAGCAGCTCGGCGATCATCGGCACCAGCCGCTCGGCATGGCCGCGGCCGACCAGCTCGTGCCGCTCGGCGATCAGGGTTCCGCCCGGCCCGATCAGCGCCGCCGAGCAAGCGGCGGTGGCGCTGTCGATGACCAGCTCCACGGTTCAGACCGCTTCGACCGATTCGACCTCGGGCACGTAATATTTGAGCAGGCTCTCGATGCCCTGCTTTAGAGTCATCGTCGAGGACGGACAGCCGGAGCAGGCGCCGTGCAGGGCGAGATAGACGGTCCCCGCCGCGAAGCCGCGATAGACGATGTCGCCGCCGTCCTTGGCCACCGCCGGGCGCACCCTTGTCTCGATCAGCTCGCGGATCTGGGCGACGACCTCGGCGTCGGCGGGGTCCTCGGCGATGGCGTCCGCGTCCGCGATGGCGATGGCCCCGGCGCTGGCCGGGCGAAACAGCGGCGCTCCGCTCGCGAAATGGTCGAGCAGCACTTCGAGCACCTGCGGCTTGAGCTGCCGCCATTCGACGCCGGGCGCCGCCGTCACCGAGATGAAATCGCGAC
This sequence comes from Allosphingosinicella sp., assembly GCA_035563315.1. Classification (GTDB taxonomy): domain Bacteria; phylum Pseudomonadota; class Alphaproteobacteria; order Sphingomonadales; family Sphingomonadaceae; genus Allosphingosinicella. The sequence goes on along the minus strand of DATMVG010000103.1, from coordinate 75,992 downwards.
CGAAGAAGACGCCCTCGACCTCGCCGGTCGAGAAGATCGCTTCGGCCAGCGGCGACGCCTCGGCCGCCTCCGGGGTCGCGAAATCGCGGGTGCCGTGATCCATCACCGCCTGGCCGGGGAGGAATTTGAGCGTCGACGGATTGGGGGTCGTTTCGGTCTGGATCAGCATCGTTTCGATGTGGGCCGCGCAGGCGGGCGTATCAAGGTCAGAAGTCGACCTTGTCGTAATGGGCCGGCGGCATGATCACCTCCATGCGCTCGCTGAGCAGCGGCCGGAAGCTCGGCCGCGATTTCATGACGGCGTACCAGTCGGCGGTCTGCTTGTGGCCTCGCCAGTCGATGCCGCCGAGATAGTCGGCGACTGACAGCTGCGCCGCGGCGGCGAGGTCGGCGAGGGTCAGCGCAGGCCCGGCGAGCCAGCGGCGATGGTCGAGCAGATAGTCGATATAGTCGAGATGGCCGTTGGCGGCGGTCATCGCCTTGCGCAGCTCGGAGGTGTCGGGCGGGGCGCGGCTGACGAGGCGCTTGCGCATCCTTTCCTCCATCAGCGGAGCGACGACGTCCCGGTGCAGCTTGCCGTCGAACCAGGCCACCAGCCGCCTCGTCTCGGCGCGGTTGATCGAGGTCCCCGGGATCATCGGCGCTCGCTCGACGGTCTCCTCGAAATATTCGCAGATCGCCCCGGAATCGATCAGCACGGCGCCTTTCTGCTCCTCGACCAGCACCGGCGTCTCGCCGGCCGGGTTGAGGTCTGAAAAGTCGTCGTCCTGGGCCCAGGGCGACACCCGCTTCATCTCATGGGCGACGCCTTTCTCGGTCAGCATCAGCCGGACCTTGCGCGAGAAAGGACAGAGCGGGAACTGGTAGAGCTGCCACATGGATGGGCCGTCTCTTTAGCCGAGGCGCGGCCCCAGTCCACCGGTCATTTGGCGGCGCCGGCTCAATCGTCGGGATAATATTCTCGCTGCTCCCGATCGTCGCGGGGGTCGCCGCGGCGGCGATGATAATCGTCGATCGCGGCGCCCATCGCGCGCTCGACCTCGCGGATCGACCGGGCGAGTGCGGGAGCGGCGGCGGAGAAGGCGCCCATCATCCGGGCCATGCCGGCGGTGGTGCCGTAGATGGACGAGCGGATCCGCTCCTCGAAATAGGGGTCGTCGCGGCGCCCGAGCGCGCCCAGCGTCCGGCCGGGCCGGCCGTAGCCGTAGCGGCGGCGCCACGGATCGGCGGCGTCGAGGATCGGCCCGACATCGACGTCCATCAGCGCTCCGACCGAGCGGTCGAGCGCCGGCGCCATCGCCTCGATGTCCTCGGCCGGGGGAAGGGCTCCGGCGATCTCCTCGTCGCGGGGGTCGGCGAAGCCGTCCTCCTGGGCGGTCGCCGGGGCGGCGAGGGCGGCCGCGGCGGCGGCGATCAAAAGCTTGTACATAAGGCCTCCCGATGCGCGAAGGGCGCGGCGGATCGACAACGCGCCGCGCGCCGAGTCGGTTGCTCCCTAGGGGGCGGGCGATGACCGGCCGCTGAACGCGCCGCCGCAATGCCCGCGGCGCCTCGGCCAGGGCGCCGGCCACCGATCGCCGCGCCTCGACAAGCCTGTTGCCAATGGGGGCGTCCGGTCTGCTAAGGCGCGCGCGCCTCACTCTCCGGATCGTCCATGACCTTTCTCCAGCTGCTGCTCATCGCCGTCGTCCAGGGCGTGACCGAATTCCTGCCCATCTCGTCGTCCGGGCACCTGATCCTGATTCCCTACGTCACGCACATGCCCGATCAGGGGCCGCTCATCGACATCGCCGTCCACATCGGCTCCTTCCTCGCCATCCTGCTCTATTTCTTCCGCGAATCGGTCGGCCTCCTGCGCGGCGGCCTCTCGACCGTCGGCATCGGCAGCGCCCCGGAGCAGCGGCGGCTCTTCTGGTGGATCGCGATCGGGACCGTTCCGGCGATCCTGTTCGGCCTGTTCCTCAAGGAGGGCGGCTGGCTCGACAGCTTCCGCTCGACCACGCTCGTCGCGGTCAACCTGATCGTCTACGGGATCCTCCTCGGCATCGCCGACTGGCTCGGGCCGAGGAAGAAGCGCTACGAGGACATGACGCTCGGCGATGCCGTCATCGTCGGCCTCGCCCAGGCGCTGGCGCTGATCCCGGGCACCAGCCGCTCCGGAGTGACCATGACCGCGGCCCGGTTCCTCGGCTACGAGCGGGTCGAGGCGGCGCGATTCTCCTTCCTGCTCGCGCTTCCGGCCGTCGCCGGCGCCGGCACCCTGGCGGTGCTCGACCTCGCCGACGCCACCGCCCAGATGCAGTGGGACGCTCTGGTCGCGGGCGCGATGACCTTCGTCACCGCCTTCGCCACCATGGCCTTCCTGATGCGCTTCCTCAGGCACGCCTCGATGCTGGTGTTCGTGCTCTACCGGATCGCTCTCGGCTCGGCCCTGCTGGTCTTCTTCTAGGGGCGGACGATGCGACGCAAGGCGCGCCAGGCGACCAAGCCGGAGAACCGGCCCCGCTTCTGGGGCCGCCACGCCGTCGCGGCGGCGCTCGCCAATCCCGAGCGTCAGGTCGTCCGGATGTGGGCGACCCGCGAGGCGGCCGCGACTCTCGACCTGGCGCCTTCCGTCCCGGTCACCTTCGCCGACGTCGCCGATCTCGGCCGGCTGGTGCCTCGCGACGCGCCCCACCAGGGCCTGGTCGCCGAGGTCGAGCGGCTGCCCGACCGGCTCCTCGCCGAGCTGCTCGACGAGGCCGAGGACGGCCGGCCGCTGCTCGTCCTCGACCATGTCACCGATCCCCACAATGTCGGCGCGATCCTGCGCTCGGCGGCGGCGTTCGACGCGCTCGGCCTGGTCACCCAGGACCGGCACGCGCCGCCCGAATCGGGAGCGCTCGCCAAGGCCGCGAGCGGCGCCCTCGAGACCGTCCCCTGGGTGCGGGTCGTCAACCTCGCCCGCGCCCTCGACGAGATCGCCGAGGCCCCCTTCTGGCGCATCGGCCTCAGCGGCGACGCCGACCTGACTTTGGCCGAGGCGCTGGGGCCGCCCCGAGTGGCGCTGGTGCTCGGGGCCGAGGGCGAGGGGCTTCGGCAGAATGTCGAAGCGCATTGCGACGCGCTCGCGCGCCTGCCGATCGGCGCGAAGATGGAGAGCCTCAACGTCTCCAACGCCGCAGCGATCGCGCTCTACGCGGCGTCGACCGCCTAATCCTCCGGGGCGATTCGGACGCGAAGGCCGTCGAGCTCGGCGGTGAACAGGATCTGGCAGGACAGGCGGCTGGTCTCGGCGCGGTGGTGGGAGCTGTCGAGCAGGTCGTCCTCGTCCGGCTTGGGCGGGCCGACCGCTTCCAGCCATTGCGGATCGACGTGGACGTGGCAGGTGGCGCACGAGCAGCAGCCGCCGCACAGCGCGAGCAGCTCGTCGAAGCCGTTGTCGCGGATATTCTCCATCACGCTCCAGCCGGCGCGTCCCTCCACCGTCCGTTCGGCGCCGCCGCGGCTGACGATGGTGAGCTTGGGCATGGACGGGTCCTGGAGCGAGGAAAGGGGATGCGCCGGCGGCGACCTATGCTAGGCGGCGGCGGGGAGCGCAAGGCGGAGCGGATGGCATTGACGGCCGAGAAATTGAAGTCTTCGCTCGACGCCCTGGCCGCGATCGAGCCCGCCTTCGCCGCGGCGATCGCCCGGATCGGCTATCCGGCGCCGCGCATCCGCGACAGCGGCTACGAGACACTGCTCCGCGCCATCGTCGGCCAGCAGGTTTCGATCAAGGCGGCGGCCTCGATCCTCGCCCGGGTCGAGGCCGCGACCGGCGGCACCGCCGATCCCACCAACGTCGCCGCGACCAGCGACGAGGATCTTCGCGCCGCCGGCCTCTCCCGCCAGAAGATCGCTTATATCAAGAGCCTCGCCGAAGAGGTCCTCAGCGGACGGCTCGACTTCGCGGCGCTGCCCGCCGATGACGAGGCGGCGATCGCGGCGCTGACCCGGGTCAAGGGAATCGGCCGCTGGACCGCGGAAGTCTACCTCCTGTTCGCCGAGGGCCGAACCGACGTCTGGCCGGCCGGCGACCTCGCCGTTCAGGTCGAGGTCGGCCGGATCCTCGGCCTTGCCGAACGGCCGACCGAGAAGAAGGTGCGCGAGCTGGCCGAGCCGTGGCGGCCCCATCGCGGAGCCGCCGCCATCTTCGCCTGGCACCACCGCCACGTCGTTCCGATCTAGGCATCGACCCCGCCTCCTGGACGATCTGCCGTCGAGGCCGACGTCGGCCGCATCCTCGGCATGCGACCGGGCAGAGATCAGGCGCTGAAGCTCCAAGGCCCATAACGGACGTAATTCGTCTTCTCCGCCGCGCACAGCGGAGTAGACCGCCAGGATGGATGCTCCGCTGTTGAGGATATTACTGGCCGGAACCGCGGTCGTGCTTTGCGGCGGAATCGCGTCCTGTACCCCTGCCGGGCGATCATTGACCGCCGCGGTGAAGGGAGCGCCGCAATGCAACCGCTATCCCGCGCATTTCTACCAACTGCGCGCAGAGATCACGCGATATCTGACCACCTGTCTCGGGCAGGCCGCCTGCGCAGGCGAGTATCACAGTGTCCAGACCAAGGTGCTGGCCGGCTACTCCGCCGGACCCTGGCTGTGGCAAGGGGCGAATGCCAATACTTTCAGCGCAGCCGAGCAGGACGGTTTCATTGCCGCCGCAAGGACCCAGGCTCAGGCGCAGAAACCGAGCGCTGCAACCATCGTCGATATCGAAATCTTCACCGACATCGTTCCCTACGCCACCGGCACGGGACATTATGTCGGAGCACGCGCGACCTACGCCGTCTGCGGTCCTCGTTCCGCTCCCCACCAGTGATCCCTCGGACCCCATTCCTCCCCGGTCGCCAAGAATTTCGTTGATGCTGGCCTCGACTGGCATTTCAGGCTGAGCGCGCCCGCCGCCTTTCCGCCAAGCGCTCGCGCAGGAGGGCGTCGAGCTCGTCGAGCGTGAACGGCTTTTCGAGCACCCTGACGTCCTCGCCCGCCGCGGCGCGCAGGGCCCTGAGCGCGGCATGGCCGGTCGAGAAGACGATCGGCAGCTCGGGGTCGATCGAGCCGATGGCGCGCGCCGTCTCGGCGCCGTCCATGCCGGGCATCACGTAATCGAGGATGACCAGGCTGAGCGGCTCGGCGCGCACGACCTCGAGCGCGGCATAGCCGTCGGCCGCTTCGCGGACTCCGTAGCCGAGCGCGGCGAGAGCGCGTCCGATCGTCGCCCGGACGGTCGGGTCATCGTCGACGACCAGGATCATCTATCGTTATTCGCCATCGATCCGCCTTCAACCGCCCTCGGGGCGCGCCGGTTCCTATTCGGCCGCCGCGCCCATCCAGGAATCGTCGGCGCCGTGGCGGAGCAGGGGGAAGGCGTCCGAATAGCCGTAATCGACCACCGCCCGCAGCCGGTAGGAGGCGCTCGCCGGCGGCCGTCGCGGCGGCGCCGGGGCGGGCGGAATGATTCGCGGACGCGCCTGCGGGCGGCGCACGACCATGTCGCGGAACCACTCGCCGACATAGGTGCCGTCGAAGCGATGGACCCGGCAGCCGACGATTCGCCCGAGCGGAGTCCCGTCGAGATCGTAGATGTTGGTTTCGAAGACGAAGCCGACGGGGTCGCCGTCGGTGCTGTACACATACATCGCCACGTTGATGGGACCCCCGCTCGAGATGGCGCGAGACTGCGCCGCCCGCCTGTCTAGGCGATGAACAAGCCGCGCCTTGCGGGCGCCCGGCAAGGGCGGCTGCGACGGACGGTTGTGGGCGGGCGGCAGGCGGATCAGGGCTCCCTCATGCAACCTCGCGGGCGGCCAAGTCGTTGCACCCGCGTCATTAGGAGGACAGGATGAAATTCACCCCAGCCGCGGCCGCCGCGGCCTGCCTGGTCGCCCTCGCCGCGCCCGCCGCCGCCCAGAACAGCACCGATCCGCCGATCGTGGCGCCTCCGCCGCCCGTCAAGACCGAGCCTTCACCGCCGCCCGCCAGCAGCCGGCCGCCGAGCCCGACCGTCGTCACCCCGGACACCAGCGCGCCCGATCCGGTCACGGTCTCGCCCTCGCCCGGCCCGGTCGTCGTCGTTCCCCAGACCGTGTCGCCGCCGCTCGAGCCGATGACGATCGATCCGGATTCGGCCTACCCCAACGGCTTCGCCGACCCGGCCGACCCGTTCGGCAACGACATGTCGCTCGCCTATCGCGAGGAGCGCGGCTTCGACTGGGGCTTGCTCGGCCTGCTCGGCCTGCTCGGGCTGATCCCGCTGTTCCGCGACCGCCGCGGCCGCACCGTCTATGTCGAACGGGACGAGGCGCCGCAGCGGGTCGTGCGCAGGGAGCGCATCGACGAGTGAGTCGCGGACGCGCCGCCCTGCCGACGGCCTTTGCCGCGCTGGCGGCGTGCGCGGTCACGCCGCCGCCGGACGATCCGGTCGGGGCGGCGGCGCAACCGCGATCGGAGATCGTCTTCTACGATTATCGCCGGCCGGCCGAGCAGCTGGGCGAGCTCAGCGCCCGCTTCGACGACGGCGGCGGCGAACGCCTCGTCGCCCCGGCCGACTTCCGCCTGCGCGAGTTCGGCTTTCCGAGTTCCGCTTATTACCGGACTCGAAGCTCCGGGACGATCAGGGTCGCCGTCGCTCTGGCCTATGAGGGCCGGGTGAGCGAGGGCTCCTTCGAGCTGCCGCTTCAGCCGGACTGGCGCCACGGCATCGCCATCCACCTCACCGGCGGCGAGCCGCCCGAAGGCTGCATGGGATGCATGGGCGGCAAGGCGATCCCGCTTGCCGCCCCGATCGGCGCCAACACGACCCTGTTCGTCGCCTGGGGCGGGAACAGCATTTCCCAGCCCCTGCCGTCCTAGCGGGCGTCGACCAGGACGATCTCGGCGGCGTCGACGGCGCGGATCGTCACCTTCGACTCGCCGGTGATGGCGACTCCGTCGCGCGGCTCGGCGGCGACGCCGTTGACCTCGACGGCCCCGTTGGTCGCGACCAGATAGACGTGGCGCGAAGGATCGAGGCCGAGCTCCGCCGTCTCGCCGGCGCCGAGGGTGGCGCCCATCACCCGGGCGGCGGAATTGATCCTGAGCGCGTCGCGATCCTCCGCGAAGCCGCTCGCCAGCGTGACCAGCCGGCCCGAGCGTTCCTCCTTCGGGAATTGCATCGCCCCCCAGCTCGGCTGAGCGCCGGGCCGGTCGGTCAGCACCCAGATCTGGAACAAGGTCGTCTTCTCGTCCTCGAGATTATATTCGGCGTGGCGGACGCCGGTCCCTGCCGACATCACCTGAACGTCGCCGGCCGCCGTGCGCCCCTTATTCCCCATCGAATCCTGGTGGGTGATGGCGCCGGTGCGGACATAGGTGATGATCTCCATGTCGCGGTGCGGGTGGGGCGGGAAGCCTGAGCGGGCCGCGATCTCGTCGTCGTTCCACACACGGATCGCGCCCCAGCTCTCCCGCTTCGGGTCGTGATAATCGGCGAAGGAGAAATGGTGGCGGGCGTTCAGCCAGCCATGGTCGGCGTGGCCCAAGGTTTCGAATTTTCTGACCTCGATCATTTCGGTCTCCTGCGAGCGGGGTAGATGGGATTGCGGGCTCGCCGCCTCAAGCCGCGAGGGGGAGCCGGCCGCCGGCAAGCTCTTCCAGCCGCCCGGCCGCGGCCTCGATCGAGGCCTCCGCGGCATCGGGCCCGAAGGCGAGCCTCTCGGCGCGGACATATTCGACGTCGTCGATGCCGATGAAGCCGAGCAGGATTCGGATGTGCGGCTCCTGCCCGTCCATATGCCGAAGCGGCCCTTCGCTGTAGAGGCCGGCGCGGCTCTCGATGACCACCGCCTTCTTGCCCTTGAGCAACCCTTCCGGGCCCGCGGAGGTATAGCGGAAAGTGACTCCGGCGCGCAGGACGTGGTCGAACCAGGTCTTGAGCGTCGAGCTCATGCCGAAATTGTACATCGGCGAGGCGATGACGACGAGGTCGGCCGCCTGGAGCTCGGCGACCAGCGCGTCGGAGAGGGCTCGAGTCGCAAGCTCCGCCTCGGTCTCGGGCGCGGCCCGGATGCCGGCGACGGTCTCGTGCGTGAGATGGGGGATGGTGCCGGTGCCGACGTCGCGGCGCACGACGGCGACGCCGGGGTGGGCGGCGCGCAGGCGACCCTCGAAGGTGCTGGCGAGGTGGCCCGAGACCGATTGGTCGCCCTGGGCGCTGCTGGTGACGATCAACACGTTCTTCATCGGAACTCCCCTTGCTGAATTGCTTTGCTCCAGCTGATCTAGGAGGCTATCAGCATTGCTGAAAGCCCGCCAATAAGTACTGCAGAGTTGCGAAATATGGAACGCTCAGCGACCGACCTCGTCGATGTCCTCGCCTTCGTCAGGGTGGCGGAGACGGGCTCCTTCGCTCGCGCCGCGGAACGGATGGGCCTGTCCAAGCCCGTCCTTTCGCGGCGGGTGGCGCGGCTCGAAGAGCAGCTCGGAGCGCGCCTGCTCACCCGAACCGCTCGCGGCGCCCTGCCGACTGACATCGGCCATGCTTATTATGCCCGCGCCGCCAACATCCTCGCCGATCTCGACGCCGCCCAGGAGGTGGTGGCGGACGCCGTCACCCAGGTCGCGGGACCGATCCGGCTGTCGGCGCCGCTCTCCTTCGGCATCGAGCACCTGGCGCCCGCGCTGGCGGACTTCGCCCGGCTCCATCCGAAGGTGGAGCTGGACGTGGAGTTCGAGGATCGCCACGTCGATCTCGCCGGCGGGGGCTACGATCTCGCGGTCAGGATCGGCAGCCTCGCCGATTCCTCGCTCGTCGCGCGCCGGATCGCGCCGGTCCGCAAGCTCGTCGTCGGCAGCCCCGATTATTTCGAGCGCCACGGCCGGCCGCGAAAGCCGTCCGATCTCGGCGCGCATCGGATCCTCTATTACGCCCACGAGCAATGGCGCTTCCGGGTCGGCGGCCGCTGGGAAACCGTGCGTGGCCCCGCTCGGATGCGCGCCAACAATGGCGAGCTGCTTCGCGCCGCGGCAGAGGCGGGCCTCGGCATCTGCATCCTGCCTTCCTTCATCGCCTCGCCCGGACTCGCCGACGCCACCCTCGAAGTGGTGCTTCGCGATTACCCGCTCGAGGAGGGCGCGCTCCACGCGGTGATGCCGCCCGGCCGGGCGACCACCGCCCGGGTCAGGGCGCTGGTCGATTTCCTGGTCCAGCGCTTCGGGCCGGAGCCGAGCTGGGATCCGTGCTGGCTCGCCGGCGACCGCTGAGGCTGGACGAAGGCCGGCGAGGCGCTAAGAACCGGCCTCCCGCGTCTGGAAGGACTCGCCCGTGAAAGCCCGCCTCCCGCTCCTCGCCCTCCTCCTCGCCACCGCCTGTGCCACCGCGGCGCCGGACTCGGCCCCGCCGGCCCCCGCGCCCGCGGCCACGGCGACTCCAGCCGCCGATCCCGCGGCCGAGGATGCCCGCCTCAACGCCTTCCTCGACGCCGCCTTCGACGAGCAGGCGGAGACCAATCCGCAGCTGCTGACCAATCTCGGCATCAAGCGCCATTATGACCGGCTCAACGACTATACCGACTCCTATCGCCAGCGGCAGCTCGCGCTTCAGGAGCGCCAGCTCGAGCGCCTTCGGGCCGAATTCGATCCGGAACGGCTGAGCCCGGCGGGACGCCTCTCCTATCGCCTGTTCGTCGAGGAGGTGGAGGACGATCGCGAAGCCTTCCGCTGGCGCTGGCACGCTTTCCCGGCGACGAACAACGGCAGCCCGCTCGGCAACATCCCGGTCTTCCTGATCAACAACCATCGTGTCGACACCGTCGAGGACGCCGAGGCCTATATCTCGCGGCTCCGCGAGGTCGATCGGGTGATGGGCGAGATCTCGGCCAACATCCGTCATCAGGCCGGGCTGGGAATCGTGCCGCCCGCCTTCAATTTCGACCCGGTTCGAGCCGACGGCCGCCGGATCCTGGCCGGGGCGCCGTTCGGCACCGGTCCCGACAGCGCCGTCTTCGCCGACTTCAAGGCCAAGGTGGGCCGGCTCGGGATCGCGCAGCCGGAAAAGGACCGGCTGGTCGCCGCCGCCTCCGAGGCGCTGACCGGGCCGTTCCGCCGCGGCTACGAAACGATGCTGGCGACGCTCGACGAGGTCGAGCGCGGCGCCGAGGGCAATCGCGGCGCCTGGAGCCTGCCCGATGCCGCGGCTTATTATTCGAACCGCCTCAGCCAGTCGACGACGACCGATCTGTCCGCGGATCGGATCCATCAGATCGGCCTCGAGCAGGTGGCCCGGATCCATGGCGAGATGGAGAGGATCAAGCGCCAGGTCGGCTTCACCGGCACGCTCCAGGCCTTCTTCCGCCACATCAATGAGGGGCGGCAGTTCAAATATTCGAACGACGATGCGGGCCGGCAGCAATATCTCGCCGACGCCCGCCGCTTCATCGCCCAGGTGATGGAAGCGGCGCCGCGCTGGTTCCGGCGCTTGCCGCGCGCGCCGCTCGAGGTCCGCGCCGTCGAAGCCTTCCGCCAGGACACCGCCGCCGTGGCCTTCTACAATCGCCCGTCGGCGGACGGCTCCCGCCCCGGAATCTACTATGTCAACCTCGCCGACATGGACCAGGTGCTCCGGCCTCAGACCGAGGCCATCTCCTACCATGAGGGCGCTCCCGGCCATCATTTCCAGATCGCCCTGATGCAGGAGCTGGAGGGCGTCCCCAAGTTCCGTCGCTTCGGCGGCTACGGCGCCTATGCCGAAGGCTGGGGGCTCTATGCCGAGGGCCTCGGCAAGGAGATGGGCTTCTACCAGGATCCGATCTCGGAATTCGGCATGTACTCGACCCAGCTCTGGCGGGCGATCCGGCTGGTCGTCGATACCGGAATCCACCACCAGCGCTGGACGCGCGAGCGGGCGATCCAGTATTTCCAGGACAACGGGCTGCTCTCGCTGCGCGATGCCACCAAGGAGGTGGAGCGCTATTTCAACAATCCGGGTCAGGCGACCAGCTACATGATCGGACAGCTCAAGATCCTCGAGCTGCGCGACCGCGCCCGCGCCGCCCTTGGCGAGCGCTTCGACATCCGCGACTTCCACGCCGTCGTGCTGGGAAACGGCTCGCTGCCGCTCGACGTGCTCGAGGAGCAGGTCGACGCGTGGATCGCGGCGAGCGAGGCGGCGGCGCGAGGGACGGGCTCGCCGCCGTCATCCGGACGGAGGGACGGCTGATGGCCGACGATGACACGCTTCCCGATCGGCTGTCGAGCAATCCGCGCAGTCCCCATTTCGACGCCGCGGCGCTTCAGCGCGGAGTCGGCATCCGCTTCAAGGGCCGCGAGCGCGAGGACGTCGAGGAATATTGCCTCTCCGAAGGCTGGATCAGGGTCCAGGCGGGCAAGGCCGTCGACCGCTACGGCGTGCCGGTGACGGTGAAGCTCACCGGCCCCGTTGAGGCCTGGTGGCGCGACCGGCCGCCCGAGGGAACCCAAGCCGAGGCCGAATAGTCTGGCGCGCGTGAGAATCGCCACCTTCAACGTCAACGGCATCAACGGGCGCCTGCCGCTGCTGCTCGAATGGCTGGAGGAGGCGCAACCGGACGTCGCCTGCCTTCAGGAGCTGAAGAGCCCCGACGACAAATTTCCGGCCCGAGCCGTCGAGAAAGCCGGCTATGGCGCGATCTGGCAGGGCCAGAGCCGATGGAACGGAGTCGCCATCCTCGCCCGCGGGTGCGAGCCGGTCGAGACCCGGCGCGGCCTTCCGGGCGACCCCGGCGACAGCCACGCCCGCTACATCGAGGCGGCGGTGAGCGGCGTTCTGATCGGCTGCCTCTACCTGCCCAACGGCAATCCCGTGCCGGGGCCGAAATTCGACTACAAGCTGGCCTGGATGGAGCGCCTGATCGCCCACGCGGCCGAGCTTCGCAACATCGACTGCAGCGTCGTCCTGGCCGGCGATTACAACGTCATTCCCACCGACCTCGACGTTTACAAGCCCGAGCGCTGGCTCGACGACGCCCTGTTCCAGCCCGAGCCGCGCGCCCAATATGCCAGGCTCCTCGCTCAGGGCTGGACCGACGCGATCCGCCACCTCCACCCGGGCGAGACGATCTACACCTTCTGGGATTATTGGCGGAACGCCTGGGCGCGCAACGCCGGAATCCGGATCGACCATTTGCTGCTCAACGGCAGGGCCGCGGCCCGCCTCGAGGCGGCTGGGGTCCACACGCAGGTGCGAGCCCGCGAGAAAGCCAGCGACCACGCCCCGGTCTGGGTCGAGCTCCGCTAGGACGGGCCGGCGGAGGTGCGGCTCACCTGATCGTTCTTATCCGCATCGTGATCGGCGACTGGCCGTGCAGGCCGGTGGCCTGGTGCTGCTCGTGGAACGTCTGGTTCGGCTTGGCCGCCGACCCGTACATGGCGAACACCCAATTCCTGTTCTTCGCCTCGTCGATGCTGACCGAATAATTTTCCAGGGTCGTCCTGTCGTCCCCGCTCACCATGATCACGGCGGCGAAGTGAAAGTCCCACAAGCCCTCCGCCTGCTTCGGGCCCGTCGACATCGTGTAGCCTTCGCCGGTCTGCGGCTCGGCATATTCGTTGATGTCGGCCTGGCGGTCGACGGCTTCGCGCTCGGAGTCTCCCAGGGCGAGGTACAAGGCATGGGCCGCGGCCGGAGCCTTGCCGAACTGCTTGCCCAGTATCTCCTTCTTCATTCGTTCCGGATCGTAGGTCTGAGTGAGCCGCTCGGGGCCCCGGAGTGCCGAGCCGGGCGCAGCGCCGGCCAGCGCAGGGGCGTAGTAGACGCCCTTGACCTTGCCCGAGCGATTGACCGAATTCTGCCCGGCGCCCATCACGTCGCGAGCCGCGGCTCCGCAATCCGCCCACAGCGTCATCTCGCCGCCGTCCTCCTGGTAGACGTTGCTCGGCGTCACCTTCGAGAGGATGTGCGCGCCGCCGCCGTCGGGAGCCGGGCCCGAGAGGGTTTCTGCCTGCTTCAGGAGCCTGATCGCAGAGCCCTCGTGCCCGAGCTTCGCGAGGATGGCGTTCGACTCCTCTATCTTGGCGGCGGTCGCCCAGAAATCATGGCCGGTCTTGCTGCCGCCCACTGCCATCCGGCCGTCGTCGGAGACGCGAAGATGCATCTTCGCATCCCAGTTCCCGGGAGCCTGAGTCGACTTGTCGATGAACGTATAATGGTGCGGACCGGGGGCCGGGGCGCGGCCGCGATCTCCAAGCAATCCAGCGGCATCGGCGCCCCGCCAGATCCTGCTCTCGACGGCGGCAGCCTGCCCCTCCGTTCCGAGCCCGTTGTCCCGCGTGAAGCCGCGCTGCTGGAGGACGTGGGTTGCTTCGTGAGCGGCGATCCTGAGCGAGGGCATCGGGCAAGCGAAATGCGCTCGCCCGTCCTGGGTGAAAGCCGGGACTCGGCGTCCGGCGCAGCCTGCCGGATCGAGAAGGGATTGGGGCGGAATGGTTCGGCCGAGGCCGCGCCCGATGACATCGCCGTGGGGGAAATAGCCGAGAGGCACAGCCTCGCCGCCCCAACCTTCCGCCATCGCGCGAGGCGTCGACTGCGGGAACCGAGTGCCGGAGCGCGCGATTGGAGCGTGAGCGGTCGCCGTCGCCGCGGCGGCGTGTGATGGCTTCCTGATCGGCGGCGCCTTCATCCTCGTCTCCGCGCCCGGATAGGGAGATAGTGATCCATTGCCGATGGGAGAGCAACGCGTTCGTCTCGCGGCCGAAGGGCGGGCGGGGGCAGGCGCCGGTGCGCAGCGGAGGCCGGCTAGGGCTCCCCGCCGCTCCGCCGCCAGGGCTGGTGCACGTGATAGACGGGGGCCAAGGTCGGGCCGGCGCGCTCGGCGCTGAGCAGCTGCCGCCGGGCGAGGTGGCGGACCGCGGCCTGCACCGCCGACTTGGACAGTCCGGTCTGGGTCGCGATCGTCTGGAGGCTGGCGCCGATCCGCTCGCGTCCCTCGCCGCGGCTCATCCGCCACAGCCAGAGGTAGACGAGGAAAGCGGATGGGCTGCGATCGTGCCCGACGAGGTCGCGCATCAGCACGTCGGCGATATAGCGATCGAGCGGAATCGGCACCGGCATGCCCGTCACTATAGTGTTTATCGGACCCCTTGTCGCTCGCCGCCGCGCTGTTGTTATGCGCGGCGCAAGGAGGCGCCGATGATCACCCATGTGAAATTCGTCAGCATTCCCACCCGCGACCAGGACCGGGCGCTCGAATTCTGGACCGGCAAGGTCGGCTTCACGCTGATGACCGACCAGCCGTTCAGCGACAGCCAGCGCTGGATCGAGCTCAAGGTGGCGAGCAGCGACACGCGCCTGGTCCTGTTCACTCCGGAGGGCCAGGAAGAGCGGATCGGCAGTTTCTTCAACGGCGCGCTCGCCTGCGACGATGTCGAGGCGACCTGGCGGCAGCTCTCCGAGCGCGGAGTCCAGTTCGAATCGCCGCCCAAGAAGCAGCCTTGGGGAACGTTCGCGACGTTTCGCGACCCGGAGGGCAACCAGTTCGTGCTGAGCTCGCGCTAGGCCCGGTCGGGCTGGCGGGCCGAGCGGGTCAGAACAGGCCCTCGTCCGGCCCGAAGACGGCGAAGGCGCAAAGGACGGTGCCGGCCAGCCATAACGCGGGAAGCCAGCGCCGCCGCCGGCGCAGCGCCCGGGCCAGCACAAATCCGGCGGCGGCCGCTCCGGCCCCCGCCGCGACCGGTATCCACCACCGGTAGATCAGGAAGGCGTAGGCCGCTGCCGCCAGCCCGAGCGCGGCCGCGACCGCCGCCCCGCGGCCGCCAGCGAAAGCGGCCGCGAACAGGCAGAGGAGGCCGACGGCGAGGTAGATCATGGCCGGCCGCGCCGCCGGGGCGGCCGGTCGTCCGAGTCGAGGGACGGTCGCGCCGGCATCGGCCGGGGTCAGCACAATCGCTCGCGTTTGTCCACGCGATCCGGATGGACCGTGCGGCCGGGCCGCCCCTCCTAACCGGCCGTTAACCATCTCGTCCTAGCTTCCGAGCGGCGCCTGGCGATCGGCGCGGAGGAACCATGGCATCGGTCTATACGCCCGAGACGAATCGCTCGCCCTTCCTCGACGGGCGCCTGGGCGATCCCCGGCTGGCGATCGGCGGGCCGCTCTTCGACGCGCTTCTGCTCTGGGGCTGCCCGCTCGTCTGTGCTCTCTTCGTCTGGTTGTGGCTTGGCGGCGCGGCGATGCTGCCGCCGGGCCTGGAGCATGCCGCCGTGGCCTCCCTCGCCGCGGCCGTCGCCATCGTCACTTTCGCGCACCTCGTCGCGGTGGTCCCCCGAGCCTACCTCAACCCCGACGTGTTCGCCGCCCACCGGCGCCGCCTGACCTGGGTGCCGATCCTGCTCGTCGCGGCGCTGCTCGCCTCGCCCGCCTTGCTCGTCTGCGCCGGGGTTCTCGCGATATTCTGGGACGTCCACCACAGCGCCATGCAGACCTTCGGGCTCGCGCGCATCTACGACATGAAGGCGGGCAACAAACCGCTCGAGCTCAGGCAGGCGGACCTGCGCCTCAACTGGGTGCTCTACGTCGGACCGATCGCAGCCGGCGCCTCGCTGATGGACCATGTCGGAAGCCTGCGCGACCTCGGCCCGCTCGGCTGGGCCGCGATCGCCGGACTGCCCAGCCTCGCCGAGAGCCAGGCCGGCGCCATCCGAATGGCAGCCGTCGCCGCCTGGATCGCGATCGGCTTGTGGGCGGCGTGGGACTATCGATCGGCCGTCGCGCGCGGCTACCGGCTGCCGGTGCACAAGGCGGCCCTGGTCGGCTCGACCGCTCTGGTGTCGATCGCTGCCTGGGGCCTGGCGCCTCCGATCGCCGCCTTCGCCATCATCAACCTGTTCCACGCGCTCCAATATTTCGCTTTGGTATGGCTCAAGGAGGGCGGCCGGATCGAGGCGGCGTGCGGACGGCTGACCGGCGGCCTTGGCGATCGCCCGGACCGCCGGACGCGAAGCGGCGCGCTGGCCCTGTTCCTGGTCCTGTGCCTCGGCTTCGGTCTGGCTTATCATGGCTTCAGGGATCTGCGCTGGCTGGGCGGGCCGTTCATCGCCTGCTCCCTCCTCCATTTCTGGTACGACAGCTTCGTCTGGTCGGTGCGCAAGCGGCAGGTGTGACTCGCCGTCGGCGCCCGGGTAACCGAGCGGTTAAGATCGGCGCCGTCCGGACCTCGGAAGTGCGCCGGTGCCGGTAAGCACTTCTTAAAGCAGTTCGGATGCACAAACGGGCCGGGCGGAGGTTTCAGGCTCGGGGGGAGGATCCATGCTGTCGCGCGAGCGAATCGGGGAGACCGGCTTCTCGCTGTCGGACGAGGTGCCGGCGGCGCCGGAGCGTCGGCGCCAGGAGCGCCAGCTCACGATTCTTCGGGTCGGCCTGCTCCTCGTCGACGGCCGCCGCGAGCTGTGCCTGATCCGGAACATCTCGGCGGGCGGCTTGATGGCCCATGTCTATACCTCCCTCACTCCAGGCCAGGAGGTGACGGTCGAGCTCAAGTCGAACCAGCAGATCGGCGGCCGCATCGTCTGGGCCCGCGACGGCAATGCCGGCATCGGCTTCGAGGCGCCGATCGAGGTCGCCGAGCTGCTCGCTCATCCTCCAGTCGCGGACAAGGGCTGGCGGCCGCGGCTGCCGCGGGTCGAGATCGACCGGCTGGCGACCCTGCGCGCCGGCTCGCGCACCTACTGGGTCCAGGCCCGCGACATCTCCCAGGGCGGAGTCAAGATCGAAACCGAGCAGAGGTTCGAGGCCGGCGCCGAGCTGGTGGTGACTCTGGAGGGCTTCCGGCCGATCCCGGGCACGGTGCGCTGGCAAGGCGAGCGCGGCTGCGGCATCGCCTTCAACCAGCTCATCCCGTTCGAGGAATTGATCGGCTGGCTGAAGCGCTGAGGCCGGCGGGGATCAGCTGCTCCGCACGGCATTCCAGGGCCCGGTGATCGCCAGCGTCCGGCCCGGCCGGTAGACGTTGACGAACAAGGTGCCTCCGTCCGGGCTGAAGCAGGCGCCGGCAAGCTCGGTATCGAGCCTGAGGCGGGCCAGGGTGTAGATGCGCCCCTGCGCGGTGACGCCCTTGAGGTGGCAGGGCTCGCCGTCGCCGCGATCCTCGCAGACGATGAGGTGGCCCCACGGCGCCACCGTCAGGTTGTCGGCATAATCGAGCACCCGCTGGTCGGCCGATTCGACGAAGAGCTGCAGGTTCCCGGGCCCGCTGGCCTCGTCCGGCTGGCCTTCGCGCGCGCCCGGCACGTAGCGCATGATCTGGCCCTGCCGGGCCGCCCCGCCCGACGTGCAGCAAAAGTAGAATTCCCCGTTCCCGCGATGAATGCCCTCGCCGCGCGCGAACAGCGCGGCGCCGCCGGCCCGGCCGCGCCGGCGCAGATCGTCCTCGCGGCTCTCCGGCTCGTCGAGGTCGATCCACCGGGCGGCATGGGCGCGGCCCGGAGCGAGCGTCGCCGCGTCCCAGTTGCGAGTGTCGGCGCCGCCGAGGTCGGGCAGGGCGAGCGCCTGCAGCCGGCCCGGGCCATGAAGCCGCCCGCGCCGCTCCGGGACGAAGCGGTAGAAGAGCGAATCCTGCCGGTCCTCGGTCAAGTACACGATCCCGGTGCCCGGATCGACGGCGGCCGCCTCGTGGCGGAAACGGCCGAGCGACCGGATCGGGACCGGCGTGGCGAGACCCGGCCCGAGCGCCGGCACGTCGAAGACCCAGCCATGGGCCTGAGCGACCTCGCCGGTGCCGATCGTGCTCTCCTCGCAGCTCAGCCAGCTGCCCCAGGGCGTTGGCCCGCCGGCGCAGTTCACCGCCGTCCCGGCGAGGCTCAGATATTGCCGCTCGAGCCGCCGCCCGGCGAGGTCGTAGACGAGGGTCGAGGTGCCGCCGGGCAAAGGCCGGCCGTCATGGTCGCGGCCGAAGTGGCTTTCGCCGCGGAGCCGCTCGATCAGCGCCCTGGCGCCGCCGGTCGGGCCGCGGTCGATCATATCGGGCATCAGCTCGTGGTTTCGGACCAGGGCGATTCGCCGCCGGTCGACGGCGAAGCAGGCCATGCCGTCGAAATGATCGGGGACGACATAGCCGTCGTCCATCGTCTCGCCGGCGCTCGACACGATGGTGTAGGCGAAGCCGGGGGGCAGATCGAGGAGGCCGCCCGGGTCGGGCCGCAGAGCGCCGTAGCCGGCGACCTGGTTGCGGTAGGTCGAGTCCGAATCCTGGCCCATGGCTCGCCGGGCGAGGCCGAGGAAGGCGATCGAGGCCAGGGACGAGGCGGCGAAGGTGCGGCGGTTCATCATGACGGCGGCCTCACTGCGACGCCCCCGTCTAGCCCGTCGAGCCGCTCGAAGCCCAGCTTTTTGACGAACCGCCACCGCGGCTCGACGAGCGGCGGCGGGGGACCGGTGGAGCGGGTAGCGGGAATCAGCCGTCAGAGTACAGTTTCCTGACCGCTGTCGTCTAAGAGCGCTCGGCGCCGACCGCACGATAGATGCCGTTGAGGGCGGCGGTGGCCGCCTGGACGCGGGCGATCGCCGCGGCACCGCGATCCTCGCCGGGCGCGAGCGGCCGTGTCGCCTCGCGCCAGAAGGCGTCGAACGGCCGCCGCTCCGCCCCTCGAGCAGCGAGCCAGGCGAGGGTGAAGCGCAGCGCCCCGCTCGGCGGAGCCGGGGCGGCGGCGCACTTTTCAAGCGTCTCCTCGAGGGCGTATAGAGCCTTGGCGAGCAGCTGATCCGAGGTGAAGCGAATCATGCCGGCGACAGGAACAGACGGGGAACGCGAAGGCAAGGACGACGACCGGGCCCCACGCCTGCGGTCTTTCGGCCCGATGATGACGCGCGACCGCGGCGCCGGCCTCGCCGCGAGCCTCTTGCTGGCCTGGCTCCTCGCCGCTGCCTTTCTCTTATGATCCTCCGAACCGGATGCATTTGATCGCCGCTTCGGCGCGGCGCTGGCTTATCCTTGGCACGATGATCGCCGCCGCCGCCATGCTCCTCTTCGCCGTCGCCGGCACGCCCGAGCAAGGCGTGCCCTTCAGCTGCACGGCGGTCAGCGTCCACGACGGCGACGGGCCGATCCATTGTCGGGAGCTCGGGCCGGACGGCCGCGCCATCCGCATCCGGCTGCCGGGAATCGCCGCGCGCGAGACGGACGGCAGCTGCCGCCCCGGCCACCCCTGCCCCGCCGCTTCGGCGGAGGAGGCGCGCCGCGCGCTGGCGTCGCTGGCCGTCGGTCGGCAGCTTTCGTGCCGCCAGGTCGGCACCAGCTACGGCCGGGTCGTCGCCTGGTGCGCCACGCCCGCCGGCGTCGACCTCAGCTGCGCCCAGATCAGCGCCGGGATGGCCCTGCGCTGGGAACGTTACGACCGCGAAGGGCGGCTCAGCGGCTGCTGACGCGATCCGCGATGCCCGGTTCGCGAAAAGGTCAGTTTTTAAATCTGTCTTCCCATATTGCCACTATCGCCGTTAGGGTGACGAAGAAGGCGAGAATCCCGCCTACACCCTTGGCGGTCGCCAGCACAGTTTCCTTGGAAGCCTGACTCGCGGCCTCAGCGGAAAGAATCGCAATTGATAAAACGAAGATCGTAAGGCAAATCCGGCCAAAGAAGTCCGTGACAGGCATAGGCCGGCTCAATCCTCGCGCCCCCAGCCGAGGCGGCGAAGCACGCGGCGGCCGAGGCTGGGCCGCTCAGCAGGTCGCACCTCGTCATAATGAGCGAAGGTCGACGACTCGCGCCCCGCGAGGATCTGGACCCGCCGCCAGCCGGGCGGGTTGGGGCTGAACCAGCGGTCGACCCGGACATGCTCGAAGCCGCACCAGGCGAGGATGTCCTGAAGCACGGCGGCGCCGGTAGGCAGCCAGGCAAGCCCGTCGACGCCCGACATGACGTGGGTCGTGCTTTCCCGGATCAGCGTCAGGCCCTTGCTCTTGCCCGGAAGGACCGACGTGTTCAGGACCAGCAGCTCCTTCGTATGATCCGCCGCGATCCGCAGGCCCGCGACCGGATCCGGCAGATGATAGAAGATGCCCTTGAACATCGTCACGTCGAACGGCTCGAGCCCCATGGCCGGCAGGTCCTTGAGCTCGCACCGGGCAAAGCGGACATTCTCGCCGCCGAGATGGCGCGCCAGGAACTCGGCCTGGTCGATCCAGTGCTGGCGGGCGTCGAAGCCGAAGCAGCGGCCGGCGCCGGACCGAGCGGCGGCGAAGACGAGGCCGCCGGCATTGCACGCGCAGTCCAGGAACGAGCGTCCCGCAAGCCCGGCCGGGAACACCGATTCGACGATCGGGTCCAATATCCATTCGGGGCGATAGGCGCCCTGGAGGGCGGTATCCCCGCTCCCGGTCGGACGCGCGGCCTCGGCGGTCCGGATTCCGGGCGCCACCTCGACGTCGTGATGCCATGGGCCAAGCCGCGCAATCTCGCGCAGCACCGCATCATCGTTCATCCGGGCCAGATGCCACAGTCGGCGCGCCGCGTCACGCCCGCCGCGACTCGCAATGTGGCGAGCGGTGGGCACCGTGACCGATGAGTATGAGACTCGCGCTAAGAACCTGTTAAAAGGCGAGCTGAAGCGGCGGGGGAATCACCTATGCTCAGCTGGGCGAAAAGCTGGCGCAGATTGGCGTTTCTGAGAATGAGCGCAATCTCAATAACAAGATCAGCCGGGGCGGCTTCACCGACGTGTTTTTACTCCAATGCCTAGAAGCCATTGGTTCCCAAACATTGCGGTTGGGTTAGCTGCCGTACTAGCTATCATAGTGGCGGTGTGGCTCTGGAACGATGCTACCCAATCACAACGCGTCTACGAGCAACAGGCCACCCAAAAGGCCGAGAATTATAGAGAAGCCGCCCGCATACGTGCAGACAGCCGCTGCAAAGCGCTCCCCCGCGAAGGCATACGCGAGTGCGTTCAGCAGGCATATGATCCCGCTCGTCAAGGCCAACACGATGAATACGATCTTCAAGCCCAGCTTGTAATTTCTGCCTGGACCCGCGCGATGGGCATCGCCGCCATAGTCGGCATGACTGTTGGATTTTTGGGCGTTGGTCTGGTGTTCTTTACGTTCAACGAGGCGCGCGAAGCGAATGTCATCGCCCGCAATACGGCGGCGAAGCAGCTTCGGCCGTGGCTCGATTATGAGGACGGCCGCATTGAGGGGAAGATCGGCAAGGACCGCGAATTTGTTTTGGGGATTCGTAACTTCGGACAATCGACGGCTTCGAAAGTTGCTATCTTCGCTCACTTGGACATCTTGCCGCTCCCATTTTCGAAGTATGTGAGCCAAGGCATGCCCGCCCCGACGCGTGATGTACCGCCGGGGATGAGTATCGCGCTCAGGACAGTAGCGCCCGATTTTCTTCCCAACGGCCATGCGGCGCAAATCCGGATCACGATCCGCTACGAAGTATCCGAGGGTGTGATGGAAGAGCGGGAGCACTTTCTCGTGTGTGATGACCACGAGCTTTCCAAGGACCGGATTCGGTTGCTCTATCCCGGGGACATGAAGCCCAAGAAGGGCGGCAAGCGCGA
This sequence comes from Allosphingosinicella sp., assembly GCA_035563315.1. Taxonomy (GTDB): domain Bacteria; phylum Pseudomonadota; class Alphaproteobacteria; order Sphingomonadales; family Sphingomonadaceae; genus Allosphingosinicella. The sequence continues at coordinate 54,456 of DATMVG010000103.1, read as the reverse complement.
GGCTTAGCATCGCTCAGGGTCTGGCGGTTGCGCTGCGATGGTGTGTTTGCGCCATTGTGTCGAGTATATTAGTGCCGAAATTTCGTCGCTTCCTCCTAGGAAGCGGCATCCCCCGACGAGGTTGAGCAGGCGCAGGGTCACCCCTCCCCCTCGCGCCTTAGCCCGGCCTCGGCCGCACGGCGGCCCGCCGGGGAGCTGCCGAACTCGTAGCCGATCACCGTGCTGCCCCAGCCCAGGATCAGGCCCAAGGCGAGCAGCAGCGGCTCGCGATTGCCCTCCGGCACCTCGATGAAGAAAAGGCCGGCCAGGCCGAGCAGGCCTCCGATCAGCGCCACCAGCGCCAGCACATCGCGGAAGCGGGCGCCGTCGCGCGGCGGGGCCGAGGCCAGCACCGCCTGCCCGGGTTCCGGGGTCGAGCCGTTCACCGCCAGCCTCCCGCCGCCAGCCCGGCCTGGAAGTCCATCGCCTCGCGGGCGATCTTCTCCGCCTTGTCGGTGCCGTTGATGATGTCGCGGCTGCGAACGAACTGGTCGAACCGCGCCAGCCCGTCTCGCGGCAGGTCGTCGTCGAGGTCGCGGCTCGTGAACCAGCCCTCGCGCATGCCGCGCACCATGATCGCCGCGGCGATCTCCGGCTCGAGCGCCCGATCGTAATTGGCGATCAGGGTGCCGCCGAGGCCGAGCCTGCGGTCCGCCTTCTCGTAATTCTCCGGCCAGGTCAGCTGGACGTAGCCGCGTCCGAACGCGATCTGGCCGCCATGGGGGCCCGGCACGCCGTAGCGACGCCCGCGGCCCCGGCCATATTCCCGGATCGGCTTCATCGTGCCCGCCGTCTCGTGATAGGCGGTGGCCAGCGCATAGGCGGTGTCGGCGATCGGCCAGCCGGCCTCCCCGCACGCCTCGAGGATCGCGTTGCAGCCGTCCACCTCGTCCCGGGTCAGCTCGGGCCCGAGCGTGTCGGTCCGCCGCATGTGGTCGAAAAAGGCTCGCGGATCGGCGAGGTGCGACGTCGGCGCGACGGGCGGCAGCGCCGGCGCCACCGGCAGGCCGATCGCCGCGGCGGCCGAGCCCAGCGCCTGGTGAGGTTCCATGTCTCTTCCTTTCACCGTGAAGGCCCTGGCGCCGCTCAGCGCAGCGGACAGTCGCGCAGGTGCGGCGCGCCGTGATCGGCGCCGCAGCGGCCGCACGCCTCGACATGGCTCTCGGCCATGCCGGGGGCGGACCCGGGCACCGGCGATTTCGGCGTGGCGACGGGCGCTCGAGGCTCGTTCGACATGGTCCTGCTCCTTCCTTGTGGACGAGGCTTCGGTGGAATTGTCCCTGCTGCCCGCAAATGCGGCGCCAGGCGCGAGTTCAGGCTCCGGCGTCCGCGAGTGCCGCTCGCCTCCGGCGGTGTCCTGCGGCCCTCTAGGGCCCTTTCCCTTCGCCCCTGGCCTTGCGCTTCGGCACCCGCGGTCCTTCCGGCAGGCGCTCCAGCAGCTCGTCGAGGCGGACCCGCTCGAGATCCGGCGGCTCGGTCGGCGAGGCGGGCGGCACGGTGAGGATCGTCCTGGCCTTGAGGATGACCTGGCTCTGCGGGTCGAGCCGCTCCACCTCGTCGATCAGCAGGGTGATGACGACCCGCAGCCGGAAATTCTCGTCGTCGATCCGCTGCCGGTGAGCGGCGTCGTGCTCGCGGTCGCGCCGGCATTCCTCGAGCTCGCGCGACACGCGCGCTTCGATGTCCCGCCAGCGTTCGGCGGCGGCGTCTTCGGCCGCGGTCCTGGCGCGCTTGCGCTCGGTCTCCGCCCGCGACCGCTCCGGCAGATAGCGCAGGACGGCGACCAGGATCGCCAGAAGCAGGGTGACGGCGCTCCACTGGGCGGCCGTCCCGGTCATCGGCAGCGGCAGGAAATCGGGCATCGCGGATTCGCTCCCTCTGGACCGCGCTCAGATCGCGTAGTTGCGCCGGACGAATCCGCTATCGCCCTCGCCATGGGCGTAGAGCTTGAGCCGCCCGCTCTCGGTGAGGTCGTTCTGCATGATCTCGCAGAACAAGGTCCTGAGGTCGCGGCGGGGCTCCAAGTGGCTGTCGATCACCTCGCCGGGCTGGGCGAGCGCGTAATCGGCGCCGGCCGCCAGGATCAGCTCGCTCGCACCGACGGTGCCGTCCGCGTCGATCGGCTTGCGGCGCATGTCCCCGCCCAGCGTCCAGCTGCCGCTGTCGTCGGCGTACCAGAATTCGGCGCCGCCCTCCTCCCGGCTCACCATGGCCGTGACTCGGCTCCCCACCGTGTTGAGCAGGGTCGCAGCGCCCGACACGCCCGCCACGAACCGGCGGTAATAGGCCCCGTCGTCCATGATGTAAGCGAGGTGCATAACGCCCTCGGTCACCTCGTCCCAGCAGAAGGAGGCGACCGTCGATCCGTCGACCGAGGTGGTGACGATCCGGTACTGGGCGTTGGCCGTCGCGAGGTCGATCGCCCCGGCCTGCGAGTAGGTTCCCGCCAGGTTCCGCCTGTTGCCGGTCAGGGTGTCATAGATCAGGTAATAGACATCCTCGCGCTTGGTGTCGGCGAGATTGGCGCGGGTCGAGACCATGTGGAGGTCGGTGCCCCGGACCTCGACCTTGAAGGTATAGGTTCGGGTGTTGGAGCCGAAATCGAGGATGGTTTCCGCGGCAGCCCATGTGATCGTCGTTCCGCTGATCGACGTGCTTTTGACCAGCTTGAGAGGCAGGCCTTCGCCAGGAGGAGGGCTATCGGTCCCGGAGCGCATGAAGAGATAGAGCGTACCGTTCACCATCCGGGGGTGAGGATAGGTCCAGGCGCCCGCGATCGTCCCCTGGACCCACGAGGCCGGATCATCCTGGTTCGTGCTGATCCAATAGTACATGTCGGTCGCGTGACCGCCGCCGGCGATGAAGAGGCGGTCGTCGTCGAGATGACAGACCGAAGGCACGCCGTGGGAGTCGTTGAGCAGAGGAGCGACCGCAACGCTGTTCATCCCGCCCCAGCGGCGGGTCGTGTGGTCGTATTGGATGCACCGGACAGTACGGGCATCCGAGGTTGAGCGCCCCGCCTCCCAGGCGATCAGGGCCTTGTTCGTGCGGGGATTGTAGGCGCCGGGGCTATGCGAGCTGGCGGCGTACCAAGGCGTGGTCGCACCATCATGGCCGAAATAATCCTGGAGGTAATCGGCCGAGGCCAGCCCGGACTTCAGCCGCAGATAGGCGGAGTATTTGACGGCCTCGTGCGCGAGCAGCAGGCGGTTGATCACCAGCGCGCCGCGAAAGGCCATATGGGCGTTGAACGCCCCGTTATGGTCGGCCCCGATCGTCATCCCGCCGGGGTTGCCCGTGCCCGGCTCGATCCAGTCTGAGGGCGCGGGGATGAGCCGGATGAAGCTCGCGGTCGGGTTCCAGCGCTCGTGGACGATCCTGGTCGCTCCGGTCGGCAGCTGAGTGATCGCCGTGGGCGCCGAGCCGGCGGTGATCCGGACAAGGGGCGACGATCCCGACTGCTGGAGGTTGGCGTTGGTGGACGCTCCCCCGCCGAACAGGACGTCGCTGGCCGTCCATGACAAGGGGTTGATCGCCGAGATACGGTCGAACGGCTGGGCGAGGGTGAAAGCCTTGTGCAGGAAATCGTTGGTGCCGTCGAATTCGAGGTAGTTATAGCCGGGAGGGCCTTCTCTCAGGAAGGGCCGGTTCGCCTCGGTCGCCTGAGTTGCGTGGTTGCCGTTGCCCGACTTGTCATCGATGCGCGCGACCCGGGCATCTACTACCGCGGGGACGGTGCCCGCCGTGTCCTGCCACATCGTGCCGAGGTCGGAAGGATCGTACCACGCTCCCGACATGCCGCCGGTGAAAAGCTCGGCGAAGTCGTAGTCGGCCACAGCCTCGGTCGGCCGAGTCAGGATTCCGCCGCCCCGCTCGAGGCCGACCAGGGCGGTGATCTCCGCTCCGGCCTGGTCGGTGGTAAGCTGCAGCTGGAGCCCGTCCTCTCCCGCGATCGCGACCCCGTCCGCAAACCAGGTCGCCGTCTCCCACTCGCCGTCGACGCTCAGCACGCCGAACACGGCCGCCTCGCCCTCGATCACGATCTCGTTCAAGTCCTCCGCCAGCTCGAGCGTGTAGACGGTCGGCGCGCCGAACGGCGAAGGGTTGCTTCCGGCCTGATCCGAGGTCAGCTTGAACAGCCCCCAAGGACGGTCGAAGAACGCCTCCCCCGCCGCCAGCGCCCGCTCGAACGGCGGATCGACGGTGACCCGCCGGGTCCCTCCCGGCCCCGCCACCACGTCCTGGACGAGGTGCGGCCGCCCGTCGCCGCCGACATAATAGCCCACCTCCGGCGCTCCGCCGATCAGGTTGAAGCTCGAGGCGCCGGCGGCGATCGGGGCGTTGATCCAGCCCTGCTCCGCGCCTTCGCGGCGGAAGTCCCACAGGATGACGTTGTGCTGGCGCCCGCACATCTTCGCCAGGAAGGCGTCCATCCTGGGCCCGACGCTGCCCAGGCGCGCGCCCCATTTGGCGCTGTCGCCGCCGCGCACCGAGAAGCGGGTGATGAAGCGCGGCTTGGACAGGCCGTAGGTCTTCGTCGAGCGCGAGAACGGGCTTTCGCTGCCGCCGGTATGCGGCTCGAGGAAGAAGGCGTCGACGTCGAACGGCACGATTCCGTCCGGCCACTTATAGGTGGTCATGCTTGCAGGCTTCCCGAACAGGAGGTCAGACGGCGTAGGCGGCCGAGATCAGGAGGTAGGAATTGTTGCTGAAGTCGGCGTCGGTCAGGGAGACCTCCGACCCGCCGGTGAAATCCATCAGCGCGATGGTCGCGTTGGACGGCCCGATATTGTAGATCGGCATCGCCACGCTCACCATGGCGCTGGCCCGGACCGCCCCGGATGCGGTCGGGTGGGCGGCGGCGGTGAAGGGCAGGCCGGTGATCGTCGCGATCCCGGTCGAGCTGCCCTTCGCGGTCAGCACGATCCGGACGTCGATATAGACCATCCGGCCGATCTTGGTGTAGCGGCCGAGCTGGCCGTTGGTCGAGTTGTAGGTCATCCCGACCGCATTGCCGCCGAACAGCAGGATCGGCGTGAAGGGTCCTTCCTCATAATCGTCGAGCGTGTTCGGATCGGCCGAGGCCGCCTGGACCGGCGGAAACTTGATCTGCCCCGCGGTGCTGACCAGGCCGGTGAACGTCGGGTTCGCCTTGGGCGCCTTGCCGGTCTCGAGCTCCTCGACCGCCGACTGAACGTCGGTCGCGGTCATGCTCCCCGGCGGCGCGATGCTGACGCTGCCGGCGTCGGTCGCCGGGTTGACCGGGCTCGCCTGGGCGATGGTCGGCGGCGCCGATGCTGCGGCCACCGCCGGCGGATCGTATATCTCCGGATTCTCCTCGCGCAGGTTCATCACCACGTCGACGCTCTCGGCGCCGACGGCAAGGCTCCAGCGGGTCACCGTCCAGGCATAGTTGGACAGGCCGTAACGCTCGGTCGCCACCTGCACCGTGTCCAGCGCCTGATAGGCGAGGCCGGCCAGGTTCATCGGCCACAGCAATGTCTTCTCGGCCTGCGCCCGCTTCAGCATGATGCTGGCCACCCGGTCCGCCTGGTCCTTGTTGGTGGTGAAGGCGAGGTCGAGGTCCATCTGCGCGATGTCGACCGCCCCGGGCGTCTCCATCGTTGTGAACGGCATCGGCTGGTAGTTGTTGGCCGGGTCGATGAAGCTGCCCTGCACCTGGTTGGCGGCGACGTCGCCGGGCAGGAAGGGCGAGACCTGGATCGGCCCGGCCAGGTCGGCCTCGGACAGCGACTCGCCGGTCGGCGGCACGAAATAGCCGGGGCGGACGATCACCTTGCCGTTCTGGTAGCAATGGTGCCCGGCCATGTTGAGCACCATCGCCGCGCGCAGCTCGCTCGGCGCGGCGCCGGTCACGATCGCCGCGTCGAGCGCGTAGCGCGGCGCTCCGTTCACCACCTCGTCGCAGACGTTGGCGTTGGCCGCGATGAAGTCGTCGTCGGGAATCTCCTCCGGCCAGGCCCCGAAGCCGCCTTCCTCGCGCGCCAGCTTGAGCCAGTCGTAGGTCACCAGGATGGCGTTGCGGCTGTAGCCGTAGGTGCCGGTGCGCGGATCGTATATGTCGTCCTTGCCCTCGATCACCGGCGACGGCGTCGCGAAGCCCGCCTGGACCACCGCCTCGGTCATCTCGGCCTTCATGTAGATCTTCGCGACTCCGCGCCCGCGATGGTCGGTCGTCCACTTGCCGTCGCACTCGGCGACGAAGGTTGCGTTGGCGGTCGCGTCGTCCTCGCCGCGGTCGAACCACAGCCAGAGATGGTCGGCATAGACTCCGCTCGTCACCTTGCCGGCGCCGTCGACCGTCACCGGCTCGTCGTTGACGATCCACTCCGGATTGCCCTGGCAGGGGTGGCCGGCGACGGCGAAGACGAACCAGCGCGTATGGACGCCCCCGACCACCTTGGAGTGGAAGAACACCCATTTCAGGTAGATCACCCGGCGCTTGCCGTAGAGGAGGTAGGAATCGGTCAGCGACTGGCTGACCACGATCGGTGACGTCTGCCCCTTCGTGCTCGGCGCCGCGAGCGCTCCGATGCCGAGCGCTCGAAGCCCGAACATGCCGACCGCCGTGATCGCTCCGGCGATTACCGCCGTCGCGATCGAGCCGAGGAAGGTGGCCATGAACACCTTGCCGAAGATCGCCGTGCCGATGCCGGGAGCGATCGCCATCGCCACCGCGCCCAAAGCGAGGCCCGCGACGGCGACGACCGTCTTGCCCATCGTTCAGCCCCTGCCCCGCGCCGGCCAGGCCAACTCGGCCTCGCTCATCCTCACGCTCGCGCCGAGGCAGATGGCGACGTCGCCGCCGCACACCCCGAGCGCCCCGCGCACCATCACCACGTCGCCCCGCGTCGCCCGCTTGCGGTCGATCGGGGGGCCCAGCACGGCCGTGACCGCCTCGGCCAGAGTGCCGGCGCCGAGCCGCCGGCACAGGGCCGCGGCCTCGCGCCGGCTTCGCGGCGAGCCGCCGAGCTCGGCCCATATGTCGCGTCCGCTCGCGCTCAGCACCGCCTCGGCCGCGGCGTCGGCGCAATGCCTCGTCCGCCAGTCGGGCTCAGAAGGGCCGAACAAAGCCGATCCCTCCGCGAGCGCCCGAGCCGCCGCCTCCGCCGCCGCGCGGCGCCGCCTGCTCGGCCTGCCCCCACATCACCTTGACCCCGTTCATCTGAGCGGCGAACTCGAAGAACTTGTCGCCCGGGAACCGTCTTTGCTGCCACTCGTCGGTGAAGCGGCGGATCGCCGGCCGGCGCTGGTCGATCGAGCGGTTCTCGATCATCACCTCGACCGCGATCGACCCTCCCGAATCGCTGATCCGGTAGTCGTCGACGCGCCCCCGGGCGAGCATCTGCGCCGCGACGACCTGCTGATAGGCCTGGTCGAGCGACCCGACATAGATTTCGCCCCGGGCGCCCCGGGTTACCTGCTCCGCGATGTCGTCGCGGAACTCGCCCGGCACGTTGAACAGGGTGATCTTGTACCCAACCGCCGAGCCGTCGGTCGCCTCGCCGATCGGGTCGACCGACCCGATTCCGCCGGTCCCCGTCCATCTCTGCTCGACGCCCGCTTCGTCGGCGAACAGCAAGGTCCCGCGCCCGGTCCACGCCCACACCGGGTCGGGCAGCGCCAGGTGTACGGCGAGGAACGGGTTGAGGTGGGGCTTGGAGATCTCCGTCGCCAGCGCCGCGTCGAGGCTCCGGGTCATGCCGCCCGCCGCTGCATCTGGCGGACCGCCTCGATCGTGTCGTGCTTCACCACCGCGAGGCCCCGCCCGAGCTGCTCCTCGGTCACCGCGACCCCCTCGAACTGGATCTTCTGGTGGAAATGGAAATGTTGCACCGTGTTTCCCCCGCCGCTGCCGAGCGCGTGGTTGGGGATGATCACTCCGGGCACCTTCGGCGCGAACAGCTCGATCCCGCGCTCGCCGACCGGATAAAGCGTGCCGGGGAACACCGCGCCGCCCCCGGCCTTGCCGCTCCCCACCTTGGCCGCGCCGCCGCCGCCGATGCCGACCAGCCCGCCCAGCAGCGACCCGAGGTCGATGCCCTCCCGCCCGCCGGTCATCAGGTGGAGCAGCCCCGATTCGAGCAGCGCCTGGCCGGCGCGAAGCAGGCTGTCCTCGATCACGTCGATCGCGTCGTCGAGGTCGCGCGCATTCATCGCCGCCGCCGCGAAGCCGCTGGCCAGGTCGGCCACGATCTGCCGGCCGATCTCCCGGACCGCCCTTTGCGCCTCGCGCACCTCCTCGATCTGACCGAGCAGCGCGTCCTCGGCCGCGGCTGTGGCCAGGATCGCTTCTATCTCTTGCTGGTGCTCGGGGCCGAACTGGCGCTGAAGCTCCAGCCTCTGCTCCTCCATGGCGAGGATCCGCCGCCGCTGGGTCTCGTCGACCCCGCCGAGGTCGATCTCCATCCGCAGCAGGTGCAGCCGGTCCTCGGCGTCGCGGTTCAGGCTCTTGATCGAGTCGCGGTCGCGGTCCCGCCGCTCGCTCGCCTCGCGCTCGTCCCGCTCGATCGGGTCGAGCCCGCCGAGCACCCCGCTCAGGCGCCCCGCGCTGCCCCGGAAGCGCGCCTCGTCGATCCACCTTTCGCCTTCTTCCCGGCCAAGGCCGGAGGCCGGGTCGGCCATCAGTCGCCGGATCGTCGCGATCTGCTCGGCCAGCTCCGCCGCGGCGGCGGCGGCGGGATCGAACTCGCCGCGCAGGCCCGCCACCTGCTGGCGCATCTGCGCGAGGCGGGTCTCCTGGTTCGTCGAGAAGTCCGGCTCGCCCCGCCGGCCGTGCCCGGTCCACTCGTAATGGACCCGGCCCCGGCTCTCGCGGACGATCTCGAAGCCGCGCAGCCCGGCCGCCGCAGCCGCCTCGCGCACCGCCTGCTCGTTATGGGTCCTCGACCTCGGATCGAAGGCCTGCCAGCTCTGGTGGCGCGACGGCCGCGAATAGCCGTCGAGCGGAGAAAGGCCGCGCTCGAAGATGGCGCGCTGCTGCCCTGCGGTCCGGTGCCCGCCGCCGGGCGTCATCTCGACGCCTCGGCGCCGGAGCTCGGCGGCGAAGTCGTTCCACGCCTGCTGCTCGGTCCGCTGCTGCCGCTCCCGCGACTGGTCGGGCCGCGGAGGGATCCGCGCCGGCCCCGTCTCCGGCGCCTGCGCCCACCACGGGGCGTCGGGGCGAACCCACCAGGGGGCCTCGCGCGCCTGCCGCCGCCGCTCCTGCTCGGCGCGGGCCGCCGTCTCGGCGGGGCGGTTGAGCAGGATCGACACGTCGGGTTGGCCGGCCGCCATCGACAAGGCGAAGGCGGCATTGTCCCACACCCGCCCGAGGTCGGGCAGGCTGTCCTCGATCGCTCGGCCGACTTCCTCGATCTCGGCGATGATCGCCGCCGACCAGATTATGGCGTTGCGCTGGCTCGAGGCCCAGAAGCGGTCGAGCGTTTCGTTCGCGGCGGCGAACTTGGCGATGATCTCTTCCTCGACGACGCTGCCGCTGTCGTGCAGCGCCTGCTCGAGGTCGTGGAGCGCGCCGCCGCCGTCGCGAAGCGCGGGCACCAGCTGGCCCGACATCCGCCGCCCGAAGATCGCCGCCATCTCCGAGGCGAACTGCGCCTGCGAGCCGGCCCGCTGCGAGGCCTCGGCGATGGCGTCGAGCAGCTGGTCGGAGGTCGCGATCTCGCCGTTGAGGATCCGGTGCTTGATCCCGAGCCGCTCGATCGCCTGCGTGGAGCCGTTGTCGACCCCGTTCTGCACGTCGCCGAGCGTCGACAGCAGCCGCTCGAACATCTTGTCGACGGTCTCGCCGCGCACCTCGAGCGTCCGCAGCGCCTCGCGCAGCGTCTGGAACCGCTCGACTCCGACCCCGGCCCGGTCCGCGGCGGCCTGAAGGTCGTCGGCCGCGCCCAGCATCGACCGGCCGAAATTGACCACCGCCCCCACGCCGAGCGACACGCCGAGCGATCCGGCCAGGTTCTGCAGCCGGGAGAAGCCGGCGCCGAGCCGCGCCGTCGCCGCGTCTACTCCCGCCAGCGATCGGTCCATCCGGTCGGAATCGCGCTGCACCTGCGCCGTCAGCTGGGCGACATTGCGCTGCGCGAGCGCGACCGAGGCGTCGACCTGCAGCAGCAGCTGCCTGACGTCGCGCTGACCGGCTGCCGCCATTCGCTCTCTCCGCTGTCACTTGCCGCCGCCGGAATCCTCCGGCGGCTTGTTCATTTCCCTGAGCGCCTCATAGGCGCTGAAAAATTCGTGGGGCGTCGATCGGTAGAAGTCGGCGGCGGTCCAGTGGAACGCCGCCATCGCCAGCCCCTGCTTGCGCCGAAGAGGATCTACGCCGTCTTCCCCTTCGGCTTCGCTTCCCCCGACGCGGTATAGCCCCCGGTCAGCGCCCCCGCGAGGACGACCAGCAGGCGCGGGCACACCTTGAGCGAGCCCACTTCGTGGATCAGCTCGCCGATCCGCTTCGGCTGCGCCTCGCGATAGGTGGCGATCCGGGGATCGTCGGGATGGGCGCGGCCGTAGCCGCGCATCAGCTCGGTCGTGATCACCGCCTGCTCGACGAGAGTGAGCGCCATGTCGTTCGCGTCGACCACGAGCCGGCGAAGCGGCCGCAGCTGCGCCTCGATCGCGACGATCGCCTCATGGTCGGGCCGAAGCCCGAGCTCGCCGCCGTCGCCCAGGTCGATCGTCAGCTCGCCCCGCGCGTTCACGTCGGTCGCTTTCTCTAAGTCGGCCATTACTTCAGCTCGTCCACCGTCGGCGCCGCCGCCATGACGAAGGTGAAGTTGTTCTCGTAGGGGGCGTTCTGGTTTGCGGTGCTGTCGTCCTGCGTGACGAACATCGAACACTCGAACTCGACGTCGGCGGGATCGGCGCCGGCGCTGCCGCCCTTGCGGACCTGGAGATCGAGCGCCGCGATCGTGCCGGCGCGGCCGACCTCGATGATGCGCTCATATCCATTCGCGTCCGGCAGGTCCGGCAGGAAGCTTCCCTGCAGCGTGAGCGCGCGGGTGCCCGGCGACTGCGGATCGTAGGGGAAATCGCTTTTCGTGCCGGTGGAGAACGTGGCGCTGGAGCGGCTGATCGACAGCTGCTGATTGCCCTTCACCTCGTAATAGGTCGTGCCGGCGGCATTCTTCACCCAGAGCCGCCGGTCGTTGCCAAGCCTCTTACCCATCGTCCTTCCTCCTCGCTTTCAGAAAATCATGCAGGCTGGGCGAACAGCGAGAAGCGCTGCACGCCTTCGTAGGTCTGCCCGTCCTCGAGCAGCCCGTCGTCCTCGCCTTCGAACACGGGCGGCGACAGCTCCACTCCGTCCGCGGTCAGCGCCTGGCCCTCCAGGGCCTCGCGCGCGGCGGCCATGCGCGGCGTCAGGAACTCCCGCCCCGGCTCGCGCACATAATGAAGGATTTCGAAGTCGATCCGGTCGAGGCCGCCGCTTTTGCCGCCCATCGGCGTCGTGCTCATGTCGCCGATCAGCGAATAAGGCGGCTGCGTCTCCCCGGGCACATGCTGGTAGAAGGGCGCGAGCGCCGGCAGAGCGCTCAGCACCTCGTAGATCGCGACCTGCGCCGCCAGCTTCAGGTCAGGCATCGCCCACTCCTCGCGCCGCCCGCGCCAGCGTCCGCTCCCAGAAGGTCCTGATCCGACCGCCCAGTGTGTTCCGGATCGCGCGAACCCGCTCGGAGAAGACGAATGGCTGCGGTGCCTTCGCGCGCACCCGCAACTGGTAGCTGCTGATCTTCCCGCTCCTGGTCGAACGCCGGGCCTGCACCGTCTGCGCCTTGCGGCCGCCATGGACGATCGCGGCGAAGAACAGCCGGCGGTTGACGGCGCGCCCGAGCAGCCCGACGCGCAGCCGAAGCGTCCGCCGGTAGACCCGCTTGGACAGCGCCGCCGGCAACCTTCGCCCCGGCGCCGACGCGCGCTGCGCGGCCAGTATCTGATCGCCGGCCGCGTCGAGATCGGCGACAACCTCCTCGCGGGCTGACTCCGGGAGCTGGCGCATCAGGCGCGTGAACGCCCGGTCGCCCCGCACCCGGCGCCCTCGAACGGTCACCCTATTTCCCCGGCTTATCCGCCGCCGCGGCGGGCGGCGCCGAATCGTCCTTCGGCGCGGGGCCCTTCTTCACCAGGCCAAGCTTGCCCAGCTTCTCGGGGTCGCCGTCGAGGTCGTATTGGAACTCCTCGTTGCGGCTCTTGCTGCCGATGGCGGCGTTGCTGAAATCGCGGGTCGCGTGGACCAGCTCGGTCTTCCTGTCGGCCATATTCATGCTCCCTGTGGTGTTGAAGTGTCGGCGAAGATTTGCAGCTCCACCCGGGTCCCGTAGCGGTCGACCGGCGGAGCGATCACGTTCAGCTCGACGTCGCCGCCAGGCGCGTGCCAGATAATCTGGTCCTTCGCCTGCGGCGCCGTCTCGCCCGAGCGGAAGCGGATATTGATCTGGTAGGTGGCGACGCCCTGAAGCGTGCTGGCGATCACCGACTCGCGGCCGCTCTGCCCGATTACCTCGGCGTGGATCCGCTCCATTCCCACCACCGTCGTCCACGCCTGCGTATAGCCGCCCTTGCCGGTCTCGATGTTCGTCTGCCGCCGAAGCGTGACCCGGTCCCTCAGCCTACCGGCGCGCATCTTCGCGCCTCCCGCTCATCCCCATCAAAGCATCACCCGCCGATAGGGCGCGCACAGAGCGGCGATGCCCGCCGGCAGCTCGGTGGCGATGGTTCCCGTCACCACGCTCTCCCGGTTCAGATAGAGATGGCCGAGCATCAGCTTCACCGCCGCCGTCAGCGACGCCGGCGCGAGCCCTTCCTCATAGCCCGCCTCGAACCTCACCCTGACGCTGCCGCGCTCGTCATAGGCGGTCGGCCAGCTTGTGCCGTAGGTGGGCAGGACCAGGTCCGCCGCGCCCTCGCTCCACCGCCAGTCGGCCTCGTCGAGCTCGGCCGCCACGCCGTCGGCGTCCGCATAGGAGATCGCCGTGATCGCCGTCACCGGCTCGCGCGGGATGACGATGTCCTGGCTGCCGCACCGCCCGCTCGAGGCGGCGGGAAAGCCGTGCAGCGAAAGCTCCATCTCGCGCGGCGTCAGCACCTGGCTGGTATGCCGCTCGACATGGTCCTGAGCCGCCGCCAGATAGGCGGAGATCAGGTCGTCGTCGTCGTCGAAGTCGACTCGCAGATGCGCCTTCGCCTCCGCCAGGTCGATGACCGGCGGGATGACCTCCGCCGGAGCGAGGGGGCCGACGGTCCTGATCGAATATCTCATTCCCGTCGGCCCCATGGTTTCCGGTCGTCCGCCGGCTCAGCGGCCGCCCTGGTCCTTCATATTGTCCGCGACGGCTTCGGCGCCAGTCTTGGTCGGGTCGTTGAAGTCGATGCGATTCGCGTCCGCGGGCTGACCCTGACGCGGGGCGTTGTCGACCGCAGGATGGTCGACGTCGATCCTCGACTTGATCTCCGGTTCCTGGAAAGCGCCCGAAGCCTCCATGTCCGTGGCGGCGGCCGCTTTCAACGTGTCCTCGGACATTCCCGCCGTGTCGGGCACGCCGGGACGATCGGAAGTCTTCACGTTGCGAGTATCGACGCTGCGGGCGACCGTCGCGGCGGCGCCCCTGCTTCTGGCCGGCGCAGCGGTGCCGGCGCTTCCCTTGGTTACTGCCATGACGATCTCCTTCACATGGGGAAACGGCGGGTGCATCCCGCCGCTTCCTGATGCGAAGAAGGCGTCGGGGCGAAACCCCGACGCCTCTCTCTTCGTCGAGCGATGGCCGCTCAAGCGGCGATCTGGAGCGCCCGCATCGGCTCGGGATTCTGGACACCGCCCCCCACCCGCTTCGTCGTGTAGAAATGGACGAAGGGCTTGTTGGTGAACGGGTCGCGCAGCACCCGGATTCCGACCCGGTCGACCACCAGATAGGTCTGCTCCATGTCGCCGTAGAGGGCGGCGATTGCGGCGGCGGCGATGTCGGGCATGTCCGGCACCTCCACCACCGGCGCCGCCGCCAGCGTCGAGGGCTGGCCCAGCGCGAACGCCGGCTGCCACAGATAATTGCCCTGCCCGTCCTTCAGCTTGCGGAAGGCGGCCAGCGTCTGCTGGTTGGTGTAGAGCTTCGCGTTGCCGCGGAACTCCCCGGGGAGGCTGTAGATCAGGCTGATCAGCGCGTCGGCCGTGACCTGGGTGGCATGCCCGCTGTTGACGACGGCGATCGCGCCCCACGGGTGCCTGGCGGCATTGGCGGCGCCGGTCACGAAGGTGAGGATGCCGTAGGGCTTGTTCGTGCCGTTGCCGGACAGGAAAGCGATATTCTCCTGCTTGGCGAACTCGCCGTCCACTTCGTCCGACAACCACACCTCGAGGTCGACGGCAGCATCGTCGAGCAGCTGCTGCGAGATGCCCGGGTTGGCGTAGATCTCGCCGGGCACGAAGTCGAGCTGACCGATCGCCGGCGTGGTCGTGGCCGGCCTGGCCGCCGTCTCCCCGACCCAGCCCGAGCCGATCGCGCGGTCGCTGAAGTTTTTCTTGAAGCCCGCGGTCGAGATGCTGATCACCCGCGAATTCTCGCGGATCGGCGAGACCCGCTTGACCTTGCTGGTGATGGTGCGGTCCCATTCGATCGGCGCGAGATAGCCGCCATCGGCGTCCACCCCCTTGGTCATTGCCGCCTGCACCTCGCCGCTGCGGAGATGAGCCTTGAAGGCCACGACATATTCCGGGTCGGAAGCCGGGATGTCGCCGATGACGCCGCCGTTCAGCTTGTTGGAGGCGAGGATCGCCGCCTGGTCGTCGAGCGCCTTGGTGAGCTTGTTCAGGTCGGCGTTGATCGCGTCCAGCTTTGCGGTCACGACCGCATCGTCCACCTTCGCCGCCAGCGAGGCGTCGTTGGTCGCCTTGAATTCCTCGAAGGCAGCCTGGAGCTGGCCGATCAGCGCTTTGGGATCGCTGATATCGGCGCGGGGGGTGGCGTGAACGGCGCGCGGCATGTCGAGCGAAAGCGCGGCAGCCGCCGTAAACATCATCTTGTTCATGGTAGGACTCCTATGCCCTGATGGTTTGGAGAAGACCGGCGAGGGCGCCGGCCAGTTCGGGATCGGGAGCAGAGTCCGTCGTGCTCCCGGATGGGGCAGAGTCCGTCGTGCCCCGAATCTTGTTGATGCGCGCGCGCGCTTGGCTTCGGGTGTTCCCCGAGGCCAGCAACGACAGCTCCATCGCGCGCAGCTCATTGATTTGTTTGTCGGAAGCCTGGGCTTCCTCGTCTACCTTCACCTGGTCCGCAGGGAGGAGCGCGTCGGCGAAGCCACGCTCGATCGCCGCGCTGCCCGACATCCATGTCTCGGCATCCATCCACTTGGCAACATCCTCAGCCGACTGCCCCGTGCGCTGCGCGTAGACATCGCGCATCGCGGCGTCGAATGGCTCCAGCCAATCGGCCGTCTCCCGCATGTCGTGCCTGTTGCCGATCGCGATCACCCAGCAATCGTGGATCATGATGAAGCCGGCCGCCCCGATCTCGATCTCGTCGCCGGCCATGGCGATGATCGACGCAGCGGAAGCGGCCATGCCGAGGATCTTTACCGTGATGGCCTGAGAATGTTCGCGCAGCACGTTGTAGATCGCGATGCCCTCGAACATGTCGCCACCCGGGGAGTTGATCTGCACCTCAACCGGCCTGTCACCGATAGCGCGAAGCTGTTCCCTGACCTTCTTCGCCGTCACCCCGCCGCCGGTCCAGAAGTCCTCGCCGATGATGTCGAACATGGTGATGACATTGTCGCCCGACGACAATGCCCGCACACCAGCACCTTCGGACGACCAGCGATCCAGAACGCTGCTCGGCGTCAGCGCCGACACATCGCGGCGTTCGGGAACCGGAAGAGCTCCAGGCCGCGCCTTGGCGAAGACAAACATCGGCTTCATCTCACTCTTCCTCTTCCTCTGAACGGTCGCGCCGACGCCCTGTATTCACCGCCGGCGGAGCCGCAGGATCTTCTTCGACTTCCCCCGCCGCTACAGCACCACGGGGGGCCGCGGTCGGCTGCGGAAGCACTTCACCGCCCGGCTCGGGGTTGCGATCGAAGGCCTCGCGCACCTCGTTGGCCTTCAGCCAGCCATGGCCGCCGCCCGCGCCGAGCGCCTTGGCGAAGAACTCGGCCTGATCCTTCAGCGACCCGCGCAGCAACGCGCCGTCATTGAACTTGGCATACAGCCGGTCGCGTTCGTCATCATCCAGGATCCTCTCCACCGCCTGCTCCCAGGCGACGAACCAAATCATCAGGCAGTAAGTGACGAGGAATTGCCCGAGCTGCTCAATGCCCGAACCCCAACTCGTTTCGTCGAACATCAGCAGTGGCCGCGGCACACCTGTGAAGCGCGACACCTCTTCCGATTCGTGCTCGCGCGTCTCGACGTGCTGCGATTCCTTGGCGTTCTGGCTGAGCTGCTTGGCCTTCAACCCCTGCTCGAGGATCGCCCACTTGCCGGCATTGTCGGCACCGCTGTAAATTTCCTCCCAGTCGTCGCGGATGCGCTGGTGGACATCGTCGCCCAGCGTCTTATCGGTCTCCAGCACGCCCGCCGCGAAAGAGCCGTTGCTGAACAGCTTGCCAGCGGCGCGCTGCGCGATCGTGGCGATTCCGAGTGTCTCCTTCGCTACCTCCAGCAGGGACACGCCGCGCAGACCGTCGAGCGTCACCGGATGGCGAAAGTGAAACACCTCCCGCGAGGAGAGATAAACCGTACCCCCTTTTGGCCGTTGATATTTGAACCTTATGTCGAAGGTGTCGGTCAGCTCAGGGGTCACCGACTTGCGCGGCAACGGCACGATCTGGCTGATCTTACTCCCGACCCGGATCACCATAGCATACGCATTGCCGTCGAGTAGTGCACAGGTCTGCATGTACGACTTGAACTCAGCGGCCGTCTGGTAGCGGTTAGGGGCCTTGTGCAAAATCCTGAAGAGCGGATGCTCGCGCGCCTTCCTCTTATTGCCGCCGTCCTCGTCCTGCTCCATCAGGTGCAGCGGCAGCATCCCGATCGCACCCGCGATCAAGTTCACCGACCTGAAGAAAGTGCTGTTGCGAAGCGCCGCGCGATCGTTGACGGAAATCCCCGTCGACGATCGGAAGCCGCCGCTCAGAAACTCAATCAGCGCCGGATCGTCGAGATTGTAGGCCGTAAACGCCTGCACCGGCCCAGCACCAACCGGCGACGCGGAGGCCGGACTGGCCGCCCCCAACCAACCAGCTACGTTTTTCAGCCACGACACGAGCTGCGCCTACCCGACCATTCGCAAGCCGCGGGTCTCGTAGACCGATGTTTCTCCAGCCTCCGGATTCGCCTCGAGCAGCTTGGTGGCGTTGAAGCCGGCGATCAGCGGGTCGATCTTGGCCTTGCCGGCGGTCTCCTTCGTGATCAGCACGGCATTGCCCCTTTGCTCCACCTTCGCGTTCCCGACGCACCAGGCCATCATCGCCGATCCGGAATGCACCAGCATCCGGTCCTTGAGCTTGCGCTCCATGCTCCACACCGCGCTCGACAGCCGGAACCCCTGCGGCACCGCCACCACCTGGTGAGTGGTGGTGGAGAGGCCGATCCCCTCCAGCGCGTCGACGAGGACGCCCACGTCTTGCGGGTCGAGCCCGACCGCGCTCTTCTCGGGCAGCAAGCCAGTGGCCGCGACCCTTCCAAGGACTTCCACGATCTCCTCGATGTCCTGCGTCGCGTCGTCGCAGAGCGTCAGGTCGCCGTCCGCCTCGAAGTCGAGCAACTTGGGCGCGATCTCCTTGCGCAGCTCGAGCACGTCGCGCTGCGCCCAGGCGTGGAACCAGTAGAGCCAGCGCTTCGAATCGCGCTCCCGCCCCGCCACGCAGAGCCCGAACATATCGTCCAGGCCGCCGCCGTCGGCGCCGGCCACCGCCACCTCGCACCGCGCCAGCATCGCGTCGAGGTCGCCGCAGACATCCCGGTCCCCGGCACCCTCCCAGAAATCCGCGCCCCGCCAGCGGTCGTTGCGCAGGCGAAGGCCGATCTCGACGTTGAAATGCTGCGAGGCGACCAGCATCAGCTGGTCCATCCCCTCGCGCTCGGCCCGCTCCAGCTCGCGCTGCAGGAAGTCGGTGCTCACCGACCGGTCGAGATTCGGGTTGACCAGCGGCCAGTATTTGCGGTCCTTCCAGCCGTCCACCTTCAGCACCGATTCCGGCAGCTCGTAGAGCACCGGCAGCAGCGGCATCTCGATCTCGCCGTCGCGGACCGCCCGAGCCGTCTCAAGCTCGCGCTTGAAGACCCCCGACGGCGGCTCCTTCGACTGCGTCGTCGTCTGGAACAGGAACCCGTCCGGCCTCGCCGCCAGCGCGCCGCGCAGCTCGACGAAGATGTCGGCGGCGTTCGATTTCTTGGCGAAGACGTGGGTCTCGTCGATCATCGTGCCGACGTCCTTGCCGCCGGTGACGACGTCGGTGTCGGCCGCCTTGATCATCAGCACCGATCCATCGGTGCGCCGGGTGATCCTCCTCAGATGGTCCTGGACGTGGAACAGCTTGTCGAGCTCGGCGTCGATCCTGATCGTGCCGCGCGCCTGGCGGAAAGCGCGGCCGGCAATCTCCATCGTCGGCGCGATGAAGCTGAACTCGGCCTCGGGCCGGCGGTTCATGATCATCGCGGTCAGCATCACGACGCCGCCGTTCGACGTCTTCGAATTCTTCTTCGGGATGAGCAGGAAATATTCCTGCAGCATCCGCCGGTGCGCCGCCGGGTCGTAGCAGCCGAACAGGGCCCTGACGATCGGGAAGAACCAGGGCCCGCAGGCTTCGGCCATGGTCGGCTTGCCGATCAGGTCCGGGATCCGCAGCCGCTTGAAGATGCGCAGTGCCCGGCTTGCTTCGTCCGCGAACAGGGGCAGGTCCGGCACCAGGCTCTCGCCCGCCAGCAATCGCCGCTCCCAGTCCGGGCACGCCGTCGACCAGGGATTGACCAGCGGCTCGACCGACCCCGCTGCCGCTGCCACGCCTTCTCTCCTTTGGGCCACCGTCCCGCTCCCGGTCCGGTTCTCGAAACTAATGCCCGGCGGGCCGGCGCCAGGAACGCCGTCCGCCGGGCAGGCCGCCGAGGCGGCAGCGCGCGGGAGGCCCGCGCTCATCGGCCGCGCCGAAGCGCGCCCGGTCTCAATTCACCTGGTTCGGCGGCAGAAGATCGTTTCCCCAGATCGTCCCCTCGCCGGCGCTCTGAGCGGCGATCGCCGCCTGCTCCTTCTTGCCTGCCGGGCGCCGCGGCGGCGCTGCCTCGTCCTCGTCGTCGTCGGAGCCGGACCCCAGCCCGAACAGCGCCGCGTCGGCGCGATCGATGATCCGCCCCATCTCCTTGATCGCCTGGACGTTCCCGGCCCTCATCTGCTCAAGCAAGGTCGTCAGGTGCGCCGCCTTCAGCCGGTCGAGCATGACGGTCCGCGACCTGAGCTCGGAAAAATAATGCTTGCGCAAGGTCGGCCCGCTGATCCCGAGCGTTCCGGCGATCCGCTTCGGAGCCCAGCCAAGCGCCAGCAACACCATGACTTTGTTGCGGTTTCTGGCGGTCGCCTCGTGCGGAGGCCGGCCCCGGCCTTCGAACCCCTCCGGGATCGGGTCGCCGAACAGGTCCAGGTCGACCGAATTTTCCTGATCCAAGAAAAAAATCTCCAAATGAGAGGGGCAGAGGTGATCAGGGGGTCGGACCCCTGAACTTTTCACCCCCCCCAGCCAGTGGCCAGGGCGAGAGCCCCAACACGTTCGCTTCAATCCGAGGCCCGTCAGGGCGCCCGGCCGAGCGCCCGAAGCCGCCGCGCCTCCGCCGTCTTGCGAGGGTGGCACCGCTTCAGACAGAGCAACTCGACATTGGCCGGATCGAGCGGCGCCCCGCCGTCCTTCAGCTCACGCCTGTGATCGCCGACGATCCGTCCACCGGAGCCGCAGCGCTCGCACCAGTTCCCGCGCTCGCGCTTGATCTGCGCGACCAGAGCGCGCCACTCGCGACTTTGATAGAAGGGTTCGGCCCGCTTCGGCGCCGCCCTCAGCTTCGGAGCGGCGGCGCCGAGGCGCGGCGGCAGGGACCGGAGCTTGGCCATGATCCCGCCGCCGCTCCGGTCAGAAGCGGCGCATCTCCCTCTCCCTTGCCTTGAGCCTGTTCGACGAAGGTCAGGCCTCGCCCGACGATATCCGCCGGATAGCATGGAAGGGGGTGCGTGGCGGACACCCAATATTTTCGCGCCCATGCGCCACGCACCTTGACAGCCCACGCACGCCGAAATCAGCCATTCAGCGCCGCGGCGATGCCGGCGAGCGCCCGCCCATAGCGCTTGCGCAGCCCCTCCGGCCCGGGCCGCCCCCGCCCGAGCCGGTCCCAGATGCGCAGCCACGGCACCTTGTCGAAGCCGCGCACCCGATAGGTCAGGACGATCGCCACCAGCCTTCGGTCGCGCTCCGGAACGAAGGCCAGCCACTCGCTCGCCTCCACCATCGCCTTCACCTGGTCGCGCGTCAAAGCGGGCCGCCGCGGCACCTGCACGGCCTCGCGCTCGTCGAACTCGCCGTCGACGTCCACCCGCCAGCCCTGGCGGGCGATGTCGGGCCACAGCGCCCTGACATGCTGCCACCCACGCTCCCGGTCCGGCACCCGCCACCACGCCTCCATCGCATCGGCGAGCCGCGTCTCGACGTCGTCGAAGGTCCAGAACCGCCGCGCGCTTCCGGTTTCGGAAGCCTCGGAGCGAGCCCTTCCGGCATTGGTCTCGGCATAATTCATTGAACCATGGTCCTTATTTTCAGCATTTGGAAAGACTGGAAGGATTGGAAGCCTTTTTGTGAATTTCGCCTCGCGCCCGCGCCCGCACGCCCGCACTCACGGCCAACATCGCGCATCCCCTTCCAACCTTTCCAAAGCCGCAGAAATCCGCCGCTTTTCGTTTCCACCGACCCTTCCGCCTGACTTCCGTGGCGGAAGGGTCACGGTCGATCGTCCCATCCGCCGATGAAGTCGTCGCGAGGCGGCGGCCGAGCCGCGGGCGCCCTCGGCACCGGGTCCTCCAGGTCGGGCAGGCTCTCGCGCACCCTCCCCTCGGCATCGACGAACTCCTCCTCCGAGCGAGTCAGCCTGAGCCCGATCCAGCGCATGCCATCGCTTCGGGTCTTGGCGAAGCCCTTGTCGATCATCGCGTCGGCGAAGCCCTTCGAGCTCCACTCCTTCTCGCCGGCGGCCTTGCACCAGGCGGTGAACACCCGGTGCAGCTCCGACGACTTGACCCGGCTCTGCGGGTCCATCTCGGTGCACAGCCGAAGGAAGCGCGCCAGCGGGTCGCTATGGTCGCGATAGGCCTGGGTCGCCGCCGTCACCCCCTCGGGCTCGACGAAGCCGTGCTCGAGATAGTCGACCAGCCCCTCGACGAGCCGCCGGAACACGCCGGGCAGCTCGGCCGCCTTGATCTTGGCGAGCAGCTTGGGGTCCTTGGTCGGCCAGTCGGCGACCCCGGGCTCGGGCTGGTCGATGTTCCTCAGCCACGGGATCAGCTTCATCCGGCCCCAAATGCCTTCGTCGGTGTCGGGGATGGCGGGCTTGGAATTGCCGCTCATCAGCAGCTTGAAGCGCGGCAGCAGGTCGAAGAAGCCCCGGTGCAGAGCCCGCACGCTCATCGGCTCGCCGCCCGTCGCCGCCTTGATCAGCGCCGAATTGAGCTTGGCGCCGCGCTCGGGCTCGGACGCGCGAAGCATCCTCACCCCGCCCAGCTTGGCCAGGTCCGGGGTCGCCTGGTCGCCCCTCTTCTTGATCCCCTGGTCGAGGAAGGATTCGATCCCGATCGTGCCGGAATAGTCGCCCAGCGCCGAGCACCAGCTGTCGATCGCGGTCGACTTGCCGTTGCGGCCACGGCCGTAGTTGAACCACAGCTTGTGCTCGCCAGTGTCGCCCGAGGCGGCATAGCCGCCGACCTGGTGGAGATAGCGGCGCATGCCGTCGTCGGGCTGGGCCCAGGCGATCATCCCGTCATAGAGCGGGCTAGGCGCCTCTGGATCGTAGAGGACGGGCGCGAGCCGGGTGATATAATCCTCGCGCCGATGAGAGTCCCGGCTCACCGCCACCTTGCGCGATCCATCCGGCAAGATCTCGACGGCGAATCGCAACGTGCAATTCTCGACGTTGATCGCCATCTGCTCGCAGTCGAAATCCTCGATCGGGACGGTCAGCCAGCGCCGCGCGAGATTGGCGATGGCGACGGGCTTGCTCGCCTGCTCGGACTGCCGACCCCACGTCGCGAGCAGGGTCGAGAAACGCTTCCACTGCTTTCCGACCGCCACCCAATGGTCGAGCGCGTGCAGATTCGCCTGGTCGACGTCGAGCCGCTCCTGCTTGCCCTCCCTGACCAATTCGAGCTTGAGTCCGGTCTCGGCGACCCGCCGGGCCTCGCGCTGGATCGACCTTATCGTCTCGAACACGGCCGCGACCAGCTCGGCGGGCGCCGTGTCCTTGTCCTGGTCGAGCACCTTCCACCGCCGCTCGTCCCAGCCCAGCCAGCCTTTGCCGGTGGTGAACCGGAAATCGCGCCCGTGGCGGTCGCGGAAGCGCTCGCCGATCCCGAAATCGGTCATCGGATAGGCCGAGCAGGCGAGGTCGAGCAGCAATGGCCCGGGATCGAAGCCGCGGGCGCCGCCGCCGTCAACGGCTCGGTCGATGTCGGAATGCTGGAGATCGGCGACATCCTCGCACAGCGGCCAGATCGCCTCCTTGGCCGACCCCTCGTCGAGCAGCTTCGCCGCCACCCGCCGGCCGATGCCCCAGGCGATCGCCGTCAGCTCGGCCTTGCGTTCCGCCGCCGGCAGCCGCGCCGCCCCCGCCAGCCGCCGCTCCAGCCACGCCTCGGCGATCGGCCGAAGCCGGGCAAGCTCGGCCTCGCCGAGCGGTGGCGGCGGCGCTGCGGGCTCATCCCCGAACCCCGCGCCCGACGATTGGCCCGCCAGCCTTCCATCCCGGAAGGGTCGCGAATTTCTCGCCGATTGATCGTCCGACGACGGGCGGCGAGCCGCGCTCGAGGCCGGGGGCGATCGGGCGGAAGCGGCGGAAGCCCTGCGGCGATCCGGCCCGTAGCGCGAAGCGCGCGAGCGCGCGGCGGCCGCGATCTCGCCGAGATCGCGAGGCTTGTTGAGTCCGGCGGACCAGCCGCTCTCGATCGTCGCGGCGAGCTGGCGGTCGTCATCTCGCCCCGGATTGTCGCGCGCCGCCGCCTCGAGGCACTGCCGGGCGATCGTCTCCTGAAGCGCCCCGGCGGCCACTAGCGAGGCGATCTTGAGCGCGCTTTCGTTGAGCTGGCTGTTGCGCTGGCCGCTGCCGGCGGTCCGGACCGCCTGGCACTCGCCGTCGAGCGCCGCCAGCGCATATTTGCGCACCGCCTCGCGCTCGGAATCGTCCCAGGCCTGTCCCAAGCCTGCCGAAGCGCCCGCCGGCAGCGGCCGCGCCGCGGCCGCGCCGGCGCCGTCCCGTCCCGCTCCCTTGCCTGGCGAGCTCAGGATCTCGATCAAAGCCGCCGGCGCCTCGGCGATGCCGCCGATCGGCTCCTTGCGGTGCCAGCGATAGCGAAGCCCGGCCTGCCCCTTGACCGCATTGGGCCCCATGACGCTCGGCGGAGCGATGACGTAGCCGCCCAGCCCGCGCACGTCGACATGGTCGGGGAGGTTGCCGCGGTTGGCGATCGCCGGCCCGTCCCCCGGCTGGAGCAGATAGGCATGGACCCCGTCGGAAGGCGTCAGCGCGGCGAGCGTGACCGGGAAATCGCACCCCATCATCGCCTCGAGCTCGGTCTTGAGACGGTCGAGCGTCCAGATCTCGCCCGTGTCGGCGTCCTCGCGCGGGTCGAAATCGACGACGAACAGCCGACGGCCGCCCAGATCGAGCGTCGGGTGGCCGGTGGCGATCGCGACCAGCGCTCTCGGCCACTTCTTCCACCAGGCGCGGATCAGCTCCGGGTCGGTGCTCGCCTTGGTGACCCCGCCGCTGTTCGGGATCGGCCTGCCCGCCTCATCCTTGTCGCGCGCGAGCAGGGGCTGCTTGTTCTTCGGGTTGCACGGAAAGACCGGCCATCCCCGCGCGGCGTAGGCGAGGGCGGCCGCGAGCAGGTCGTCCCGAAGTGGTCCTTCGGGCCGTGTCATAGCGGCCGGTCCGCAGAGTCGGTCGTTGGAGAACTCCACACCGGCAGCAACATGGACGATAGGAGAGTAGGTTCCGGAGCATTGCGTGCGATGCGATTGGTATATCTGATTGCTTCTTGAACGCTGTTTGCGTCCCGCCCCTCCCTCCTAGCGGCAAAGCTCCAGGCCATGCTGTCAGCCGACGCCAGCAGCGCCCGCACGAGGGCGCTGCCGAGTGCTGTTGCCTTGATTCCGAACCCATGTAGCCTAAGCTCCGGCCGCTCCCGCTTTATGGCGAGCAATACCTCCTCAATCGCAGCAGGATTACCGTTCCTCTTGCATACACTACCGACCCCGACCCAAGCGCCCACCGCAGGCTTCTCGCCGACCACCGGCGGGAAAGCACGAGACAGGGCTGGTGAACGTGCGCACTCGTCGAGCCGGTCGCCGTAAGTTTTGAGATGTTGGACATATTCGTCAGGTGAGTACCCTTGCAGGACGGGCATCTGGTAGACGCCGCCGAGGTCGCAGGCGCCGATCGCATCAAATCTCTCTATTGTGAGGGCCTGATGTTCATGCACGGACCTTCCAGTCAATCGCAACATGTACGGCTCGCACATGTAATCTTGGGTCACTGCCGCCAGCAGACGACCGTTTTTCGACCATCTGTTGACTTCAGCAGCGTAGATCTCTGGGCTGTTGGGATAACCTCCGTATTTACGGATCGTCGAGAATGCGCCTGAATCCATGATCCAGTCGTTCGCCGCGAATGCTCCCTTTCGCCGGACGAGTCGGTGAACCGAAATGAACGCCGCGTCGACACGCCCCGCGTCCGATGGCTGATGGATGCCGGTGAAGAAGCGCATCACGGCCGCTCGACCTGGTCGCGGATGACCTCTAGCGCTCCAAGCGCAAGGGTCTGAGGCACCACCCCAATAAGGGCGCAGGCACGAGCTATAGTCAGATGGTCGTGGGCCGCATGGATGAGCGCCCGCTTCATTTCTGGTGTCCACATCAGCCGCGCTGGCCGCTCGATCGGGACGACAATCTTGTTCTGCCGCAGGACTTGGCGAGCGCTGTCCGTATCGGCGCCAACTATGATCGCCAGCTTTGGCGCAGTCGCCCAAGGATGCGCCTCATGAGCGGCGATCAATGCCGCTCGCAACGTACCTGCTGGCCAGCGGCGGCTGGTCATCTCACGCCTCCACTGCCTCGCAGCGTCAGCGGGACGATGCGCGCGCGCTCAGCGGGTGCCGCGCCCCGCGCGGGGGCGCTGCCCCCGCGGTCCTGACTGCCGTCGCTGCCAGCCATTACCCAGCCCGAACGCCTCCCTTGCTTTTCGCCCTCATGCTTCCAGCCCCAGGCTGAGCTGGTCGCGCCGCCAGGCCTCGTCCTGCCCGGAATCGTCCGTCCGCGCTGTGCCCGCTGCGGCTTCTTCGAGCCGCACCAGGCCGAGCCCGATCGCCAGCTTCAACCCCGGACGATCGTGACCCTTCAGCACCCGCAGCACATGGCTGACGCTGACCCCGGCCTCGAACGCGACGCGCTTGGCGTGCCCGCGCCCCGGCGTCCGCCGCCGCAGCTGGTCGACCACCTGCCGCTCGAGCGCGGCGGTGAGGATCGGGCGGCCGCTCACGGCACCACCTTCAGATGGCAGCCTTTCGGCCCTTCCTCGAAGACGGTCTCGGCCCAGGGAGGGACAAGATTGGCAGGGTGAAGCACCCTCGGATCGAGCCGCTCGCGCAAGGCGTCGACGCGCGGCTTCAGGAAGCGGGCACTGAGCGGGTCAATATGCTGCCAGTCGGCCCACCCAGCGACCTCGTCGGCCACCGCCTGGGCGCCGGCGAGCCCCATCACCAGGCCCATCATCCCGAATCCGGTCGGCAGGTGGGTGAGCAGCCACGCCATCTGGCCATCCGGGTCCACGTCGTCGGGAAACCAGACCGGCCTGAAGTCCAGCCCGAACAACTCCCGCCGCCACCCGGCGACGACCTGCCAGCCCTTGTCCGTCGAGCAGCGTATCTCGCCCACCGCCCAGCTCATCGGCCCCGCTCCGCGTGCCGCACCGTCCCGTTCAGCGGGCCAGACGGCCCCGCCGACCGGACCGGCACCAGCGCCAGGCCGGAAGGTGGGCCTTCGTCGACCAGGCCGGCGCGAAGCGAGCTGGCCAGGCCCTCGATCGAGGTCGCCAGCGGCCCCGAGCAGGGGTCGTCGCGGCCCGCGCGCACCAGCGCCGCATAGCCGTCGAGGAAGGCCGCCACCTCGATGTCGCGCTCGGCCCTCGCCGCCTCGCGGATCTGAGCGACCGTCTTGCGGGGGCGGCTCACGGCGTCAGCACCCCCTGCTCGCGCGCGATCGCCATGAAGCGCTCGATCTTGTCGCGCTTGGCGTCCACCTCCACGGGCGTCACCATCGGATGGGGGATGATCGACTCGTCGACGAGTATCTCGACGACGGCGAGCAGGTCCTTCAGCTCCACGACGACGCGCTCGGCGTTGGTCAACGGCTGACCGGCCTGGACCTCGCCGAGGCCGAAGCGGAGCGCCTTCGAGACGCGCTGGCCGACCTCGCTGCATTCCTCCGACAGGCATTCGAGAAGGTGCTCGACGCGGTTCATTCGGCCGCCTCCCCCATTCTCCGGGCCGCCTCGTCCGCCGGCGAATGCTCGGCGAGCCATGAAGCGGCCGATCGGCTGTGCTGGAACACCAGATGCGGCGCCCGCGCCTGGCGGGCGTCGACGATCGCCCGCCGGCGCGGCCAGGGCAGCCGGCCGAAGCAGCCGTCGCACAGCAATTTCCAGTGCGGGATCGCCGCGCCGCAGCCCGCCGTGAGGCAGGCGCGCGGCTCACGTTGGGCGCGCCTCCGCCTCATCCCCAGGCCCCGCGAATCCAGGCGTCGGTGCCATCGTGGCAGCGCGCCCACCGCTCTCGATCTGCTTCGGACGGCTCAAAGACCTCGGACCGGCTCGTGCAGGTGCCGACCGAATGGAACGCCCGCCCGTAATAGCGGCCCCCAATAATGTCGGTGACGCGCATCAGCGCGGTCGGGCCATCATCGTACCTGACAAGGTCGCCTACCTTGGCAGCGTAGCTGCGGGAGGGCATCATCGTTTACCGCTCCCGGTAAGCAGATGACGATTTCGGTCGTTCACCGGGCCGAGCAGCGGCAGGACGTGGGCGACGCTCTCGCCGCCCACATCGGCCTCCGCGCGCTCAACGGCCCACAGCAGCCGATCTACGAGCCGGGTTTCCTCGGCCGCCAGCTCGCGAAGCGTCGCATCGCCGGGCGCCCAGGTGTCCGAGCTGCCTTCGTTCACGAGCCGGGCGACGCCGCAGGTGGCGACGCTCGCGGGTCGCCAGATGCAGCCGCAGCCGTGGCACAGGTGCGACCGGTGGGGCGGGTCGGTCCACCCACGCTCGGGCTCGGGCTCGTCGACGTGCTGCAGCCCGCAGCGCGGGCAGTGGAGCACCATCGGGATCGGCAGCACCCTGGCCGTCATCGCCGCCAGACCGTTCAGGCTCTTGTCCCGGCCGCCCCGGCCGAGCCCGTCCCGCCACGTCACCAGCATCGCCGCGAGATAGCCCTGCTGATATTCGCTGTCCGGCGGATCGGCCCGGAACGTCTCCAGCGCCGCCCGGACGAAGTCCGCGATCCCGGTCATTCCGCCGCCTCCAGGTCGTTGACGCCATCCTCTTCTTC
This sequence comes from Allosphingosinicella sp., assembly GCA_035563315.1. Taxonomy (GTDB): domain Bacteria; phylum Pseudomonadota; class Alphaproteobacteria; order Sphingomonadales; family Sphingomonadaceae; genus Allosphingosinicella. The sequence continues at coordinate 26,571 of DATMVG010000103.1, read as the reverse complement.
ATCGTCCGGCCCGGCCGAAAGCTGGATCAGGGTTTCTCCATCGACAGCGCCGGGCATCTCGGCAGCGGCCACGTTGTTCAGCGCCTGCCGAAAATATGAGGCCTTGAGCTCGACGCCGATGCCACGCCGGCCGTTGATCAGCGCCCCGTAAATCTCGCTGCCGACACCCATGAACGGGCTAAGCACTACGTCTCCTGGATTGCTCCACAGCGCGATTACGCGCTCGATGGCGTCCAGTTGGAGCGGGTGGACGTGCTTTTCGTCGTCACGTTCCTTCGCCGCCTTGTAGGGCAGCACCCGCTCGATACGGATATCGTCCCAAAAGCAGGAAGCGTATTGACGCCAGATCCAGTGTGAGAGGCGGTTCTTCGCCTGGTCGGTCTCGCCTCGATATTGCCAAAGTCCAGGCGGAACCTCGCGGCCACCAGCATAGCGGTCGAACCCGGTTGCGTGGGTGACCGGCTCGGCGTTGTCGCCGTCACGCTTGAAGAACAGGAACTGATCGCCCGCCGCGACGGTGCTGGCCGTGCTGTCCTTCACCAGCTGCTTGTGGGTCAGGTGACGCAACCTGGTCCGGATGGCCACCTTGAGCGGCTCCTTCCAGATGAAGGCTCGGCCATAGAAATAGAATCCGAAGCGCTCGTGCAGGGCAATCACCTTGCCGGGAAAATCGTAATAGCCGCTGCGCTGGCCTGGGTTCGGGATGTCCATGCAATGCACGGCGGTCATCCGCCCCGGCTTCGTCACCCGCGCGACCTCGCCAACCAGAAAAGCGTAATGCTCCAGGAACCCGTCATAGGTGCGGTTGTTCGACAGGTCCTGATCGTGACTCGAATAATTGTAGAGCCCGCAAAAGGGCGGCGAGTAGACACTGAGGTGCACGCTCTGCGCCGGCAAGGACGGCAGTACCTCGCAACAGTCGCCGTTGTAGAGCGCGTAATTCTCCGCGATCCGCTGCTCGCTTACAGCCATGCCGGCACCGTCTCGCGCTGATCGAAGGTCTTGAGGCGGTCGAGGCGGATCGCATCGTTCATCTCAGCGACGATCCGGCTGAACATCTCGTCGCAGGCCTTCGCCTTGCGCCGAAGGTTGCCGAGGGTGCCCACCTGGGCGGTCGTGCCGATAATGTCCCCCCGGACCTGGTGGGTCTGGCCGAACCGCCAGAAGCGCCGGACCGCCTGGTAATATTGTTCGAAGCTGTCAGTCGGAAAGTAGCTGAAGCGATGGCAATGCTGCCAGTTCATCCCGAAGGCTGCGATCTTCGGCTTGGTCACCAGCGTCCGGATCTGGCCGCGCCTGAAGGCGGCAAACACCTCTTCCTTGCGCTCATCCGGGTCCGCGCCGCTGACCTGCACGGCACCGGGGATCAGGCGGGCGAGCAAGTCACCCTCCGCGTTCAGATGACACCAAGCAACGGCCGACGTCGCATCGGCGAGACGCTGGGCCGCCGCCTCGCACCGGCGCTCGATCGTCAGCCGTAGATCGGCGCGCTTCTCGTCCAGCGAGCGCGCCGGCGCGTGGAACAGGTCCCCTGCGGCGTTCGGGCTTTCCACCAGATGCTCGGCCTCGACCAACTCCGGCAAGACGAACCGGCCATCGTCGAAGCCCAAGTCGGAGGGCCGGCGGCAAGCACGCGACCAGCTCGCCATCCATCGCCAGAAGTCGCGCTCGGCGTGCGGCTTCAGCCGCCACTGCGATCCGATGAAGGCGGGGTGCAGGCTGTCTTGGTCGTTACGGAAGAACAGCGACAGCATGTCCATATAGCCGAGCTCGCCCAGCGCCTCGGCCGACGTGCCAAGCTCGACGTAGTCGTTCGGCGCTGCGGTCGCCGTGCACAGCAGCCGGTATTTGGTTCGGCGCATGAACTCGGTGATCGCCTGCTTCCGCGCGCCGTCGAAATTCTTGATGATCGAGCTTTCGTCGCAGACGATGCCGGCAAAATCCTCCGGGTCGAAATAGTGCAGCTTCTCGTAATTGGTGACGATCGCCCGCGCGCCGCGATGGCGTCCGTCCATGCAGCGCGCGGCGTCGATGCCGAACTTCTCCGCCTCCTCCACGGTCTGCTGCGATACCGACAGCGGCGCCAGCACCAGCACCGGCTTGTTTTCGTGAGCGATCACGTTCTGCGCCCACACCAGCTGCATCGGCGTCTTGCCGAGCCCGCAATCGGCGAACTCGGCGGCCCGCCCCTTGCGGACGCTCCAGTCGACCAGGTGCGCCTGGAAATCGAACAGGAACGACGGCAGAAAAGTCGGCGCGAAGCCGTGATCGCCGCCCAGCTGAGCCTTGCGCTCGAGGAAAGCGCGATAGGCGTTCATGCCCGCGGCTCCGGATGGTGCCTGGCGAAATAGCGGCGATAGCCGGCGAGCAGGGCGGCGGAGCCCGCCGCGGCCTCGCTGCGCCGGGCGCGATCGCCGTCGACGATCCCCTTGCTGGTCGGGACCGGGCAGCCGGCATAACGGCCGAGGCCCGGCAGGTCGGCGGCGCCCCTAGCCATGACGGCCAGCTCCGGGCGCGCTCGCGGGCGAAGTCCGGAATCCCCGCGCCTTGGCGAAGTCGATCAGCTGGTCGTCGCTGAACGTGCCCAGCCAGCCGCTGACCCGCCAGCCCTGGCCGAGCCGGTAATAGTCCCGGCTGTCGTCCCGGGACGGCCGCGGCGAATAGCCGAGGCCGCCGAGGAACGCGCGCGCGGCGTGGAGCTCGCTCACCTTGCGGTCGATCCAGGCCACCCCCGACGAGGCGGCCGGCGCCGAGGCCGGTTGCGCGTAGGCAAACCGCTGCACCGGCCGGCTCATCCGAACCTGCCCCTGAGCACCCGGTCGACCGCCGCCGCCGCGGCTTCCATCATCGGCAGATTGTCGCCCTCGCCCTTCAGCGTCCGCTCGGCGAGGTGCGGCGTGCCGAGCCGGCGCTGCACCCCCGCCACCGCCTCCCGAACCGCGATCAGATGATCGCCCGAGAGGCCGTGTCCGGGGGACAGGGCCGACGCGGGCGATCCGGAGAGGCCGTGTCCGGGGGACAGGGCCGACGCGGGCGATCCGGACAGGCCATGTCCGGGGGACATGGTTGCCGGTGATCCCGAGAGGCCGTGTCCGGGGGACACGCCCGCCTCGCTCGTTTCCGTTCGCATCATCCGCCTGCCCTCCTCTGTGCCGGCAGCGCCGTCCGGCGCTCCGCCTGGCCCGGTCGCGATCCGGGGATCACCACCACCCGCCATTGCGTCCCGTCGGGCGCCGCCACCGTCTCCGTCCGGATGCGCCCGTCGCGGATCAGCCTGGTCACCCGCCACGCCGCCTGGTTGCGGGTCGCCAGCCCGGCGATCCGAGCCAGCTCGGCGTCGGAGAAGGCCCGCCGCCGCCGCTCCGCGCAGCGCTCGAGCGCCGCGAAGATCTCCTCGATCGCCGAATCCGGAGGCGGCGCCGGCCTCGGCGCCGAGGCCGGGACCTGCTCCTGGCCGCGCTTGACGATCAGATGCTCCCACCCGTCGGGCCCGCGCCGGCTGTGCGGCCGGACCGCGCCGGCGTCGCGAAGCGCGTTGATCCGGTTCTTGGTCGGCCCCGGCGGCACCGAGGAAGGGCCCCGGCAATAGACGAAGCTCTCGCCGGGCAGCGCCATCCGCACCCAGCCGGCCACCTCCGCCTCGGTCAGAAGCAGCCCCGCCGCCGGCGCAGGCGGACGCGCCGCGGTCACCGGACATGCCCCCCTCCCGCCATCACCCGCGCTCCTTCGTGCGTCGCTCTGCGAGCCGCTCCGTGACCCGCTCGGTCAGCACTTCGAGGTGCTCGGCGCCGCGGCCATAGAAAAGCAGGACGCCGAGCGTCAGACTCTCCAGGATGACGAAGGCGTTGTCCTCGGTGTCGACCGATCGAACGATCGTGCTGAGCAGCCCCGGCGACAGACGGTTGTGCACGTCGCTCGGGCTCGCGCCCGCCTGCACCTCGCGCTTCCAGATTGGGCCGTAATCGGCCACCACCGACCGCACGGCCTCCTCGGAACCGACAAACACCGGGTAGAGCACGTTGCCCGACAGCACCGACAGAAAGATCACCCCGCCACTGCGGTTGACTTCGGCCAGTTCCTCGGGCGTCAGCCGCCAGGCGGAAACGATCGCCTTACCGTTCGAGAATGTGTGAAGATCGGAGACGTCGTCCCGACCCGAGGGCGCGGCGTAGACCTTATTAGCCCCGGAGAAGGCGAACGCTTCCGCCATCAGGCCCGCGCCGCCGCGCGAGTCTTGAGCGCGGCCTCGAGCTCGACCGCGACCCGGACCAGGTCCGCGGCGTCGGCGAGGCGCCGGCCGGCCTCGGCCGGAGTGACGTCGTTGTCGTCGGTGAGGTCGGTGCAGATGCCCTCGATCAGCTCGCCCGCCTCGCGTCCGAGCCGGGCGATGAAGCCGCTCCATACGGTCGGCGCGGCGCCCGGGTCGGGCAGCCGGACCAGGCCGAAGCCGGCCTCGCGAGCCTGCATCCGGGTCATCACCGGCTCGCCGGCGACGGCCTCCAAATCCTCGACCGCGTCGGAAGGAAGGAAGGCGACGACATTGGGGTTGCAGCAATCCGACAGCTGGGACTTGCCGAGCCGGCAATAGTCGGCCGCGTCCTCGAGCCCGCCGACCCGCTTGACCAGCTCGCGCGCCTTCACCTTGTGGAAGCGCTGCCTCGCGGTCAGGCTCGCCGAGCGGTCGACGGTCATGCCGCCTCACCAACCGAAGAGGCCGGGCTGTCCGCTGGCGGCGGCGGGGGCGCGCTCGTCGGCGTACAGGTCGGCGAGGAAGGGACCGGGGCGGGCGCCCCAAAAGGGCGGCGGCTGTCAGCCTCCGTCCGAAGCGAGGTCCGATCCGGACCGGAACTTCCGCCGCCCTTTCCGGATGACGCCAGCGGCCATTCGAGCCTAGCTGGCGCCATGAGCTGGTGGGCATCGATCTGCATCTCGCGGCCGACCGCAGGGTCGGGCCCGGCGGCGATCATCTCGACCTCGTCGAGCAGCATGGCGGCGTCGGCGGGGATGCTCTCCTCGGGCCAGTTGCCGGGCTCGCGGAAGAAGGCGAGGAAGCGCTCGAAGATCGTCACCGTGCAGGTCTTGCCGTCGGCGAGGCAGGCGAAGAACTTGCCGTCCTTGGCGACCAGGGTGCCGAGGGTCGAAAGCTCCCTGCCGTGCGCCGCCGCCCAGAGCAGGCCGAGTGCGCGGAGCCGGTCGATCAATGTCATGGCCTGAATGCCTCGCTGGTGAGGCGGCCATTAGATCGGGAAATGTCCCGGCCTTGTCAATGGGAATTTTCCCGAATGATCCCGCGCGGCATTTTTGGGATACTTCCCGAGTGGAACAGCGCCAGGCCGAACTGCTCGCCAGGGTCGAGGCGAAGCTCGCCCAGCACGGCCTCAACGAGACCCAGGCTTCGCTCGCGGCGGTCGGCAAGCCCGACCTGATCCGCGACCTCCGGCGCAAGAAGGGGATTCCGGGCGCCGAGCGGCTGCGCAAGCTCGCCGGGGTGCTCGGCACCAGCTCGGACTGGCTGCTGACGGGCGAGGGCGAGGCCGACGCGCCGCCGCCGGGCCGCTCCGCCGCCGTGCTCGCCGACCCCTTTGCGACCTTTCGCCACGAGCGGCCGCGCGACGTCCCGGTGCGCGGCACCCCCTCGTGCGGCGAGGTCGAGGTCGACGGCGAGCAGGTCGAGTCGGTCGAGATGGACCTGGGCGAGGTCGTCGATTACGTCCGCCGCCCGGCCAGCCTCGAGGGGCGCCGCGACGTCTACGCCATCTACTTCACCGGCTTCTCGATGGAGCCCCGCTTCGAGCCCGGCGAGGTCGCCTATGTCGACGCCGCCCGGCCGCCGTCGATCGGCGACTATGTCGTCGTCCAGCTCCGCCGCCAGCGCGGCGAGGAGGACGAGCCGAGGATCGTCTCGGCCTTGGTCAAGCGGCTCCGCCGCCGCACCGCCGACTGGATCGAGCTCGAGCAGTTCAACCCGCCGCTCGTCTTCCGGGTCGAGGCGAAGCGGGTCGCGGTCATGCACCGCATCTTCCCGCTCGGCGAGCTGGTCGGGATCTGACCCGGGTCAGCGCAGGCTGAACGTGCCTCGGCCCGGCGCTCCGCCGGCGAGCCGGGCGCCCGAGCGATCGCCGAGCACCGTCACATATTCGCCGCCCAGCATTCGCCCCCCGCTCAGCTGGCAGGCGATCGTCGTCCCGAAATCCGTCTTGGCCCGGGCGCTGAGCCGGCCCCACAGATCCTCGTCGACGACGAGCCGGTGCGGGGCGGGCCGCTCCCTGACCAGTCCGCTCGCCTCGGCCATCGCCATCGCCCGGTCGCACCGTGCCAGCCGGGAAGCCGCGCCGTCGGCCGAGCCCGAACCGGTCGCGGCGACCGGCCGGCTCGGCGGCGGGGCGTCGGTGACCGAGAGGACGATCGCCGCCGCGGCGGCGAGCAGGAGCAGGAAGCCGAGTGTTCCGCCGATGCCGCCCCGGTCGGCGGCGGGCGCGGGCGGTGCCGGCGCGGGCGGCACGGTCGCCGGATCGGCCGGCGAATCGGTGGAGACCCCGAGCACGACTCCGAGCATTCGGCTGTCGCTCCGGCCGATGCCGTCGATGACGGCGGCGAGGGGTCGCCCCTTGTCGAGCCTCTCCGCCATCCACTCGGCGGCGTCGCGGGCGACGTTGCCGATCTGGACGCCGCGGGCACTGATCACCTTGATGCAATTGCCGTCATGGGGGTTGGCGGGATCACGCTCGAGCGCCACCGGCTCGCCGATCCGGCAGCGCGCAATCTCCTGCTGCCGGTCGGAACCGTCCTCGTTGCGGAAGCTCTCGCCGGTCACGGCCGCCCGGTAGGTTCCCATGACGCGATCATAATCGCGCGGCCGACCCGAGGCCAACGGGACATTTCCCGATTATGGATTGACACGGGAAATTTCCCGAATATTTTGCGGCTCAGAACAGCGAGGGAGCCGACCGATGCCCGCCATCCATTACGACGCCCCGGCCTGGGCCGAGCGAGCCGAGGTAAATCCCGGCGACATTCTCATCGCCGACGGCGACTTCACCTGCATCGACGCCGGGACCCGGCTGACGGTCGAGCGCGATCTTCACAGCCCGGATCTCTACGTCCGCTGTTCCGAGGGGAAGCACTATCTCGACGGGCAGCTCGACGACCAGGGCCGTTATGTCGGGCTGTTTCCGCCGGAGCACGCGCCATGCTGAGCGGCGCGCCCTTCCCCAATCCCGGCGCCACCGCTTTGCTCGTCGAGCATGATGAGCGCTGCATCTGAAACCTCGCGCGCCGGTGCCCCGCCACCGATCGAGCGTGAGGTTTGGCAGGAACAAGAAGGCCTGATCCGCTGCGGGCAACATGATGGCGCATTCGTGGTCGTCGACGCTCACAAAGTCGTCAGCCTCCAGCCCGTGAGCGGAGGAGGCACCCGAATCGGCACCGTCGCGGGCACCTTCTTTTCCGTGCGCGGACCGCTGGAGGAAGTCCTCGCCAACGTCGTTGCCGCGCGAATCGGCGACAGCGTGGCCGTGGGCGGCTTCTACCGAGCAGCGGGAGCGGTGCGATGAGCCGGCCCCGGCTCCGGGTCGTCGACGGCGGCGCCATGCCGCGGACGCTGCCCCACGATCCCGCCAATCGCGGCTATGTCCTCGTCTATCGCCGCGGCGAGGTGAACCACTGCCCCGGCTGCGGGCGCGCCCACTGGCATCTCGGCCGGCGCTCGGCCGAATGCGCCTTCTGCGCGACCGCGCTGCCGTTCGAGCACAGCCATGGATAGGCCGCTGTCCCTCACCGGAGCGCTCGGCGCCCTCGCCGTGGTCATGGCCCTGGTCTGGATCATCGTGCCGGGCGCCGCCTGGCTCACTTTTGAGCTTTGGCGGGCGGCGTGAACGTCCGCGACCTTATCGCCCTCGACGAGGTGATCGCCGCCGCCGAGCGCATCGAGGACCCCGACCCCGGCGACCTGAACCGGATCATCGAGAGGTTCAACAGGGGCGAGACCTCGCCGCATGAGCACCTGGTGGAGCTGGGCGCCCAGGTGCTTGCCTTGCTCGCCTGGGTCGAAACCAAGGGCGGACGCCTCGAGGCCGAAGCATGAACGCGCCCAGCGCCACCCCGGATCTCGCCGAAGCGGCGGCGTTCGAGGTCGGCAGCCGCGAGCGTCATTATCCCGCCATGATCGAAGCCGGCGAGATCAAGCGGGCCGAGGCCGCCGCGGATCTCGACGCCTGGCGCGCGATCGCAGCCATGCTCGCCCTTCCCCGCGGCGCGGACGCCGACGGCCGTGTCGGCAATCCCCGGCTCCAGGCCGGCACCGAAATCCCCTGGCCCGCGCTCGCGGCTGCCGCCGGCCGGGCGCTCGAGCGCCAGACCCGCCGGGCCGAGGCCGCGCGCGGCGACGCCAGGGCGGCCCAGCGCCACGATGCCCTCCGGGCGATCCACTACGTCATCGTCGCGGAAGCCTGGTTCTGGAACGGGGGCCGCGGGCCGCGGCCGATCAGCGCGGTCCGGACCGCCGCCTGATGCAGGCTCCAGCCGCCCCGCAGCCTCCGCCCGAGCTGGTCGAGCTCGCCGAGGCCCTTGCACGCGCCGCCGTGGCGCGCCAATTTGACGCCCTTCTCCCCCGAGGCTCCGCCCGTGCGAACGATCATCTACGCCCGGTTCAGCTCGACGCTGCAGAATAGCCGGTCGGCCGACGACCAGGTCGCTCTCTGCCGCGCCCGCTGCGTGCAGGAGGGATGGGAGGTCGTCGGCGTTCACAAGGACGAGGCGATCAGCGGCGCCGCCGGCATCGGCGAGGACGCCCGTCCCGGTCTCTTCGCCGCGATCGCCGCGATCGAGGCCGGGGGAGTCGACCAGCTGCTCACCGAGTCGACCGACCGCATCGCCCGCCACCAGGGCGACGCCTTCGCGGTTCGCGAGCGGATCGAATATGCCGGCGCCCGATTGTTCACATTACTTGACGGCGTCGTCGACGACATAACCGGGACTATCAAAGGACTGTTCGACGCCCGCTTTCGTAAGGATTTGGGAGCCCGCACTCGGCGCGGCCAGGCCGCGGTCGTGGCGTCGGGCCGCATCCCGGCAGGCCTCGCCTACGGCTATCTGAAGGCGCCCCGGCTCGACGGGCGCGGCGATCTCGTCCGCGGCGAGCGGACGATCGACTCGGACCAGGCCGAGGTCGTCGTCCGGATATTCTCCGAATACGCCGCCGGCTCGAGCCCGCGGGCGATCGCCGAGGGGCTCAATCGCGACGGCATCCCGGCGCCGAGGGGCGGATCGTGGCGCGCCAGCACGATCGCCGGCGATCGGCGCCGGCGCAACGGCATGCTGCAGAACCGGCTCTATGTCGGCGAGATCGTCCATGCGCGAACGAGCAAGGTGCCGGAGCCCCGGACGCGCAAGACGCGCATCCGGCCGAACGCCGAGGCGGACTGGATCGTGCAGCCGGCGCCCGAGCTGGCGATCGTCGGCCGCGACCTCTGGGAGCGCGTCCAGGTCCTGCGGTCTCGGCACGCGCAGCCGGACCGGCCCGAGCGCGCCCGACGTCCGAAGCATCTCCTGTCCGGGCTGGCGGTCTGCGGCGTCTGCGGCGGCGGCTACACGATCGCCAGCCGCGACCGATGGGGTTGCGGCCGCTGGCGCGACGGCCGCGGCTGCTCGAACAACCGCACCGTCGCGGGGCGCCTGCTTGAGGAAAGGGTGCTTGCGGGGCTCGGGGACAAGATGCTCAACCCGGACGTCGTCGCGGCCTACGTCCGCGAATTTCACCGCGAGCATGCCCGCCGGTCGGCCGAGGTCGGCCGCCGGCGAGCCAAGCTGGATCGGGCGCTCGCCGCGATCGACGCGAAGATCGCGCGCCTGGTCGAGGCCTTCGGCGAAAGGGGAGGGGACATCGAGGAGGTGCGCGCGGTCCTCGCCGCGGCGCGAGTCGATCGCGAAGGGATCAAAAGCCGGCGCCGGGACCTCGACGCGCTCTCGGTCCTCACCCTGCATCCCGGCATCGCCGACGATTATCGCCGGCGAATGGCTCGGATCGGGTCGACGATCGGGCCCGACGACGCGCCGTTCGTCCGCAGCCTGATCGACCGCGTGACGATCACGCCGGCGCCCGAGGGCAAGCGCGGCGTCTCGATCGAGCTGTCCGGCAGGCTCGCCGGCATCCTCGCACTGGCGACAGGAGCGCCGCCACCGGCGGAAATGTACTATAACGGTGGAGCGGGTAGCGGGAATCGAACCCGCGTCACAAGCTTGGAAGGCTAGTGCTCTACCATTGAGCTATACCCGCCCGCGACGCTTCCGGGCGCGGCGACACACCTAGGCGCGCAAACGCGGATTGCAAGCGGGGTTTTCCAGTCCCGCCCCACCGGCTACGAGCGGCCCAAACCACAGGAGAAGGCGATGGGGGAGCGGACCCCGCGGGCTGGCGCGCGCTCGGCGTTGCGCCACTTTCTCGACAGCGAAGCGGTCGGCGGCATCCTGCTGATGGCGGCGGCGGCGCTGGCCATGGCGATCGCCAATTCCGGTTTCTACCAAGTCTATCACGACCTGCTCTATGCCGAGACCGGGCCGGTCATCTCGCCCAAGCTGGGCCCGATGACGCCCCATCTGTGGATCAATGACGGCCTCATGGCGGTCTTCTTCCTGCTCGTCGGCCTGGAGATAAAGCGCGAGTTCGTCGACGGCCGCCTCGCCACCTGGAGCCAGCGGCGGCTGCCGGTGATGGCGGCGGCGGCGGGCATGGTCGTCCCCGCCCTCATCTTCCTGTTCGTGGTCGTGGACGAGCCGGGGCTCCACGGCGGCTGGGCGATCCCCGCTGCCACCGACATCGCCTTCGCCATCGCCGTGCTGGCTCTGCTCGGCAGCCGGGCGCCGACGTCGCTCAAGCTGTTCCTGACGACGGTCGCGATCGTCGACGACATGGGCGCGGTCGCGATCATCGCGCTCGCCTACACGCCGGCGCTCGATACGCTCGCGCTCGGCGCCGCGGCGATCATCCTGTTCCTGCTCTACGCGATGGGCAAGGGCGGCGTGACCCGGCTTTGGCCCTACCTGATCGGCGGCGCGGCCTTGTGGTATGCGGTGCTGCTCTCCGGGGTCCATGCCACCATCGCCGGAGTGCTGACCGCCGCCGCCATCCCCATCGTCAAGACGCCGGGGGCGCCCGATGCCCCGGATTCGCCGCTCCACCGAATCGAGCATGCCATCGCTCCCTGGGTCGCCTTCCTGATCGTCCCTCTGTTCGGTTTCGCCAATGCCGGAGTGCCGATTGCCGGCCTTGGGCTGGACCAGCTGCTGGCGCCGTTGCCGCTCGGAATCGCCGCCGGCCTGTTCCTCGGCAAGCAGATCGGAATCTTCGGGGCGGTCTGGCTGACGGTGCGGCTGGGGTTCGCCTCGCGCCTGAGGGGGGCGACCTGGCTCCAGATCTACGCGGTCGCGATCCTCTGCGGCATCGGCTTCACGATGAGCCTGTTCATCGGAGCGCTCGCTTTCCCGGGCCGACCCGACCTGGTCGAGGAAGCGAAGATCGGCATCCTGCTCGGCTCGATCCTGTCGGCGGTGACCGGCTATCTGCTGCTGCGCTTCGCCCCGGCTGACCGCGGCCACGAGGACGAGGAGCTTCGCCAGGAACGCGAGATCGCCGCCGACGGCGATACCGACGGAATGGAGGCCCGCGACCCCGGGGAAGGTCCGCGAAGGGCCGGCAACACCTTGAGCGGCAAGTGAAATGAGCCTTGGCCGAACAGTTAAGGCTGGCATTCGACGCGGTCGCGGCCTAAACCGCGCCCGCTGCGGTTCGGGCGGGGAATAGTGCGCAATCTGATCAGCCTTGCGGCCATTGGGATAGGCCTTGCGACGGCCGCATCGGCGCCGGCCCAGGCGCCGCTGCCCGAGCCGTCCGGTCGGCCGCTCGACATCGATTTCGGCGCCGACCCGGTGCTCCGGCTGCGCCGCGAGCAGTCCGATTACGCCCAGTTCCGGTCCGCCATCGCCGCCGCCGTCGGCCGCCATCCCGGCACCGCCGAAGCCGTGGCCGGCGAGGACGAAGCCCTGGCGGTGCTGCGCGAAGCCCGCTCGGCGCAGCGTCCGACGCTCGACGCGACGATCACCTCCTATCGGGTCATCGCGCGCGATTTCTCCGACGATCCGACCAACATCATCGAGCGCTCGAGGCCCGAGCAGCGGACCGACGCGATCCTCTCCGCGCAGCAGACCATCTTCGATTTCGGCGCCACCGCCCGGCGCGTCTCGGCCGCCGGCGCTCGGCTCCGGGCCGCCGGCGCCGATCTCGAGGCGAGCGCCGACCGGGTCGCGCTCAACGCCGTGGCCTCCTGGTACGACGTGTTCGGCTACCGCGCCCTGGTCGCGCTCACCGAGGCGTTCGTGGCGAGCCAGCGCGAGCTTCGCGCCGCGGTGGAGATCCGGATCCGCGCCGGCGCCTCGGCGGAGGGCGACCTGCCCCGCATCGATTCCTACATCGCCCAGGCGCAGACCCGCCTCGCCCGCTTCCGCCGGCTGCTGGCGACCGCGGAGGCGCGCTATACCGAGCTCACCGGGTCGCCGCCGCCCGCCGACCTCGAGCGCGCGCCGGCCGCCGCGGCCGCTATCCTGAGCCGCGACGATGCCGCCCTCGCGGCGCTCGATTCAGCGGCGGTTCGAAGCGCCCGTGCCACCGCCGACGCCACCCGCCAGGAAGCTCGGGCCGCCCGCGCCGACCGGCTGCCGCAGATCACCGCCGGCGTCGATGCCGGCCGCTACGGCGTGTTCGAGAATGAGCGGGACTACGACATTCGCGGCCGGGTCGCGATGCGCTGGCGGCTGCTCGGCAATGCCGATGCCCGCGCCGACCAGGCCGATGCCCGAGCCCGAGCCGGCGACGCGCGCGCCGACCGCATCGCCGAGGAGGCGGCTCGCGACGCCGCCATCGCCTGGTCGGACGTGCGCGCGCTCGAGCAACAGCTCGAGGCGCTGGAGGCGGCCTATATCGCCAGCCGCCGCTCGCGCGACGTCATCGCCGAGCGCTTCCGCGCCGCTCGAGGCACCCTGTTCGACGTCGTCGCCGCCGAGGACGCCTATTTCGAGGCCGCGACCTCCTACATCCAGTCGCTGACGGAGTTGGACGCGGCGCGTTACATCCTGTTATCGAGAACCGGGCGCCTGCTCGAGGTGCTCGACATCGACGCTGATCAGCTGCGAGGTGAGGGTGAAGGCTGACAATCTGGTGAGGATGCCCAAGCCGCGCCTCGCGCCGTGGCTGATGGAGCCGATGCGGCGCAACCGCTCGACCTACTGGAAGGTGGCCGTGGCGGCGGTGTTCATCAACATCTTCGGCCTGCTGACCGCGCTGTTCACAATGACCGTCTACGACCGCGTGGTTCCGAATAACGCCATGTCCTCGCTGGTCGCGCTTTCGATCGGCCTGGGCATCGTCATCATCTTCGATTTCATCCTCAAGATGCTGCGCTCCTATTTCGTCGACCATGCCGGCGCCCAGATCGACCAGGACATTGGCGGCGACGTCTTCGAGCGGCTGCTGGCGATCCGGCTCGAGCTGAAGAAGGGCTCGACCGGGGCGCTCGCCGGAATGATGCGCGAGCTCGAGGCTTTGCGCGACTTCTTCGCCTCGGCGACTCTGACCGCGGTGGTCGACGTGCCCTTCATCTTCCTCACCCTGCTGGTGGTGGCGATCATCGGCGGACCGGTCGTCATCGTACCGGCGCTCATGGTCCCGCTCGTCATCCTCGTCGGCTGGCTCACCCATCCCGCGCTCGAGCGGCTGTCGGCGCGCTCGCTGGGCGAGCAGATGCAGAAGCAGTCGGTGCTGGTCGAGGCGATCGGCGGCCTCGAGACGGTCAAGACCTCCGGGGCCGCGCCGTTGCTGACCCGGCGCTGGCTGCAGGCGGTGCAGCAGCATTCGGACAGCTCGCTTCGCCAGCGCCTCATCTCCTCGATCGGAGTGACCTTCGCCACCTCGGCGGGGACGATCTCCTATGCCGGGGTCGTCATCGTCGGCGTCCACATGATCGCCAACCAGACGCTGACCATGGGCGGGCTGATCGCCTGCTCGATCCTCGCCGGCCGCGCCATCGCGCCGCTCGCCCAGATTTCGCAGCTCCTCTCCCGGCTGACCTCGACCCGGACCGCCTACCGGCAGATCAACGCGATGATGGAGATGCCGTCCGAAGGGCCGGAGGGCGAGGGGCTCAAGCTCAGCGGCGTCGAGGGCAAGATCGAGTTCCGCAATGTCGGCTTCCGCTACCCCGGCGCGCCCGAGCGGGCCCTGGACGAGGTCAGCTTCACCATCAATCCGGGCGAGCATGTCGCCCTGCTCGGCCGGGTCGGGTCGGGCAAGTCGACCATCGCCCGGCTCGTCCTCGGCCTCTATCCGCCCGAGGAAGGGCTGATCATGGTCGACGGCACCGACATCCGTCAGCTCTCGCCGAGCGACCTCAGGGACCATATCGGCGCGGCGATGCAGGAGAGCGTGCTGCTGACCGGCTCGGTGCGCGAGAACATCGTGCTCGACCGCCGCCAGGTCGACGACGCCGAGCTGATCCGGGCGGCCGAGATATCGGGCACGCACCAGTTCATGGGCCAGATCGCCAACGGCTACGACCTCAGGCTCGCCGACCGCGGCGAGGGCCTGTCGGGCGGCCAGCGCCAGTCGATCGCCATCGCCCGAGCGCTCGCCGGCCGGCCGCCGATCGTGATCATGGACGAGCCGTCGAGCGCGATGGACTCGCAGACCGAGACCAACCTCATCCAGCGGCTTCAGGAGGAGCTCAAGGGCCGGACGATGATCCTGATCACCCATCGCCCGTCGCTGCTCCAGCTTGTGCAGCGCATCATCCTGCTCGAAAAGGGCAAGGTGGTCACGGACGGCCCGCGCGACGCGGTGCTGCAGAAGATCATGCGACCCAAGGCGGCCTGACCCGTGCACGGCACCCACATCGAGGACCTCACCGATCGGATCAGGCCGCGCACGGCCTCGAACGTGCTGCTGTGGGGCGTCACCGCCTTCGTCCTGATCTTTTTCCTGTGGGCCGCCTTCGCCGAGCTCGAGCGCACCGTTCGCGGCATGGGCCGGGTCATCCCGAGCTCGCAGCTCCAGGTGGTGTCGAACCTCGAAGGCGGAATCGTCGAGGAGATACTGGTCCGCCAGGGGCAGCAGGTCCGCGCCGGCGATCAGCTGATCCGGCTCGACCCGACCCAGAGCAGCGCCGAATTCGGCAGCGGCGAAGCCACGCTGACGGCGCTCGTCGTCAAGATCGCTCGGCTTCAGGCCGAGGTCGAGGGGCGCTCGCCGGTCTATCCCGCCGCGGTCAGCCCGGTCGTCGCCGACCAGATCCGGATCGAGCAGGCGCTTCACGCCTCGCGCATGGCCGACCTGTCCGGCATGGTCTCGGCCGCCGAGGCGCGGGTCGTCCAGTCCGAGCGCGCCGTTTCCGAAGCGCAGTCCGTCTATCAGGCTCGCATCTCCGCGCGCGAGGCGCGCGCGGACGAGGTGCGGATCCTGCGGCCGCTGGTCGAACGGGGCATCGAGCCGCGCCTCAGCCTGTCCCAGGCGGAGAGCGCCGCCGCCATCGCCGCCAGCGAGGCCGCCGCGGCGTCGGCCGCGATCGGCCGAGCGAGCGCCGCCGTCGCCGAAGCGCGCTCGACGCTCGCCCGAATCCGCCAGGAATGGCGGGCGCAGGCGGCGAACGAGCTCGCCACCGCCCAGGGCGAGCTCGCCGCCCGCCGGCGCGCCCTGCCGGCGCTCGCCGACCGGATGGAGCGCACCGTCATCCGCGCGCCCCTGCCGGGCCGGATCAACCGGGTGCTGGTCACCACCCGCGGCGGCAGCGTCCAGCCAGGTCAGCCGCTGGTCGAGATCGTTCCGTCGGACGAGAGCCTCATGGTCGAGGCCCGGATAACGCCCGAGGACATCGCCTTCGTCAGCCTGAACCAGGAAGCCAAGGTCGCGATCACCGCCTACGACCGAGCCGTCTACGGGACGCTCGACGGCCGCGTCGTCGGCATCTCGCCCGACGCGATCATGGATGAGCAGACCGGGATGACCTATTATCTGATCCGGGTGCGAACTTCGTCGAACGTGCTTCGCGATCCGCGCGGCCGGCCGATGCCGATCGGCGCCGGAATGGTCGCCGAGGTCGACGTCATCGGCGATACCCGGACCGTGCTCCAGTACATCCTCTCGCCGATCACCAAGCTCGGCGAGACGGCGCTTCGGGAGCAGTAGGCGCGGCCGGCTGCGGCCATCGGCCGCGCCGGACCCGCGCCGGGCACGGGCACGGGCTTGTTCACCTCGACCGTCTCGCCTGTGCCGATATGCAACAGTCGGGAAGCGATCGCCGGGAGCGGCCCTCGAATGTGGTTTACGCTTCGTTAATTACCCGTTATGGATTGCGCTTCCCGGTTTGTCTCCGGGAACAGGGAGGTTTGACATGGATACCAACAAAGCGCCCGCAGTGGTCGAGCTGACCGACGCGGAGATCGAAGTCGTCGCCGGCGGCGCCAAGGAGACCGAGGCTTCCACCGGAGTGAGGGGCTGAAGCTCATAGGGTCCGGCGATTAGGATCGCCGGACCCTGCGAACTAAGTCTCGCCAATTCTGGCGTCGCACTTTATAAACCCCCGGCAGCGGGGGTTTTTTTTGTGCAGCTATTCCGGCCCGAGGCGATGCGGGGCCAGGACCGCCTCCATGGCGAAGTGGTCCTCGTTCCGCCGGTTTCCTGGCAGATTCTGGGCGGCTTCCTGCTGCTCTCCGTGATCGCCGCCGGCCTGTTCCTGTCGCTTGCCGAATATAGCAAGGTCACCGCCGTCGAAGGGCGGCTGACCGGCAGCCGAGGGGTGCTGCGCACCGTCGCCCTGCGCCCGGGCCGGATCGAGGAGGTCTTCGTCCGCGAGGGGCAGCGGGTCGAGGCGGGCGCCCCGCTTGCTCGCCTTTCCGTATCGACCAGCGACGGCACCGCCTCGCTCGAGGAGCGGCGCTCGGCGGCCGTCCTGCGCCAGGACGAGCTGCTCGGCCGGCGCAGTCCCGAGATCGCCCAGGCCTTCCTTGCCCGCGCCGGCGGCCTGCGTGCCCAGATCGACGGCGACCGCAGCGAGATCGCCAACATCGGCGCCCAGATGAACGAGCAGCGTGCCCTGGTCCGTTCCGCCGTCGAGGATCTCGCGCGCGCCCGCTCGGTCGCGGCGCGCGGTTTCATCTCGCTTCACGACGTTCGGCAGCGCGAGGAGCAGCTCGCCGCCCGCCGCCAGGCGCTGTCGCGGCTCGAGCAGGAGCTGGCAGCCCGAACCGCGCGGATCTCGGTCGCCCAGGCCGAGCTCGCCAGCGCCCGCACCGAATATGATCGCCAGATGACCGATCTCGCCGGCGCTCGCGCCGAGCTTGCGGGAGAGGCCGCGGCGGACGAGAATGCGCCCTCGGTGGTGGTCACCGCGGCCCGTGCCGGGACGGTGACGGGAATCGTCGTCCACCCCGGCGACGCGGTCGGCGCGACCACCCATATCCTGTCGATCATTCCCGACGGCACCCGGCTTCAGGCGCGAATCGAGGTGCCGGCCGAGGCGGCGGGCTTCATCGAGCCCGGCCAGACGGTGCGCCTTGCGATCGACGCCTTCCCCTATCAGACCTACGGCACGGTCGAGGCGCGGATCGACGCCGTCTCGATGGCGACAGTGCCGGTGGCCCGCGCCGACGGCTCGGCGGACGAGGTTTTCCTGGTCCAGGCCACCCTTCGCGAGGAATCGGTGCGCGCTTATGGCCGGGCCCGGCCGCTCCGGCCCGGAATGACGGTCAGCGCCCGCATCGTCACCCGCTCGCGCAGCCTTGCCGAATGGCTGTTCGAGCCGCTGTTCGCGGTCGGCCGGCGGTGAACGCGCCCGCCGCAATCGACATGGGGATTCTGCCGCGGCGGCGGATCCGGCACGTGCGTCAGTCGGAGGCCGCGGAATGCGGTCTCGCCGCCCTGGCGATGGTGGCCAATTGGTGGGGGCACGATCTCGACCTGGGCGCTCTCCGACGCCGCTTCGGAGTCTCCTCGCGGGGCATCGGCCTGCGCGAGCTGATGCATACCGCCGACGCGATCGGCCTGGCGCCGCGGCCGCTCAAGATCGGGATCGAGGGCCTCGCCGCGATCCAGCTCCCCGCCATCCTCCACTGGGACATGAACCATTTCGTCGTCGTCGAGCGGGTGTCGCGCGGCAAGGCCTATATCGTCGATCCCAATCTCGACGGCCGCTGGCACGATCAGGCATCGCTGTCGCGGCATTTCACCGGGGTCGCCCTGGAGCTTCGCCCGACCCGCGACTTCACCCCCGAGCGCGAGCGCCAGCGGCTCAGGCTCCGCCAGCTGTGGAGCGGCGCGGTCGGCATGCGCCGCTCGATCGCCCAGGCGGCGATCCTCAGCCTGGTCCTTCAGGCCCATGTCCTCGCCGCCCCCTACCTCCTCCAGCTCGCCATCGATCAGGCGCTGCCCAGCCTCGACGGCGACCTGATGACCGTGCTTGCGATCGGTTTCGCCTTGTTCGCCCTGGTCAACGCCGGCGCCACCATGCTTCGCTCGTTCGTGCTGCTCGCGTCGGGCACGGCCCTGTCCTTCGGCATCGCCTCCAACGTCGCCCGGCGGCTGATGCGGCTTCCGGTCGGCTGGTTCGAGAAGCGCAGCATCGGCGATATCCTGTCGCGCTTCCAGTCGGTCCTTCCGATCCAGCGCCTGCTCACCGAGAGCGCGGCCGCCGCGATCATCGACGGCCTTCTGACCGTGCTTACCCTCGCCTTGATGCTCGCTTACTCGCCGGTTCTGACCCTGATCCCGCTCGCCGCCTTCCTCCTTTACGGCGGCTTTCGAGCGCTCACCCTGCCGGCCGAGCGCCGCGCCGAGACCGAGCGAATCACCGCCGCCGGCCGCGAGCAGTCGGCGATGATCGAGACTCTGCGGGGAATCGTCACCCTTCGCCTCGCCGGGCGCGAGACGATCCGCCACGCGGTCTGGCAGAACCGGCTGTCGGAGGCGCTCGGCGCGACCTACGCTTATGAGCGGATCCGCGCCCACCACAACAGCATGGCGACCCTGGTCGGAGCGCTCGAGACGGTCGCCGTGGTCTGGCTCGCCGTCCATTACGCGATCGACGGCGGCTTCACCGTCGGAATGATCTTCGCCTTCCTCGCCTACCGGCTGCAATTCGCGACCGCGACCCGCTCGCTGGTCGACAAGCTGATCGATTTCCGGATGCTCTCCCTCCATCTCGAGCGCCTCTCCGACATCGCCCTGACCGGCGAGGACGGCGGCTTCGCCGAGCCGGCCGTCCAGGCCGACGCCTTCCGCGGCGAGGTCGAGCTTCGCGAAATTCGCTTCGCCTACGGCCCGCACGATCCGCCGGTGCTCAACGGGGTCAGCCTCCACGTCCGCGCCGGCGAGCATGTCGCCATCACCGGTCCGTCGGGCGGCGGCAAGACGACCCTGGTCAAGATCCTGCTCGGGCTGCTCGAGCCGGCCTCGGGCGAGGTGCTCGTCGAAGGCGTGCCGCTGGCGCGCTACGGCCGTCGTGCCTTTCGCGAGCATGTCGCCGCGGTGCTTCAGGACGACGTCCTTTTCGCCGGCACGATCGCCGACAACGTCGCCGCCTTCGAGCCGGTCGACTCCGAGCGGCTCGACGAGGCCCTGCGCGCCGCCTGCATCGCCGATGACGTCGCCGCCATGCCGATGCGGCACCTGACCCTGGTCGGCGACATGGGCTCGACCCTGTCGGGGGGGCAGCGCCAGCGCATCCTTCTCGCCCGAGCGCTCTACCGCCGGCCGCGCCTCCTGGTGATGGACGAAGGGACCGCCCATCTCGACGCCGGCCACGAGCGCCAGGTCAACCGCGCCATCGCGGCCATGGGCATCACCCGGATCATGGTCGCGCACCGCCAGGAGACGATCGCCGCCGCCGACCGGGTCATCGTCATCGAAGGCGGCCGAGTAGCTCCCTGACCGACCCAGCCCGGTCGCTCGTCTTGCCGGGATAATGGGGGGCGCAGGCAATTTCGTCGTCGTAACGGGGTAACCGGCGGGGGCGGGCACCCCCCGTCATGCCGGGCTTGATCCGCCATCCACCGTCTCCGGCCGCCGCGGGGACACGTACTTTTTCGCTAAAAAGTACGTGTCCCCCACTGCCGACCCGGGGGTAATGGGCGGCGCAGGCAATTTCGTCGTCATACCGGGATAACCGGCGGGGGCGGGCACGCCCCCCGTCATGCCGGACTTGATCCGCCATCCACCTTCTTGCGCGCGCCGCGCACGACCCGCCCAAGGGAGGTGGACCCGGATCAGGTCCGGGGCGACGGCCTGCGGAGCGGAAGGCCTCGACGTCACGCCGCTGGCACGGCGGGGACACGCGGGGGGGACACGTACTTTTTCGCTAAAAAGTACGTGTCCCCCCACTGCCGACCGTGTCCCCCACTGCCGACCTCCCCGTCATGCCGGACCTGATCCGGCATCCACCTTCTTGCGCGCGGCGCTGACACAATTGACAAGAAACTGTTTCCAAACCGACACCAAGATGTTCGTGCATTGCCGGTTCGGCGGCCATAAATGGCGGGCCTCGCAAACGCGTCGCGATCGGATGCGGCGCCTCGGAGGCCAGGATGAAACTCTCCAAGAAGCTGCAGAGCCCGTTCGCCCTCACCGTCCAGGGTTTCCTGGCCGGCGCCTTCCTCTTCTTCACCCTCCACCCGCTCGCCGCCAGCGACCCGGCCCCCGCCCCGGTCGCCGGCGAGTCCGTCCTCGCCGACCTCGGCGCCTAGGCTTCCGTCGCCCTCAACCCGTTTCAGCGTCCCACTCGGGCTCCTCGCCGAGTTCCGGCCGCGGCTCGGCCTCGCGCTGCTCCTCCGGCCCGAATTGCTTCTTCAGCCGCTTCGCCAGGGCCCTGCAGACCTCGTCGAGGTTGGCCTCTCGCGGCGTCAGCTCGGCGGTGAGCTCGCGCCTTATCTCCTTCCTCAGCCTCTTCTCGATCTGCTTCTTGCTCTCGCCGCCGCGTGACGGGAACCCATATTTGTTCGGGTAGCGCCCCTGGAGCAGCAGCCGGAGCATCGCGTCCGAAGGCTTGATCCTCACCTGGACGAGCTTGCCGCCGCGGTAGATCCTCTCCTCGGCGCCGACGACGGCCCGCTCCCAGGCGGTGTTTTCGAGCGGCAGCTCCGCGCGCGCCTCCGCGGTCTCCACGGCTCGGCGGAAGGCGGCGAACTTCCTCTTGTGGCGGTAGAAGGAGGTGGTCGAGACTCCGACCCGATAGCAGGCCTCGGCGATGCAATGGCCGTTGCCGATCAGCTCGAGGCAGCGCCGCCGGCGCGCCGCCGTGAAGCCGTCATGGCGCTCGCGAGGCTCCGGCTCGTCGTCGTTGGCGGCCGCCGGGAGGGCCCGGTCCGCGCTCATCAGACTTGGCTCCAATAGAGGTGCGCCGGCCATTCGTCGCGCAGGCGCAAGGCGGTGAGCGCCTCCTCGATCCGGTGAAGCTCGGCCAGCTCCGGCGTCTCGGGCATTTCAGGCGCGTCGGGATCCTCCCAGTCGATCTCGGGATGCTCGTCCTCGAACCGCGCATATTGCTCGCCGACGATCTCGTGGAGCCGAACCATGTCGGCGAACTGGGCGTCGATCCAGTCGAGCCTCGCCTTCATCCGCGCCCACCTCCTGTCGACCTCGGCTCTGGCCTCCTCGCGGCTCATGCCGAGCCCGCGCTGCTCGGCCTCCATCGCCCGCCGCCATTTCTCCAACGCGGCCGCCATCGCGATCCGCTGCTTCGCCGTCCCGATCCTCGTCCCCATCGCCTTTCTCCGACTCGCTTGTGCTCGCGCGAATCGGAAATAACCGGCCGGCCAAGCTGTAGGACAGAAGTTTTTTCACCCTTTGTTCCGCGCCGCAGCCGCCCCGGCGCAACGCAGCGGAAGCGAAGCGACGCACCGCTGCGCGGGAGCCGGCGCAGGCCGGCCGGCGTGGCGCTCGGCCTCAAGCCGAGCGAGCACGACCGACGCCAGGCGCGGCTTCGCCGCGCCCATCTTCAGTCACTGAACATCGTTCAGTGCCGCATGGCGCGGACGGCGCTCGATTGGTCCCTCAAGGATCTTGCCGCCGCCTCCGGCGTCAGCCGACGCACGATCGCTCGCTTTGAAGCCGGGGAGTCAGTCCTGCCGGTCTGGGCCCGGGCGATGCGTCACGCCTTCGAAGCGAAGGGTATCCTGTTCATCGACAGCGGCCACCTAGCCGGCGGCGTGATTCCGCCACGGGCGTAGCTTCACAGCCGCGCCAGGACCGGCTCTCGCTCGGGCGTTGCTGCCGGCTCAGGCTGCCGCGGTTCTAATGCGACCATAACGCTTGCCAATGTCGTCGCCCCACTTATGTCGAAGCGGCATGGCGGTGCGCCATTTAGGCCCGCCCCCGACTAGCTCAACACAATAGACCTACGAGTACACGTCTGGTCTGTTTAAGCGCTGCTCAGGCCGCCGAGCGGTGGAGTTGAGGCTCGGGAATCTCCCGGCCCATCTTGCGCGTGCAGTGCAGCCAGGTGGCGATCGCGTCCTCGACATTTTCGAGAGCCTCTGAGCGGGTGTCGCCATCGGACATGCAGCCGGGCAGCTCGGGCACGGTCGCGAGAAAGCCGCCCCCATCATCCTCGGAAAGCGGCTCGATCACGATCTTGTAGCTCGTACGCTCAGTCATGGGCTTATCCTTCACCTCGGGCGGCTCTCACCTGATCCACGACAAGACCTACGCTTATTGAGCCTGCGAGAGGCGCTCGGCGACGCCTCCACCTTCCTTTCTCGATGAAGCTTGCTGAGATCTCGGCCTCAAGCCGCCGCCCGCTTCGGCTCCGGCACCTGGCGTCCCATCTCACGGCACGCCTCCATCCAGCAGGTGATCGCGTCGTAGACGTTCTCCAGCGCCTCCTGCGGCGTCTCTCCGTCCGACATGCAACCGGGCAGCTCGGGGACGGTCGCGATAAAGCCGCCGCCTTCCTCCTCGGACAGCGGCCGGATGACGATCTCATGGTCCTGCGGCTTCACCTTTCTGCTCCTTTCACCCCTTCGGGCGGCCCCCTCAACCCCGCCCTAATGGCTCGGAGCATCTCCACCTCCTCCGGATGCCGGATCAGCAGCTCGATCAGCCCCACAGCCGCGTCAGATGGCGGGGTGGCGCCGCTTTCATATTTCTGGAAAGCGCGCTTGCCGCCGCCGATGATGCGCCCGGCTTCCTCCTGGCTGAGTTTCAGTCGCTTGCGCGCCGCGCGGACATGGGCCGCATATTCCTCGCGCAACTCGCGATAGGCGCTATCGGCTTCAGCAAGGTCCGTTCCCGCGTGGATGCCCTCGCCGCCGTCTTCGGGATACCAGCCCGGCACATCGATCTCGCGGGCCAGCGAGCCGTAGCGGACGGTCTGCGCGCGGACGCCGCGGCGCAGCCTCGCGCCGGTTTCCGGGTGGATGCGAGTCTCTGTCATCTTATCCCTCCTTGAACGACGTGAGCACGACGTCGATCAGCGTCTCGCCCGCGAACTTCAGATAGAGATCCCGCTCCTCGAACGGGGTCAAATAGGTGTCGTGCCAGCGCCGCGGATTGAGCGGGCTATGCGCCGTTTCCGACTTCACGAAATCCTCAGGCTCGAGTGCCTGCACCACCTCCACCACGTCGGCGAGCGTGAAGCCGAGCGCTTGGGCCGAGCGGAACGCGGTCGTCGTGATCTCGAGTGTCTCGACCGATGCGAACCTCACCTTGATCGCGCCCAGATCATGGTGTGGCCGGCGCTTGACGTTCATAAAATGCAAAATGCACCTTTAAGGTGCATCACGCAAGAGGCTGAACCGCGTCTTCCCCCTCGGCCCGCGCCATGGCCCTAGCTCGCCCGAGCCTCGCGGCGCGTCAAGCGCGCTCCCTTCCCCCTCGCTCCCCCGCTTGCTAAGGCCCGCCGCGTAGCGGCCGGGCGGCCTGCCCGGCTCGAAGCCTGCTTCGAGACGAGGACCCCATGACCTCCACCGGCCAAGACAGGCTCCACAGCCGCGCCATCCTTTCGGTCGCCCACAACAGCTTCGCTTTCATTCCCTCGCCGGCCGTCTTCCCCTAAGTCGGAGCGCTTATCCGCCTGCGGCCCAGTCCTCCACTTTCAGTCCCTCCACCCGCTCGAATTCGCGCCCGTTCGCGGTCACGACGACGAGGCCCCGCGCCAGCGCCTGTCCGGCGATGAGCAGGTCGTACGGGCCGATTGGCATCGCCTTGCGGCGGAGGTCCGCCCGGATCTCGGCCGCTACGCGTGCGTCCTCGGGGCCGAAGTCGAGCACGGCCATGTCAAGCGTCCGCAGCCGGTCGATATCGTCGGCCCCCGCCCGGCCGCCATAAGCGCCGAAATAGAGTTCGTGAAGGACGATGGCGGAAAGTGCGATCTCGTTACGATGGATGCGCATGCGACGCCGACGGCTCGGTCGTCACGCACCATGACGCGAATGAAGATGTTCGTGTCCGGCAGATATCGCATCAGTCGCGGTCGAAGCTGATGTCCGGCCTCTCGTAGCTATCCGGACCGGGCCGATCGAGTGCCGATTTAGCGAACTCCTCGTCGAACTTCCCGGCAATGGCGTCGATCCAGTCGCCCTTCGGCTCTTCCTCCACCGGCTCGAGCACGATCCTGCGACCCTCGCGGCGGATGCGCAGCTCGCTGCCCTCCACCTCGAATTCCTCGGGCAGCCGCACCGACTGCCCGCGGGCGTCGCGGAATACCTTCGCCAGATCGTTCACTGGGGCCTCCATCCTTGCTGCCCGCTATAATCCCTTTCCATGTGAATCTCACGCTTCAGTTGACCTGCCTTCCACGACTTCCTCCACCTTGCTAGAGGCCGTCCGGATTCAACCGCAAACGCGGATTTCCAGTCGAGGTGAATTCGCGGCGACGGAAGGGCGACGATGACTTCCACAGGACAGGACTCACTAGGCACCCGCACCGCCCTCAAGGTCGGCGACAAGACCTACGCTTATTACTCCCTCGCCAAGGCCGGCGAGGCGCTCGGCGACATTTCCCGCCTGCCTTTCTCGATGAAGGTGCTGCTCGAGAATCTGCTCCGCTTCGAGGACGGCAGGACCGTCACCCGCGACGACATCCAGGCGCTCGTCGACTGGCAGACCGAGCGCAAGTCCACGCGCGAGATCCAGTACCGCCCGGCACGCGTGCTCATGCAGGACTTCACCGGCGTCCCCGCGGTCGTCGACCTCGCCGCGATGCGCGACGCCATGGCGGCGCTCGGCGGCGACCCGCAGAAGATCAACCCGCTCGTCCCGGTCCACCTCGTCATCGACCACAGCGTCATGGTCGACGCCTTCGGAACGCCGCAGTCGTTCGAGGAGAATGTCGCGCTCGAATATGAGCGCAACGCCGAGCGCTACCAGTTTTTGAAATGGGGCCAGACCGCCTTCCGCAACTTCGAGGTCGTCCCTCCGGGCACCGGCATCTGCCACCAGGTCAACCTCGAATATATCGCGAGAGGCGTGTGGTCCTCGCCCGAGACCGGCCCGGGCGCCGAGGAGCGCCGCAAGGCCTCGGACCGCCGCTCCGCCGACCGCCGCCAGGCCGATGCTCAAGTGCCGTTCGAGCGGCGCGACCCCGCCGCCGACCGCCGCGAGGCCGACCGCCGGGCCGCCGAGGACGCCGCCGAGATCGCCTATCCCGACACCCTCGTCGGCACCGATTCCCACACCACGATGGTCAATGGCCTCGGGGTGCTGGGCTGGGGGGTCGGAGGGATCGAGGCCGAGGCGGCGATGCTGGGCCAGCCGATCTCGATGCTGCTGCCTCAGGTGATCGGCTTCAGGCTCGACGGCACCCTGCCTGAGGGGTCCACGGCGACCGACCTGGTCCTGACGGTGACGGAGATGCTGCGTGAGAAGGGGGTCGTCTCGAAGTTCGTCGAGTTCTTCGGCCCGGGCCTGCCGAGCCTGACGCTCGCGGACCGGGCGACGATCGGGAACATGTCGCCGGAGTTCGGCTCGACCTGCGCGATCTTCCCCATCGACGCCGAGACCCTCCGCTACCTGGAGTTCACCGGCCGTCCGACTGAGCAGATCGAGCTCGTCGACGCCTACACGCGAGAGCAGGGCCTGTTCCACGAGCCCGACAGCGAGGACGCGACCTACAGCGACACGCTCGAGCTGGACCTTGCCGACGTGGTGCCGAGCATCGCCGGCCCGAAGCGCCCCCAGGACCGGATTCCCCTGACCGAGGCGAAGCCCGCGTTCCTGGAGGCGATGGAGGAGTGGGACCCCGAGGCCGGCAAGCAGCTCGGCAACATGCGCGATCACGCCATCGATGAGTCCTTCCCCGCCTCGGACCCGCCGGCGGAGGATCACGACACCGAAGCGGGCAAGCCTCGCCAGGCGAGCGCCTCCGGCGACGGGACGACCAAGCTCAAGGAGCGCACCGGCGATGCGATCACGGTGGAGCTGGAGAGCGGCGAGTCGGTCGAGCTCGACCACGGCGACGTCGTCATCGCCGCGATCACGAGCTGCACCAACACCTCGAATCCCTCGGTGATGCTCGCCGCCGGCCTGGTGGCGAAGAAGGCGGT
>DATMVG010000102.1:0-15316 GCA_035563315.1 Allosphingosinicella sp. | reverse complement strand
CGCGTCGTCCGCCGAACCGTCCGCCGAGTCGCCTGCGCCGCGCCCGGCGCGGCCGCCGGTGCGGTCACCACCCGAACCATCGTGCCGCCGATGTTCATCCCGCCGCCGCCGCCGCCCCCGATTGCGGTGGCGAGCAGCGGCTCGAGCGGCGTTCCGTTCGTGGTCGGCGGCAGCTCGACCGGCGGCAGCGGCTTCGGAAGCGGCTTCTTCAGCGGCAGCTTCTTCGGCGGCAGCTCGACCGGCGGCAACACCGTCGTCACCGTCTCGACCTCGGGCGGCTCGACCTCGACGTCGAGCGGAGTCTCCACCTCGACCGGCGGAGTCTCGACCTCGACCGGCGGAGTCTCCACCTCGAGCGGAGTGTCCACCTCGACCTCGACCGGGGGCAGCTCGACTTCGGGCGGCTCGACCTCGACTTCGGGCGGCTCGACCTCGACCGGCGGCAGCTCGACCTCGACCGGCGGCAGCTCGTCCTCGACCAGCGGCGGCTCGACCTCGACCAGCGGCGGCTCGACCTCCTCGTCGACCGGCGGCGTGTCGACGACCAGCTCGTCCTCGACCGGCGGAGTCTCGACGACGTCCTCGTCGAGCAGCTTCGGCGGCGGCACCAGCACGTCGAGCAGCACCAGCTCCGCCTCGTCGGCGAGCAGCGCCAGCTCGACTTCGACGTCGAGCTCGACCTCGACCGGCGGCTCCTCCACTTCGACCTCGACCGGCGGCGTGCCGGTCCCGGCGCCGCCGATGATCCTTCTGTTCGGCGCAGCGGCGCTGACCCTGGTGGCGCGCAGGCGGCTCGGCCGGCGCTCCATCTGAGCTGGCACCCGAGCCAAGGGAGGGCCCCGCCGGAACCCCCGGCGGGGCCCTTTCTCATGCCGCGACCCGGATCCCGCCGGTAGCCCGGGCCGCTTCGCTACTGGGCCTGGAGGATACGCTCGATCTCGTCGACCGGCAGGTTGGTGAGGTCCTTGGGCACCTCCGCCGCCAGCCGCTTCTCGACCTCCTTGTGATAATGTTTGCGAAGCTCGCCCAGAGTCTTGGGCGGAGCGACCACGATCAGCGAGTCGAAGTCGTTGCGAAGCGCCCGTTCCTTCAGCATCTCGGCCGCGTCGGCGGCGAAGCGGTCCTCCTCGAGCTGATGGAAATCGGTGTCCTCATAGGCGCTTCGCGCGGTGCCCGCGGTCGCCGCCAGGCTGCCGCCGGAGCGCGGATCGCCGCGGTTGCTGGAAAAGGTGCGGCCCGGCTCGTCAGTGCCCTGCGCGCTGTCCTTCGGGTTGTCGTCGACGCGCTTGCGCTCGACCTCCAGGTTGGGGAATTCGCCGTCTCCTTCGTTGCGGAAGAACAGCATCTTCCTTCCGTCCGCCACCAGGACGCAGCTATTGTGCGGGACCCGCATTGTCGCCTCCTTGCCGATTTTCCTCGCCGGTCAACGCGAGACCGGCGAGGATGTTGCCGAGCCCGCCTTGCCTCCCGATAAGCGACCGTCCATGACTTCGGCGCGATGCGCATCCTGCTCACCAATGACGACGGCGTTCGCGCGCCGGGGCTGGCCGTGCTGGAGAAGATCGCCCGGGCTTTCTCCGACGACGTCTGGATCGTCGCCCCGACCGAGGAGCAATCGGGCGCCGGCCACTCGCTCACCCTCACTCGTCCGCTTCGGCTCCGCAAGCTCGGCGAGCGCCGCTTCTGCGTCACCGGCACGCCGACCGACGCGGTGATGATGGCGATCGCCTGGCTGATGAAGGACGAGCCGCCCGACCTGCTCCTCTCCGGAGTCAATCGCGGCGCCAATCTCGGCGAGGACGTCTCCTATTCGGGCACGGTCTCGGCGGCGATGGAAGGCGCGCTCGCCGGAATCCCCTCGATCGCGCTCAGCCAGAGCTATGCCAGGGAGGGGATGGGCGACACCGTTCCCTTCGCCGCCGCCGAGGCCTGGGCCGACGAGGTGCTCCGGCCTCTGATCGGCGAGCCGATGGCCCCGCGCACCCTGGTCAACGTCAACTTTCCCGCGCTTGCGCCGGGCGATGTCCAGGGCGTGCGGGTCGTCCGCCAGGGGCTGCGCGATTACGGGCGCCTCAGGATCGACCAGCGCACCGATCCGCGCGGCTATCATTATTACTGGTTCGGCCTCAGGCCGATGGCCCACACGCCCGGCCACTCGACCGACCTCGAGGCGGTCGCCGACGGCTTCATCGCGGTCACTCCGCTCCACCTCGACCACACCCACGAGGCGTCGCTGGCGCGGATGGCGGAGCGCTACCCGCGATGACTCCGCGGCTGCTCGGCCCGGACCAGCTCACCTTGCGGCGCAAGCCGCGCACCTCGCCCTGGGTCCAGATCGGCTGGCGGGTCGCTCTGATGGTCGCGATCCTGTTCTTCGTCGTCGCCGTCCACTGGTTCGAGCGCGACGGCCTGAGGGACAATCATGACGGCCGGATCAGCTTCATCGACGTCATCTACTTCACCATGGTCAGCATCACCACCACCGGCTACGGCGACATCGTCCCGGTTTCCGACGGCACCCGCACCTTCGACGCGCTGGTCGTGACTCCGATCCGCATTTTCTTCGTTTTGATCTTCCTCGGCACGGCCTATCAGTTCGTGCTCCGGAGAAGCTGGGACAAATGGGTGATGGCGCAGATCCAGAAGAGGCTGACCAACCACATCGTCGTCGCCGGCTATGGCACCAGCGGCTCGGAAACCGTCGCCGAGCTGATCGCGCGCGGCACCGATCCGAGCTGCATCGTCGTCATCGATCCCGACGAGGCGGCGCTCGAATGCGCCGAATCGCTGGGCTGCGCGGTCCTGCTCGGAGACGCCACCCGCGACCGGACCCTCGAGGCGGTTCGAATCCCCGAGGCCCGGGTGATGATCATCTCGGCCGGCCGCGACGACACCTCGATCCTGATCTGCCTCACCGCCCGCCACCTCGCCCCCGGGCTCAGGATCAGCGTCGCCGTTCGCGCCGAGGACAATGAGCTGCTCGCCCGGCAGGCGGGCGCCACCACGGTGATCAATCCGGTCAGCTTCGCCGGCCTGCTGCTCGCCGGTTCGGCGCATGGGCCGAACATCGCCGACTATATCGCCGACCTCGCCTCGACCCATGGCCGGGTCCGCCTCGCCGAGCGCGACGCCCGGCCGGAGGAATATGGCAAGCCGCTGGCCGGGATCGCGACCGGGCTCGGCGTGCGCATCTATCGCGACGGCAAGCCGATCGGCTATTGGGAGCCGGCGTGCGAGGATATACGCGCAGGCGACCGCATAATCGAAATCATCCCCAGTATCCGCCACGAAGCGGACCTGCCGCTCCAGCCCGGCCTCGCCAACTACACCGCCTCCCACCAGGGCTGAGGCGCTCGGCGCCCCCCCCCCCCGGTCGACGCCAAGGCGCGATTGAGCCGGCTTGACCCCAACCCGCTCATCCTGAGCAGGGACCAAGCGAAGTCGAGGGCCCGTATCGAAGGACGGCCCGCCCGCCAAGGCGGCGGGCCTAGGAAAAAGGCCGCCGCGCCACTATGTCGCGCTCCTCCATGGAACTCGAGCTCCCCTCCCCGCCCAAGGTCGGCATGGTCTCGCTCGGCTGCCCCAAGGCGCTGGTCGATTCGGAGCGGATCCTGACCAAGCTGAGGAGCGACGGCTATGCGCTGTCGCCCGATTATGCCGGCGCCGACGTCGTCCTCGTCAACACCTGCGGCTTCCTCGATTCGGCCAAGGAGGAGAGCCTGGCCGCGATCGGCGAGGCGATCGCCGAGAACGGCCGGGTCATCGTCACCGGCTGCATGGGCAAGGAAGCCGAGCTGATCCGCGAGCGCTTCCCCGAGGTGCTCGCCGTCACCGGCGCCGCTCAATATGAGGATGTGGTCGGCGCCGTCCACATCGCCGCGCCCATGCCCCCTTCCGCCTATCTCAACCTGGTCCCGGAGGCGGGGCTCAAGCTCACCCCGCGCCACTACAGCTATCTGAAGATTTCCGAAGGCTGCAACCACCGCTGCGCCTTCTGCATCATCCCCTCGCTTCGCGGCGACCTCGTCAGCCGCCGCCCCGACGCGATCCTGCGCGAGGCCGAGAAGCTCGTCGCCGCGGGCACCAGGGAATTGCTCGTCATCAGCCAGGACACGTCGGCCTACGGAGTCGACCTTCGCCATTCCTCATGGCCGTGGCGGGGCGGCGAGGTCCGCGCCCACATGACCGACCTCGCCAGGGAGCTCGGCAGGCTCGGCGCCTGGGTCAGGCTCCACTACGTCTATCCCTACCCGCACGTCGACCGGGTCGTCCCGCTCATGGCCGAGGGGCTGGTCCTCCCCTATCTCGACATCCCGTTCCAGCATGCCAGCCCGAAAGTGCTGAGGGCGATGAAGCGGCCGGCCAACGAAGCCAGGGTGCTCGAGCGGATCCGCGGCTGGCGCGCAATCTGCCCCGACATCGCCATCCGATCGACCTTCATCACCGGCTTTCCCGGCGAGACCGAGGAGGACTTCCAGTACCTGCTCGACTGGCTCGACGAGGCGCAGCTCGACCGGGTCGGCGCGTTCCGCTTCGAGCCGGTCAAGGGCGCCGCCGCCAACGCGCTTCCGGGTGCCGTCCCGGAGGAGGTCAAGGAGGAGCGCTATGCGCGCTTCATGGCCAAGGCCGCGGCGATCTCGGCGGCGAAGCTCCAGGCGAAGATCGGCCGGAGGATCGACGTCATCGTCGACTCGGTCGACCCGGATGGCGGCGCCACCGGCCGATCCAAGGCCGACGCGCCCGAGATCGACGGCGAGGTCCACTTGCGAGACTCGAGTCTCGTAAAGCAGGGCGATATCGTCCAGGTCCTGGTCGAGGACGCGGACGAGCACGACCTTTACGGCGTTCCCCTGCCTTGACCGGCAAGGGCATCGCGCCGGCGGCGGCTTCGGCGGACCAGCCAGAAGACGAGGCCGCCGACCGCGAGCAGGGTGATGAGCAGCCCGCCCCACACCCAGGGCACGGCCGCGTCCCAGCTCTCGATCATGGTGAGCTCGGCCGGCGGCGTGTCGCTGGGGACGACGCTCCATTGCACGACCTGGTCGGGACCGCCGGTCGAGAAGGTCCGGAACGTGGTCACCGTCCAGCGGCCGCCGCCATGGGTGACCAGGGTGAACTCCTTGTTCCGCTCGGTGCGGCCGTTGGCCATGTTGGTCGAGACGTTGAAGCCGACGATCTCGGTGGTGCCGGGAACTCCGGGATAGAGCGCCGGCACACCGCCCAGCTGCTTGCCGCTCTCGACCCACAAATCGGGCCGGAAACGCTGCTCGAGCCACGCCTCGTCGCCGCTGCGCAGGCGCGAGACCATCTCCTGGGCGAAGGCGCGGTCCTCCGGCGAGGTCAGCGAATTGATCGCCGAGCGCATGCTGCAGGCGCCGACCAGGGCGAGCATCAGGACGAGGAACGCGCGAACCGGCTTCATTTGAACCCCCCTGCCGCTTGCGATAGGGCGCCAGCATGACAGAAGTCGCCAATCTCCTCCACCCCGGTCGCGGCCGGGCGGCGACCGGGCTTCGGCGCCTCTGGGGCAAGGAGGAAGGTCGCGACGCGGCGGGTTCAGTGTCCGCGTCGGCCGCGCCCGGCGGACCGCCGGAGCGGCCGCGCCGAGCGCGGGGCTCGGGCTACGCCCGGGGCCGACTTCTCGACAGGTTGCGGGCCGAGTTCACCGCCCAGCCGGTAACCGCACCTCCCAGGAAGCCGATGACGACCGGCGGAAGCAGCGCTCCGTCCCTGCCGAACTCGTCGCCGAGCACGATCCAGACGACGGCGCCGCCGATCCCGGCGAGCAGGCCCAGGATCAGCAGCCACGGGTCCGGTACGGGCCCCATGACGATCGACTCGTTGGGACGAGGATCGCCGGGCTTCGGCAAGGGTGGAATGAACGACTGGGTTTCGTGGTACCACCATCTGGGGATGGGCGGCCAGCAAATCGGGCAGATGCCGGCAAGCATCGCTACTATTATCTCCATTACATCCTCCTCGAGCACGAGGTCGACCACGGAAGAAGCACGCGACTGCATCTGCAGAATATCACTGCCTCTTCTTGGCGTAAAGCGATGCCTGCCTGGACACGAAGGTCACCAACCGCGCGGACATTGCAGGATTTGGAAATGACGATGCCGGCCGATCTCCTCCAGCCCGACAAGGGCCAGCCGGCGACCGCGCTGCACCTGGTCGACAAGAAGGGTTTCGACCCCTGGCTCAAGGCGCAGCCCGAGCGGGTCAGGCAAGCCGCCAGGGCGCAGGGCTTCAAGGCGGACGGCTACCAGCTGGCGATCCTGCCGGCCGAGCGCGACGGCTGGTCGGCCGTGCTCGGCGTCGCCGATGTCGGCGAGCTCAGCCCCTGGTGCCTCGCCCGGGCCGCCGAGAGCCTGCCCGAGGGCAGCTACCGGGTCGCCGGCCGAGGCCCGGGCCCGGCGGTGCTCGGCTGGCTGCTCGGCCAGTACCGCTTCGACCGCTACCGCGAGAAGAAGGAGGCGAAGGGGCCGCGCATCCTGCTCACCGACGAGCCCGCCAGGATCGCCGGGACCGTGTCGATCGCACAGTCGACCTTCCTCGTCCGCGACCTGGTCAACCTGCCGGCGGGCGACCTCGGCCCCGCCGAGCTGCAGGCGGCGGTGGAGGAGGTCGCCGCCGAATGCGGCGCCGCCGTCCGAGTCACGGCTGGAGAGGAGCTCGAAGCCGGCTATCCGATGGTCGCGGCGGTCGGCGGCGCCGCCGTTCCGCAGCGGGCGCCGCGGCTGATCGAGCTCGAATGGGGCGACCAGCGCCACCCCAGGCTGGCGCTGGTCGGCAAGGGCGTCTGCTTCGATTCCGGCGGCCTCGATATCAAGGCCGCCTCGGGCATGCGGCTGATGAAGAAGGACATGGGTGGCGCGGCGCACGCCCTCGCCCTCGCCCGGCTGGTCATGACCGCCAACCTGCCCGTCCGCCTCCACCTCCTCGTCCCTGCGGTCGAGAACGCCGTCTCCGGCGCCGCCTTCCGTCCCGGCGACATCCTGAGGAGCCGCAAGGGGCTCAGCGTCGAGATCGGCAACACCGACGCCGAAGGGCGGCTCATCCTGGCCGACGCCCTGACCGCGGCAGCCGAGCGCGAGCCCGAGCTGATCCTCGATTTCGCCACCCTGACCGGGGCGGCCCGGGTCGCGCTCGGCCCCGACCTGCCGGCGCTGTTCGCCAATGACGACGCCCTCGCCGAGAGCCTGCTCGAGAGCGGGCGCGAGGTCGCCGACCCGCTGTGGCGGATGCCGCTGTGGAAGCCCTATGAGGAAATGCTGGCCTCCGACGTCGCCGATATCGGCAACGCCGCCGACGCGCCGCTGGCCGGGGCGGTGACCGCCGCGCTGTTCCTCCAGAAGTTCGTCCCGGAGGGCATTTCCTGGGCCCATCTGGACACCTTCGCGTGGCGCCAGTCGGCGCGGCCGGGGCGCCCGAAGGGTGGCGATGCGCTCGGCCTGAGAGCCGCGTGGGAGGTGCTTCTCGAGCGCTACGTGCGGTGAGACGGGCTCATTTTTCTACGGAAATCCAATGATTCGGGAAACGAAAAGGGTATTTGCTGGTTTTACCGGCGAAACGTCGATCCCTCGATTGATGCGGAGCCGAAGCCGTGGCGGACCAAACGCTCAGAAGCTGGATGCACACGCTGATCAACTATGTCAGGTCCGGCCAGCCCGATCTCACCAACCGGCAAATGGCCCTGATGATGCTGGTCTACCTCACCCCCGGACCGCACACGGTCCGCGGCCTGGCCCACATTCTGGGAGTCTCCAAGCCGGTCATCACCCGCGCCTTGAACACGCTCGGCTCGCTCGGCTATCTGCGCCGCGTCCGCGACGAGACCGACCGCCGCAACGTCTTCGTCGCCCGCACCAGCACGGGGCAGGAATTCCTTGAAGGTTTCGAACGCAACCTCGAGCATGACGGCGGCTCCAGTCGGAAGGCGGCCAGGGAACGCGGACTCATCCTCCAGCACGGCTGATCGTTTCTCACTGACCGGGCCGTCGCGACCGCTCGATCCGCGGATCGAGGCCTATCGCCACGACCTCGCCGACATCGCACTCGCCGGCCGGATCATCGCTCCGCATTTCGCCCGTCCGCTGCTCCGCGGCTGCGGCGCCCATCCGACCTTCGTCCGAAGCGGCCCCGACGCCCTCGCCGAACCGGTGTCGCAGCTTCTGCCCGGCGAGGATTTCGCGGTCCTCGAATATGCCTGCGGCTGGGCCTGGGGCTATTGCGCCGCCGACCATATCGTCGGCTATGTCGAGGCGATCGAGCTCGCCGACCGGGCGCGTCCGTCCCACATCGTCTGCGAGAAATGCGCTCCCGTCGCCGCCGACGACAGGATCACCTCGCCGGTCCTCGCCACCCTGCCGATGGGGTCGAGGCTTTGCGGCCAGGAGCAGGGCGCCTGCCTCGCCACCGAATATGGCTGCGTCTCGCTGAGCCACCTTCGCCGGCTCGACGAGCATGACGAGGATCCGGTCGTCGTCGCCGAGCGGCTGATCGGCGCCCCCTATCTCGCCGGCGGCCGAAGCTTCGGCGGCATCGACAGCAGCGGCCTGGTCCAGCTCGCGCTGGGCCTGTGCGGCCTTGCCGCCCCGCGCCTGGCGGAGCAGCAGCGCCGTCTCGGCGAGCCTCTTCCGCAAGGGGCGCCGGCGCGCCGCGGCGACCTCGTCCTGTTCGACGACGAGGCCGGGCTGATGGTCGACGACCTGCTGATCATCCACGCCAGCCGGGCGGCGGGCAAGGTCACCGTCGATCCGGTCGCCATCCTCGGCCCGGCCGGAATGGAGCGCCGCCGGCTGCCGGTCTGAGCGGCCTACATCTCGCCGCGGGCTCGGCGGATCGCGTACCAGCGCTGCACGTTGGCATTGTGCTGCTCGAGCGTCTCGGCGAAGACGTGGCCGCCGGTGCCGTCGGCGACGAAATAGAGCGCCCGGGTAGGCGCCGGGTCGAGCACCGCGGCGATCGATTCGCGGCCGGGATTGGCGATCGGCCCGATCGGAAGCCCGGCGCTGGCATAGGTGTTGTAGCCGTTATTGGCGTTGAGCTCGGAGCGCAGGATTCGACGCCCGAGCGGCCGGCCGCGCGTGATCGGGTAGATGACCGTGGGATCGGCCTGAAGCGGCATGCCCCTGCGCAGCCGGTTCGAATAGACGCCGGCGATCATCCTGCGTTCGGAGGGCTTGGAGGTCTCCTTCTCGACGATCGAGGCGAGGATGACGGCGGCCTCGGGGCTGACCACGACGGTGCTTGCGCTGCGCCTCGGCCACAGTCTCGCCAGCTCGGCCCGCATCGCCCGCTGCATTCGCCCGAGGACGGCCGAGCGGGCCTCGCCGCGGCGATAGCCGTAGCTGTCGGGCAGCACCGATCCTTCGACCGGCACGTCGATCGGCCCGGCCAGATAGGGCACGCGCATCAGCCGCTCGTGAACGAGGACCGAGGGCATGCCTTCGGGGATCGTCACCAGCCGCTGGACCGGCCGGCCATATTGGAGATGGGTGAGGATCGCCGCCGCGCTCATCCGCGGCCGCAGCCGGAACTCGCCGGCCTGGACCGGGGCATGGTCGCCGAGCAGGCGGGCGAAGGCGCGGAAGGTCGTGGCATTGCCCCGGATCGCCCCGGCGCGCTCGAGCTGGCTCGCCACCCTGGCAACGCTCGAGCCCTGGTCGACGATGATCGTCGTCGCCCCGGCGGCCGGTCCTGGTCCGGCCCAGAGCAGCCAGGTCGCGGTTCCGGCGGCGATGATCGCCAGCGCGGGCAGGACCAGCAGCAGGATCAGCGCGCGCTTCATCGGCTGGAAGGCGGTCAGACCGCCTTCATCACCAGGCTGGCGTTGGTGCCGCCGAAGCCGAAGCTGTTGTTGAGCACGGCCTTGACCTCGCGCTCCTTGGCCACGTGCGGGACGAGGTCGACCCCGGCCGTCCCCTCGCTGGGATTGTCGAGGTTCAGGGTCGGCGGGACGATCTGGTCGCGCAGCGCCAGCATGCAGAAGATCGCCTCGACCGCGCCGGCGCCGCCGAGCAGGTGGCCGATCGCCGACTTGGTCGAGCTCATCGAAAGCTTGCCGACGGCATTGCCGAACAGGCGTCGAACCGCGCCCAGCTCGAGCTCGTCGCCGAGCGGGGTCGAGGTGCCGTGGGCGTTGATATAGTCGATGTCGCTGAGGTCGAGGCCCGAGCGCTTCATCGCCGCTTCCATCGCCCGGTAGCCGCCGGCGCCCTCGGGATGCGGGGCGGTGACGTGGTAGGCGTCGCCCGACATGCCGTAGCCGACCAGCTCGGCATAGATCTTCGCGCCGCGCGCCTTGGCCCGCTCATATTCCTCGAGCACGACGACTCCGGCGCCCTCGCCCATGACGAAGCCGTCGCGGTCCTTGTCGTAGGGGCGGCTGGCGCGCTCCGGCTCGTCGTTGAAGCCGGTCGACAGCGCCCGCGCCTGGGCGAAGCCGGCGATCCCGAGCGGGCACAAGGCGTCCTCGGCGCCGCCGGCGAGCATGACGTCGGCATCGTCCATCGCGATCATCCGGGCCGCGTCGCCGATCGAATGCGCTCCGGTCGAGCAGGCGGTGACGACGGCGTGATTGGGGCCCATCAGCCCGTATTTGATCGAGACCTGGCCGGAGATGAGGTTGATCAGCCGGCCGTGGACGAAATGGGGACTGACCCGCCGCGGGCCGCGCTCGTGGAGGACGACGGCTTCCTTCTCGATCCCCGGCAGCCCGCCGATGCCCGAGCCGATCGAGACTCCGGCCCGGAAGCGCTCCTCCTCGCTCATGTCGGTGAGTCCGGAATCCTCCAGCGCCTGGCCGGCGGCGTCGAGGCCGTAGACGATGAACGGATCGACCTGGCGCTGGACCTTGTGGTCGACCCGGAGGGCGGGATCGAAGCCATATTCGTGCTCGGGGGGCTTCACCTCGCAGGCGACCTGGCAGCTATAGTCGGTGGGGTCGAAGCGGGTGATCCGGGTCGCTCCGCTCTTCGAGGCGAGGATGTTCTTCCAGCTCGTCTCGACGTCGCCGCCGAGCGGCGTGACGAGCCCGATACCGGTGACGACGACACGGCGCATGCTGATCAAACTCCCAAGATGGACGAACGGCCCCCCGGCCTGTGGCGGGGAGCCGTCGTCAAGTCAAAGCGGCTCTTGTCGCCGCCGGGCCGGCGGACGCGCCCGGGAAAGCCTCAGGCCTTGTTCTGCTCGATATAGTCGATCGCGTCCTTGACGGTGGTGATCTTCTCGGCGGCGTCGTCGGGGATCTCGACCCCGAACTCTTCCTCGAAGGCCATGACGAGCTCGACGATGTCGAGACTGTCGGCGCCGAGATCGTCGATGAAGCTCGCTTCCTCGGTGACCTTGTCGCCCTCGACGCCCAGATGCTCGACAACGATCTTCTTCACGCGGTCCGCAGTCTCGCTCATAGTCCACCTTTCCCTAGAGGCTTTCTTATCGGCCCCCGCCCTAGCCCCTCCCACCGGGCGCTGGCAAGTGGCGCGGCGCGGGCGGTCGGCTCAGAACATCGCCATGCCGCCATTGACGTGAATCGTCTGGCCGGTGACGTAGCCGCCCTCGCGGCTGGCGAGGTAGACCGCGGCGGCGCCGACGTCGCCGCCCTCGCCGAGCCGGCCGAGCGGGACCCGGGCGAGCAGCGCCGCCTGCTGGGCTTCGGGCAGGGCGTCGGTCATCGCCGAGCGGATGAAGCCCGGAGCGATGCAGTTGACCGTGATCCCGCGGCTCGCCACCTCCTGAGCGAGCGCCCTCGACAGGCCGGCGACCCCGGCCTTGGAGGCGGCGTAATTGGCCTGGCCGGGATTGCCGGTCGAGCCGACCACCGAGGTCACCGAGATGATCCGGCCGAAGCGGGCGCGCATCATCGGCTTCAGGGCGGCCCGGGCGAGCCGGAAGGCGGCCTCGAGGTTGATCTGGATCACGTCCGACCATTCCTCGTCCTTCATCCGCATCGCCAGATTGTCGCGGGTGACCCCGGCATTGTTGACGAGGATGTCGAGCCTCCCCAGCGCCTCGACCGCTCGCGGCACCAGCCCGTCCACCGCCGCCCCGTCCCCGAGGTCGCAAGCCAAGGCGACATGATCGCCGCCGAGTTCGTCCCGGAAGGCCTCGAGCTTGTCCGCATTGGACCCCGAAACCGCGAGCCGCGCCCCCCGCCCCGCCAGCGCCCCGGCGATCGCCGATCCGATCCCGCCGGAAGCGCCGGTCACCAAAGCGGTCATTCCCGAAAGGTCGAACATGATCAGGCTCCCGAAGAAGTGTCGTTCACGCGGAGGCGCGGAGAAGAAAGGGAAGGCGCGGAGGGACGGTAGTCGTTGACGATACGCTTGAAGCCTTCCTTGAGCGTCTCGTTGCCGAAATTTATAAGCAGCCCGACGGGCTGCTTCTTCAATCTGAGATAGGTGAGCAACTGCTTGCTATGGACCGGCAGGAGCCGTTCCACCGACTTGACCTCGACCAGAAGCCAGTCATCCACAAGGAGGTCGGCGCGAAAGGCCGCCTCGAAGAGGATGCCCTCGAACTCGGCGCCGATCAATTGCTGGGTGACGACGCGATATCCCAATGCTTGAAGCCGCCGCGCAAGAAGCGTCTCATAGACCGACTCCAGCAGACCGGGACCAAGCTCGCGATGCAGGCGCAGAGCGGCGTCGAGAACGTCAGCGGTGACCTCATCGATCTCCTTCATCCTCCTCCGCGCCTCCCCTTCTTCTCCGCGCCTCCGCGTGAAATCCTAAACTTCCTTCACCAGGGCGTCGATGTCGTCCATCGTGATCACGCTGGTCACCCGGGCGTCCGGAGCGATGCGCTTGACCATCGGGCCGAGCACCTTGCCGCCGAACTCCACGAAGTGGGCGACCCCCGCCGAGGCCATATTGGCGACGCTTTCCCGCCAGCGGACCATGCCGGTGACCTGCTCGACGAGCAGCTCGCGGATCGTGTCCGGGCTGTCGACAGGCCCGGCCGTCACGTTCGCGTAGAGCGAGACGGCGGGCGGCTGCATCGCGGCGCCTGCCAACGCCTCGGCCATCGCTTCGGCCGCGGGCTGCATCAGCGGACAGTGGAAGGGCGCGGAAACGGGGAGCAGGACGGCGCGCCTGGCGCCCTTCTCCTTGGCGATCTCGAGCGCCCGCTCGACCGCGCCTTTGTGCCCCGAGATCACCACCTGCGACGGATCGTTGTCGTTGGCGACCGTGCACACCTCGCCTTGCGCAGCTTCCTCCGCCACCGCCTGGGCGAGCGCGAGATCGGCTCCGAGCAGCGCCGCCATTGCGCCTTCGCCCACCGGCACCGCCGCCTGCATCGCCTGCCCTCGCTTCTTGAGCAGGCGCGCCGTCGTGGCGAGGTCGAACGCTCCGGCCGCGCAGAGCGCCGAATATTCCCCGAGGCTGTGGCCCGCGACGAAATCGGCCTTCCCGGCAAGCTCGATCCCGGACGCGCGCAGGGTCGCCAACGCATTGGCCATGATCGCCGGCTGAGCATTCTCGGTCAGGGTGAGCGCCTCGGGCGGCCCTTCCGCCATCAGCCTCGACAGCTTCTGGCCAAGCGCCTCGTCGACCTCCTCGAACAGCTCGCGCGCCTCGCGGCTCGCCTCGGCCAGGGCCTTGCCCATGCCGACCGACTGGCTCCCCTGCCCCGGGAAGATGAATGCGCGCATGGCGGCCTCCTCCTGTCGGCCGGGCTGTTAGGCCAGCGCCGCCCCGGCGTGCAAGCCGGGGTTGATTTTCGGAGCCTTCTCCGCCATGTGCGCTGCTCCCGGGGCGAAGGCGGTGCCTTCAGCCCCGGTCTCGCTTTCGAGACGACAGCCGGAGGGGCGTCCGCAACGGGCGGCGTCAGCGATCGGCCAAGAGAAGGAAAAGCGCGATCATGCCGCTTTACGAGCATGTGTTTCTCGCGCGTCAGGACCTCGCCCAGGCCCAGGTCGACGCGCTGGCGGAGAACGCCACCAAGATCATCGAGGACAATGGCGGCAAGGTCGTCAGGACCGAGACGTGGGGGCTCAGGAACCTCGCCTACCGGATCCAGA
This sequence comes from Allosphingosinicella sp., assembly GCA_035563315.1. Taxonomy (GTDB): domain Bacteria; phylum Pseudomonadota; class Alphaproteobacteria; order Sphingomonadales; family Sphingomonadaceae; genus Allosphingosinicella. The sequence goes on along the minus strand of DATMVG010000102.1, from coordinate 1,287 downwards.
AGAACCGCAAGGCCCATTATGTGGCGCTCGATTTCGACGCCCCGGCGCCGGTCGTCGCCGAGCTCGAGCGCCAGACCCAGATCAACGAGGACGTCATCCGCTACATGACGATCAGGGTCGACGAGCACGAGCAGGGTCCCTCGGCGATGATGCGCCGCGGCGAGCGCGACAAGAGGCGCGGCGAGCGCGACGACGATCGCGGCCCGCGCGGCGACCGCAACGGCCGCGGCCGCGACGATTTCGACGCGTAAGGGAGGGATGAGCACATGGCACGACCGTTTTTCCGCCGCCGCAAGAGCTGCCCCTTCTCGGGCAAGGATGCGCCCAGGATCGACTATAAGGACGTCCGCCTGCTCCAGGGGTTCGTCTCGGAGCGCGGCAAGATCGTCCCGAGCCGGATCACGGCGGTCTCGACCAAGAAGCAGCGCGAGCTGGCGCGGGCGATCAAGCGCTCGCGGCACCTCGGCCTTCTTCCCTACGTCGTCAAATAAGGAGCCTGAGCGATGGATGTCATCCTGCTCGAGAGGATCGAGAAGCTGGGTTCGATCGGCGACGTGGTCAAGGTGAAGAACGGCTACGCCCGCAACTTCCTGCTTCCGCGCGGCAAGGCGCTTCGCGCCAACGACGCCAACCGCAAGGTGTTCGAGGCCAATCGCGAGAAGATCGAGGCTCAGAACGCCGAGCGGCGCACCGATGCCGAGAAAGAGGCGAAGAAGGTCGACGGCGCCAGGATCCAGCTGATCCGCCAGGCCTCCAACACCGGCCAGCTTTACGGCTCGGTGTCGGCGCGCGACATCGCCGAGGCGCTCGAGGCGGGCGGTCACAAGGTCGCCAAGAACCACATCGTCCTCGACCGACCGATCAAGTCGGTCGGAGTCCAGGACGTCAAGGTCTCGCTCCACCCCGAGGTGTCGGTGGTGATCCACGTCAACGTCGCCCGCTCGCCCGAGGAGGCCGAGCTTCAGGCTCAGGGCAAGGACGTGATGGCGGAGATGTTCGAGAAGGACGTCGCCGGCTTCACCGAGGAGCGCGACCCCAATGCCGAGCCCGGCGAGGTCGCGGCCGAACCGGCGGCGACGGAGGAAAGCGGCGACGGCGAGGGCGAGGCCGCCAGCGCCGCCTGAGCCGGCCGAAGACTCCAAGGAGGGCCGCCCGCCTCGCCGCCGGCGGCCCTTTTCGTCCGAGCCTCACCCGATCCGCCGTTCCGCGGACCGCTAGGGTCCGTCCGGCCTGAAGCTGAATCGTTTCCCGGCGAAGGCCGGGACCCAGTCCTTCCAACAGTGCCGC
>DATMVG010000101.1:0-7741 GCA_035563315.1 Allosphingosinicella sp. | reverse complement strand
CCGCCGCCGAGCCGATCCTGTTCGGCCGCTGGGTCGCGGACGGCTGCCACGTCAACGCGGTCGGCTCGGGCCGTGCCGGGCCCGCCGAGATCGACAACGCGCTGGTGGCGCGCTCGCGCTTCATCGCCGACCATCGCGACGGCGTGCTCGCCCAGGGCGCCGAGTTCCTTCGCGCCAGGGCGGCGGGGCTGGTCGGCGACGACCATGTCCTCGGCGAGATCGGCGAGGTCATGGCGGGGCGCCTGGCCGGCCGGCGCGGCGCCGGCGACGTGACCGTCTACAAATCGCTCGGAAGCATCGTCCAGGACCTCGCCGCCGCCCGCCACATCCTGGGAAAGTTGCACGAAACAGCGATCTAGCGATGCCCTCGCCGAACCAGGCGCGCGCGTTCGCGTCTCGCGACTTGGGCCAGCGGATGCTGCGGGTGTCGCGCGATGAACATGTCGTAGGCCGCCAGGGTATCCGCCTTGCGGGCCGCCTCCAGCTCCTCGGCAATCGCGATATTCCCGTCGCGGGCCTTGGGCACTTGCGGTGGCATCGGGCTCGCGAATGCACCGGACGCGCTGGCGAGGGCAAGGATCGCGACCGCCCCCCGGATGAATTGGGGCATCATTGGCGAGCTCTCACAACACGAAATCGTGGAACAGAATGGTGGTTTGGTTGGTGAGGATGATCTCCAGATCAGCGACGGCGTTCCCGTCGACGTCGCCGAGAATGTGCAGGCCGTCGGCTCGCGCCTCGAACCGCAGCTCCCCGGCTTTGGCGCTGAAGGCCCCGGCGCCGATAAACGAAAAGGAATCGTTCAGCGGGGTGGCGGGGTTCGCATCGATGCGCTCGAGAATGATCTGTTCCCCGCTGCCCGAGACGAAGTCCGTGATCGTATCGGCCCGGCCGGCCGGGCTATCCGCCAGCGCGTTGAACAAGAACCAGTCGATCCCGCCGCCGCCAGTCAACCGATTGGCAGCCTGGTTGGCGGTCACCTCGTCGCCCTCAGCACCGCCGATCGCGTTTTCGATGAGCGACGCCGGGTTGTTGTTGTGCAGCAGCGCGTTCGCGACATTGCCGTACGCCTTATGGAAGTCGCCGAGATTCGCCCGCTGAACCTCGGATGTGATGGTCCACTCCCCTGGACGCAGATCGATTCTGACGTGCGTGGGATAATTCGAGAAATCGTAGGTGTCCGTGCCGCCCCCGTCCCAGACCGTCATGAAGATCCGATTGGTCCCAGGAGCCCATTGAGTAACGCCGTCGATCATGAAGGCGCCCGTGGTGGGGCTCCAGCTGTAGACGGTGTTGCCGGAGTTGGTCGTGAAATCCGCGCCGTAGAGTCGCTGCAGCGCGGCGATGTCGTACATCATCAGGGTCTGAGCGAAACCCCAGGTTTCGTTGGTGAAGCCGCTATCCTCGCCGACCGGCGCGCCGGCATAGCTGCGGTAGGTCATGATCGTATATTCCATCGAGTCGCGGTCGTGGCTCAGCGCCGGCGATTCATGGCCGTGCTTGAGGCCGAGGGCATGGCCGGTCTCGTGGAGGAAGGTCGACCATTCGTAATTGCCGATGACCGGATCGGTATATTCGATCCGGTTGTACCAGCTGTCCCCGCCTTCGCCGCCGCCCGGATAGTAAGCATGCGCGGTCTCCGGCTCGTTGCTGAGCGCGTAGCGCATCTGGGCGCCGCCCGGATTGCCGCTCGATTCGCTGAAGGTCAGGTTGGTCAGCTTGGCGATGGAGGCGAGGATCGTGCGGACCGCGCTCTGCTGCTGAGCGTTCAGGCCTTCCATCCCCGCGTCGATCTCGGCCGTCCCCTCGCCGGGTCCGTAATCGCTCTCGCTGGAGGGGAAGCCGTAGGTGAGGTCGAGGATCGACCACTTTTCGCCGCTGAGCAGGGATTCGACATTCTCCTGGTCGATCTCGTCCTGGCTCGCCGGCGGACCGATGCTGACGTTGATCTGATAGGGGCCAGAGGTGGTCGGCCCGTTCTCGTCGCTGAATGCCTCGATCGAAAAACGATATTCGCCTGGAGTGGGGGCCCGAAAGCGCAGGAACGAATCCTGGTTGTGCGAGACGCCCGGATGGGCGGTCGAACCCGCATCGAACGAACCGAGGTCGTCGTTGAAAGCGACTTCCTGGCCGCCCGGGCCGAGGACCCGGACGAAGGAATCGAGCGTTGGCGTGCCGTCCACGTCGAGCATCAGCAGCTCGCCCTCGTCCAGCAGGACGACGAAGAAGTCCTTGTCGGTGGTGGCGGAGAGGCTGCCTTCGATGCGCAGCGACGGCAGCGTCGGATCGGGCAGATCGGGATCGCCGAACACCTTCAGGAGGTCCCGATCGATCCTCTGGGCCGAGTCGATTCCGTCGTTGAACGAGGTCGTTTCCGGGACGACGCGAAGGCCTTCGGCGACGTCGGTGACGGACAAGGTGACGGTCCGGCTGACGACCGTCCCGGTGGAATCGGCGGCGCCGACGGCGAAGCTGTAGCTGGCCTTGGTCTCGAAATCGGGCGGACTGACGAAGCGGACGGCGCCGCTCTGGTCGATCGTGAACCGGCTCGCGTCGGCGCCGCCGAGGGTGAAGGCGAGGCGGTCGCCGTCGGGGTCCTGGGCGAGCGCCTGGTAGACGATCGTCGAGGTCGCGGCGCCTTCCGGCGTCCGAGCCGTGGTGGGCGAGCTGATCGTCGGCAGCCGGTTCGCCGCGCCGGTTACGGTGAAGTTGGCCGCCCCCAGAGCCAGGTTGGCGCCAAGCGTCGCGAACTGGACGGCCGCGGCGCCGCCGGCGCCGTCGGAATCGTAGAGGAGGGCGCCGTTCGCCTTGTTGTAGATGAGTCGGTCGTCGGCGTCCGCCGCGGCCGTGCCGGTCCGGAACGCGCCGGTCCCGAGCGCGCCGGTCGCGAGCGCCGCGAAGGGTTGGCCGGCGGCGCCGCCGAGAACAATCCGGTCCTCGGCGACCGCGAAATCGGAGATCCTGTCGATATTGGCCGCGCTCAGGGCCGTGGTGAAGGCGAAACGGTCGGCGCCGGCGCCGCCGGTGAGGACGTCCGCGCCGGCGCCGCCGTCCAGAAGGTCGTCGGCGCCGGCGCCGTCGAGCGCGTTGGCGGCGGCATTTCCGGTCAAGGCGTTGGCCAGGCTGTTGCCGGTGGCGTTGACGGCGGCGGTGCCGATCAGCTGAAGGTTTTCGAGCTGCTGCCCCGCGAGGCTGAAGCTGACCGAGCTGTTCACCGTGTCGGTGCCGCCGCCGACCGCCTCGATGGCGCGGTCGCCGGCATCGTCGACGAAATAGAGGTCGTCACCCGCGAGCCCGGTGAGGAGGTCGGCGCCGGCGCCGCCGTCGAGCCGGTTGGCCGCGGCATTGCCGGTGAGGCTGTTGGCGAGCCCGTTGCCGAGGCCGTTGATCGCCGCCGATCCCGTCAGGACCAGCTTCTCGACATTGGCGCCGAGGCTGAAGCCGACCGAGCTCTGGACCGTGTCGGTGCCTCCGGCCGCGGCCTCGACCACCCGGTCGCCGACATTATCGACGACATAGGTGTCGTCGCCGCCGCCGCCGCTCATCGCGTCGGCACCGGTCCCGCCGTTGAGCACGTTGCCCGCCGAATTGCCGGCCAGGCTATTGGCGAGGTTGTTGCCGACCGCGTTGACCGCCGCGGTGCCGGTGAGGGTCAGCCGCTCGACATAGCTGCCCAGGGTGAAGCTGATCGAGCTGAACACGGTATCGGTTCCGCCGCCGCTGCTCTCGAGCACTCGGTCGCCGCCATTGTCGACATGGTAGCTGTCGTTGCCAGCGCCGCCCTTCATCACGTCGGCGCCGGCGCCCCCGTCGAGGACGTTGCCCGCCGAATTGCCAGTCAGGGTATTGGCGAGGCTGTTGCCCGTGCCGTTGATCGCGGCCGTTCCGGCGAGGGTCAGCCGCTCGACATTGGCGGCAAGGGCGAAGCTGACCGAGCTCTGCACGGTGTCGATGCCGCCCCCGCTCGCCTCGACCACGACATCGCCGACATTGTCCACCACATAGATGTCGTTGCCGCCGAGACCGGCCATCGAGTCGGTGCCGAGGCCGCCGTTGAGGACGTTCGCGGCCGCGTTGCCGGTGATCCTGTTGGCGCTCTTGTTGCCGGTGCCGTTGATCGCCGCCGAGCCGGTCAGAACCAGTTGTTCGAGCGACTGGCCGTCGAGGCTGTAGCTGATCGAAGCGAAGACTCGGTCCGCTCCCGCCGCGCTCGCCTCGTTGATCGAGTCGCCGATGCTGTCGACATGATAGGTATCGTCGCCGGCGCCGCCGATCATGAGGTCGTCGCCCGACTCGCCGTTGAGCACATCGTTGCCGGTGCCGCCGTCGAGGCGATCGTTGCCGGCGCGGCCCATCAGGGAGTCGCTGCCGCCTAGCCCTGAAAGAACGTCGGCGCCGCTGCCGCCGACGAGCGAGTCATTGCCCGCGGTACCGGAAATGGCGACCATCTACCCCACCCCTACTCTACTGGCTGGAGGCTTGGCAGAAAAACCTTGAAATTTCAAGTGTTAGCGCCGCCGAGGAAGTCGGTCGGCAAGGCGAGGGCCCTAACCCCTGACCGGTCCACGCCGAGAAGCGCGCGCCCGAAGAGGGCGCGCGCCCGAACCGTCATGAGTGGCCGTGCGCCCTAGTCGACGCGGCGGGCGAGTCCGCTCTGAAACGCTTCAGCGACGAGGTCGCGAAGCCGCGCGTCGGCGACTCCGGCCAGACGGTCCTGCTCGCGGCCCAGGGCATCCTGCTCGCGGCCGAGCGCGTCCTGCTGCCTGCCGAGCGCGTCCTGCTGCCGCGCCAGGGCGTCCTGTCGACGACCGAGCTCCTCCGCTCGGCGCGGGGAGGCGCCCGCCTGCTGACGGCCGAGCTCGGCCTGCGCCGCTCCCAGCCGGGCCTGGCGCTGCCCGAGCGCCGCCTGGCGCGACCCCAGCTCGGCCTGCTGCGCGCCAAGGGCTTGCTGCGGCTCGAAAATCGCTGCGGCCCGGCGGAGTGTCTCGGAATCGCGAATGACAAAGGCTTCGCCGCCGCGGCGGACGTAGAGGAGCCCTTCCTGGCCAACTCGCACCGACCGTGCCCGGTGCAGGTCTTCCGTGGATCCGCTCATCATGGTGCTTCGGCTGCCCTCGGTGAAGAGCACGTAGGAGCCGCGGTCGGTCGATTCGATCGCGCTCGCCGCGCCGGCAGCAGGAGAGACGAGGAGGAGCGGCCCCGGCAGCAGGGTCAGGGCGGCGAGGGCGATTCGACGGCGCTTGGAAGGCGCGATGACCAAGGGCAGGATCATTGTCGTCCTTTCGGAATGAAAAACCGGAGGGTCGGTGGCGACCGGCGAAGCTGCAATTTTCAGGCCAGCCCGCCCCCTCAGCGCGGCGCGTCCGCATTGGATTTCCGCTGTACGCTGGCGGACATTCCAAGTTCGGTTTCGAACACCCTCCTCGATGGGCGGGTTTCGCGAATCCCTTTTGGAGCCGCGCTGTTCCGACAATCCTGGGGGAATGGTGGAGCCGAGGGGAATCGAACCCCTGACCTCTGCAGTGCGATTGCAGCGCTCTCCCAGCTGAGCTACGGCCCCGTCCTTCGCGGGCGCCCCAGATAGCGACGGCGGTGCCGCCTTGCAATGCGGCGCCGTCGAGCGCCCGGCAAAAAACGCGCCTCGCCGAATCCCCGCCACGGCCCGTCCCGGCCCAGGAACGTCGCTCCGAGCGGCTTCGTTTTCTCCCCGGCTTCATCACCAGCAAGAGGGATAGAACATGGCTCAGGACCATCGCGACGAGCGCGACCGCCGGTGGCGGGGCGAGAGCCGCGCCGAGGGTCGCCGCGAACCCCCCCGTCCGGAGCGGCTCGGCGACCGCAACGCCCGCGGCGAGACGGACGACCCCGATTACGGCGCCGAGCGCTACGGCCCAGGCGCAGTCGAAGGCTATGGCGGCGAAGGCTATGTCCGCCCCAGCGATCCCGACAAGCTGTTCAGCGGCCCCGGCTACGATGCCGGCTTCGCCGGTCCGCGCTTCGACCGCCTCGACGTCGGCAGCGTCGGCTCGCACGGCGTCCACCCGGTCTCCTCGGCTTTCGGCGCCGATTATCGCGGCGCGATCGGGGTGACGCCGGGAGGCGGCTATGGCAGCTCCGCCCGCCGCTATGCGATCCAGCGCTCCCGACAGGAGTCGGAGCAGGCGCCGCAGGCCGATCGCGATCGGCATTACGCCGAGTGGCGCCGACGCCAGGTCGAACAGCTGGACCGCGACTATGAGGATTATCGGCGCGAGCGTCAGTCGCGCTTCGATGACGAATTCGGCCAGTGGCACGAGCGCCGAGGCCGGCAGCGACAGGCGATCGGCCGGGTCGCCGGGAAGATGGAGGTTGTCGGCTCCGACGGCGGCCATGTCGGCACCGTCGACGGCTCCAGCGGCGACAGTATCGTCCTCGCCAGGGACGATGGGGGCGCCGGCGGCCACCATCATTCCATCCCCTGCGGCTGGATCGACAGCGTCGACGACAAGGTGCGGCTCAACCTCGGCGCCGAGGAGGCGATGCGGCGTTGGCGAGACGTCGAAGGGAACCGCGCCCTGTTCGAACGTGACGGCGGCGGACAGGACAGCCCGAAAGTTGTCGACCGCGGCTTCTCCGGAACCCATTCCGGCCGCGGCCAGGACTGACCGGAACGGCGAGGCCCGGGCGCCCCGGTCCGGGCCTTTCCTTTGACTCCCTCCCCCCGCCGGGCGCAAAGCGGCGCGCCTATAACTGGGGAGAGAATATGGCCACCACCCGAGCCTGGCATCTGATGTCGCGCCCGACCGGGCTGCCGACGATGGACAATTTCGCTCTCAAGGACGCGCCGCTCGGCGAGCTCGAGGACGGGTGGATCCGGGTGGAGAACCATTGGCTCTCGGTCGACCCCTATATGCGCGGGCGGATGAACGACGTGAAGAGCTACGTGCCGCCCTTCCAGCTCGACGCCCCGATGCAGGGCGGCGCGGTCGGGAAGGTAGCCGAGTCGCGCTCGCCGCTGTTCAAGCAGGGCGATACCGTCTTCCACATGCACGGCTGGCGCGAGGCCGCCGCCGGGCCCGCCGAGCAGTTCAACAAGGTGCCGCCGCTACCGGTCGAGGACCATCAGTGGCTCGGCAACCTCGGCCTCACCGGGGCCACGGCCTATTTCGGCCTGCTCCGGGTTGCGGCGGCGAAAGAGGGCGATATCGTCTTCGTCTCGGCCGCCGCCGGAGCCGTCGGCTCGGCGGTGGTTCAGATCGCCAAGGCCAAGGGAATGACCGTGATCGGCGCGGCGGGCGGCGCGGAGAAGGCGGCGTGGGTCAGCGAGCTCGGCGCCGACGCCGCCATCGATTACAAGGCCGGGCCGATCGTCCGACAGCTCGCGGAGGCGGCGCCCAAGGGAATCGACGTCTATTTCGACAATGTCGGCGGCGACCATCTCGACGCCGCCTTCGCCGCCGCCCGCCAGAATGCCCGCTTCGCGATTTGCGGCATGATCGAGGACTATAATCAGGGCTCGAACCACGCTTTCCGCTACATCATGCGGGTGATCGGCGCTCGGATCGTGATGAAGGGCTTCATCTACACGGACTATCTTGCGGAGATGGGCGACTTCTACAGCGACATGGGCGGCTGGGTGGCGGGCGGACAGGTGAAGTCGCGCGAGACGGTGCGCGAGGGGCTCGAGGCGATGCCGGAAGCCTTTATCGACCTGTTCCGCGGCGCCAATATCGGCAAGATGCTGATCCGCCTCTGAACTGCG
>DATMVG010000100.1:0-31845 GCA_035563315.1 Allosphingosinicella sp. | reverse complement strand
CGATCAGGGCCTTGGCGACCTGGGCGATGATCGTGGTGCCGCCGGCGGCGCCGATCGCGATCCGTACCTCGCCGTCGGGGCCGTAGACGATGGTCGGCGACATCGAGCTGCGCGGGCGCTTGCCCCCTTCGACCCGGTTGGCGGCCGGGGCCCCGTCGCGCTCGGGAGCGAAGCTGAAATCGGTCAGCTCGTTGTTGAGGAAAAAGCCGTTGACCGTCAGCCCCGACCCCCAGGGGCCCTCGATCGTCGACGTATAGGAAGCGACGTTGCCGGCCGAGTCGACCGCGACGAAATGGGAGGTTGAGGGTATCTCGGCAGCCGCCGCGGGGGTTCGTGGCTGCGCTCCGGGCGGGGATCCGGCCTCGACGTGAGCGATTGCCCGTTCGGGGGAGATCAGCCGGGAGCGCGCCGCGAGATAGGACTCGTCCATCAGGCCCGCGACCGGGACCTGCACATGGTCCGGGTCGGCCAGGTAGGTCTCGCGGTCGGCATAAGCGAGCCGCATCGATTCGGCGATCAGATGCCACGCCTCGGGGCTGTCGCTGCCGAGCGCGCGCAAGTCGAACCGCTCGAGCTGCTTGAGGATCGCGAACACCGTCGTCGCGCCCGACGAAGGCGGGCCGATGCCGCAGATGCGGTGGCCGCGATAGGTGCCGCACAGCACCGGCCGTTCGTGCGCCTGGTAGGTGGCGAGGTCGTCGCGGGTCATCGGCGAGGGATTGCGCGGCGCCGCCCGCACGGTGCGGACCAGGGCGTCGGCCGCGGCGCCGGTATAGAAATGCTCGGGTCCGCGGGCGGCGACCTGCTCGAGCAGGCCGGCGAGCTCGGGATTGCGGACCAGCGTCCCGACCGGCTTCGGAGCGCCGCCGTTCGCGAAGAACTGCGCCCGCCCCCAGCCCGACAGTCCGGCGAGGTGCGAGTCCCGCTCTAGCGTTCGATGCATTCGCGGCGTGATCGCGAAGCCGTCGCGCGCAAGCCGGATCGCCGGCGCGAACAGCCGCGCCCAGGGCAGGCGTCCGTGGCGCTCATGGGCCAGCTCGATCAGCCGCAAATTGCCCGGCACGCCGACGCTGAGGCCGCCCGGCACGACCTCGCGATGCGCTCGCGGCCGGCCCTGTGCGTCGAGGAAATAAGCCGGCGTCGCCGCGGCCGGCGCGGTCTCGCGACCGTCATAGCTGCTCAGCCGGTCGGCGCGCTCGTCATGATAGACGAGGAAGCCGCCGCCGCCGATGCCCGAGGATTGCGGCTCGACCACGGTGAGCGCGAGCATCATCGCGGCGGCGGCATCGGCGGCGCTGCCGCCGGCCCGCAATATCTCCATTCCGGCCTCGGCCGCCCGCGGATCGGCGGCTGACACCGCGCCGACCCCTGCCGTCGCCTCGACCCCGGCCTCGGCCGGGGGGGTAGCGCAGGCGGCGAGCGGCAGGAGCAGCGCGAGGAGGAGGCGAGTCAGCATCATGTGGGCTTTTCAGTCCCGATGGCGTCCGTCAAGCGGGCGAAGCCGTGCAACGCCAGCAGCCGCTTCAACTCGTGGTTGATCCGCCCCGCCAGCCCCGGTCCGTCATAGACGAGGGCCGTATAGAGCTGGACCAGGCTCGCTCCGGCGCGGATTCGGTCGAAGGCGTCGACGCCGTTCTCGATGCCGCCGCAGGCGATGAGCGGGAGCTCGCCGCCGGTCGCGCTGCGGAAATCGCGCAGTCTCCGAAGCGCCGTCGCCTTGAGCGGCCGGCCGGAGAGTCCCCCGCCTTCGTGACGGTGCCCCGACCGCAGCGGCGGCCGAGCGACCGTCGTGTTGCCGACGACGAGGCCGTCCATCCTGCGCGCGATCGCGGTCGCCGCGATGGCGTCGACCTCCCGCCGTTCGAGGTCGGGCGCGACCTTGAGGAAGATGGGAGGCTGGGGAGGCCCCGTCCCGGCATCGCCTCGCGCTTCCATCACGGCCGCCAGCAGTTCGTCGAGGGCCCCCTCATCCTGCATCGCTCGGAGCCCGGGCGTGTTGGGCGAGGAGATGTTGACGGTCAGATAGTCGGCCACGTCGCGAAGCGCGCGGACGCCGTCGGCATAATCGGCGACTCGGTCGGCGCTGTCCTTGTTGGCGCCGATATTGGCGCCGACGAGGCCGGGGCCGCTCGCGCTCAGCCGGACCGCGGCGTCGGCCTGGCCGCGATTGTTGAAGCCCATCCGGTTGATCACCGCCCGGTCCTCGGTCAGCCGGAACAGACGCGGCCGTTCATGGCCTTGCTGAGGCCGCGGGGTCAGAGTCCCCACCTCGACGAAGCCGAAGCCGAAGCCGAGCATCTGGCGCCATACCTGGGCGTCCTTGTCGAACCCGGCCGCCAGCCCGACCGGGTTCGCGAAGCGCAGGCCCGCGACCTCGACCGCCAGGACCGGGTCCGGCCTGGCCGGAACCCCCGCCGGCATCAGCCGAAGCGCCGCGATCGTCAGCCGGTGCGCCCGTTCCGCATCGAGCGCGAAGGCGATCGGCCGTAGCAGAGGGTATAGCGCCATCGCCGTTCGGCTATGGCACCGCCACGGCAGGATCGGAACCCTCGCCGGTCGCCGTGCCGGACTCGATCCGGCGCGCAGCTTCGTTTCGACGGCGGCCGCGGGGATAGGCCGGGGTGATCCGGATCGCGCCCCGGAATGACGGTTTTGCTTGATTGACCGGCTCCGAAGCGCCACATGCCCAATCGGAACGGATCGATCCGATTATGCGCCTGACCTCGCTTGCCGATTATGCCGTCGTGATGATGGCCGCAGCCGCCCGCTATCCCGCCGGGGCGCGCCTCAGCGCGACCCTGCTCGCCGAGGAGACGGGAGTGCCGCTGCCGACCGCCCAGAAGCTGACCGGCCGACTCGCCTCAGCCGGCCTCGTGCGGACCGCGCGCGGCACCGGCGGCGGCTTCCGCCTCGCCCGCCTCGCCGGGGAGATCAGCCTCGCCGACATCGTCGAGGCGGTCGAGGGCCCGATCCGGATGACCACTTGCGTCGACGCCGAGCGCCACGAATGCGCGCTCGAAGGCGCCTGCCAGGTCCGCCCGCACATGGGCGTCGTCAACCACGCCGTGCGTGACGCGCTCCAGGGCGTCAGCCTCTCCTCGCTTGCGCAGGCCAAGGCATGAGCGAGGTCAGGAACAAGGAGGCCCAGGAAGCCGTCGACCGCGCCTCGACCTACGAATGGGGCTTCACCTCCGACATCGAGCAGGAGTTCGCGCCCAAGGGCCTCAACGAGGAGACGGTCCGCTTCATCTCGGCGAAGAAAGGCGAGCCGGAATGGATGCTCGAGTGGCGGCTGAAGGCCTATCGCGCCTGGCTGACGATGGAGGAGGTGAGCTGGGCCAAGCTCGACATCCCTGAGATCGATTTCCAGGACGCTTATTATTACGCCGAGCCCAAGCAGAAGCCCAAGCTCGCCTCATTGGACGAGCTCGATCCGGAGATCCGCCGCACCTACGAGAAGCTTGGCATTCCGATCGAGGAGCAGAAGGTGCTCGCCGGAGTCGAGGGCGCCCGCAAGGTCGCCGTCGACGCGGTGTTCGACAGCGTCAGCGTCGCCACCACCTTCCGAGCGGAGCTGAAGAAGGCTGGAGTCATCTTCCTGTCCATCTCCGAGGCGATCCGCGAATATCCGGAGCTGGTCCGCGAATATCTCGGCTCGGTCGTGCCTCAGCGCGACAATTACTTCGCCTGCCTCAACAGCGCGGTCTTCTCCGACGGCACCTTCGTCTACGTGCCCGAGGGCGTTCGCTGCCCGATGGAGCTCTCCACCTATTTCCGGATCAACGCCGCCAATACCGGCCAGTTCGAGCGCACCCTGATCGTCGCCGACAAGGGCAGCTACGTCTCCTATCTCGAAGGCTGCACCGCGCCGATGCGCGACGAGAACCAGCTCCACGCCGCCGTGGTCGAGCTCTACGCCCACGAGGATGCGGAGATCAAATACAGCACCGTCCAGAACTGGTATCCCGGCGACGCCGAGGGCCGGGGCGGAATCTACAATTTCGTCACCAAGCGGGCGATGTGCGCCGGCGCGCGCTCGAAAGTGTCCTGGACCCAGGTCGAGACCGGAAGCGCGATCACCTGGAAATACCCCTCCTGCATCCTCAAGGGCGAGGCGAGCGTCGGCGAATTCTATTCGGTGGCGGTCACCAACAACCGTCAGCAGGCCGATACCGGCACCAAGATGATCCATATCGGCGCCAACAGCCGCTCGACGATCGTGTCCAAGGGCATCAGCGCCGGCCGCTCGAGCAACACCTATCGCGGCCTGGTCAGGGTCAACGGCGCGGCCGAGAACGTCCGCAACTTCACCCAGTGCGACAGCCTGCTGCTCGGCGACAAATGCGGCGCCCATACCGTGCCCTATATCGAGGTCCGCAACCCCACGGCCCAGATCGAGCACGAGGCGACCACCTCGAAGATCAGCGACGACCAGCTCTTCTACGCGATGAGCCGCGGCCTCAACGCCGAAGACAGCGTGGCCCTCATCGTCAACGGCTTCGCCCGCGAGGTGCTGAAACAGCTGCCCATGGAATTCGCAGTGGAGGCGCAGAAGCTGCTCGGGATCAGCCTTGAGGGGAGCGTTGGATGACTAGCTCGTCCCGCGAGCAGGTGTGGCAACGGATTATGGCGGTTCAGGAAGAGTTTAATCGCCTGAAAGCCGGCTTTGCTGCCATTCCGGCGGACCAGATTGGCTGGTGGCTGCGGTGGCGTTTCGAGAAGGCGCTCGATGCAATGATCGAAGCGCGAGGCGCCCACTCACACGGTGAACTGACGCCTGTCTCTGAGGGACGGCTGCCCAAGCTGGAATGTGCTGCGAAAGCCTATTCATTGAAGCTCGCGAGACTTGGGCGCGCAGCGAGTGAGAAACCCTGATGCTGAAGATCGAAAACCTCCACGCCACGGTCGACGGCAAGGCGATCCTCAAGGGGCTCAGCCTGACGCTCAATCGCGGCGAGATCCACGCGATCATGGGGCCGAACGGGTCGGGCAAGTCGACGCTCGCCTACGTCCTCGCGGGGCGGCCGGGCTATGAGGTCACGCAGGGCACGGTCATGCTCGAAGGTGAAGACCTGCTCGCGCTGGAGCCGCACGAGCGGGCGGCGAAGGGCATGTTCCTCGGCTTCCAGTATCCGGTCGAGATTCCCGGAGTGTCCAACGTCCAGTTCCTGCGCACCGCCTTGAACGCCCAGCGCAAGGCCCGGGGCGAGGCGGAGCTCAGCGCCGGCGAGTTCCTTCGCGTCGCCCGCGAGCAGGCGGGGGCGCTCGGCTTCGACATGGACATGATGAAGCGCGGCGTGAACGTCGGCTTCTCCGGCGGCGAGAAGAAGCGCAACGAGATGGTGCAGATGGGGATCGTCGACCCCAGGCTCGCCATCCTCGACGAGACCGACAGCGGGCTCGACATCGACGCTCTTCGAGTGGTCGGCCAGGGCATCAACCGGATCATGCGCCGGCCCGACAAGGCGGTCCTTCTGATCACCCACTATCAGCGCCTGCTCGACCTGGTCGAGCCCGACTTCGTCCACGTGCTGGCCGACGGCAGGATCGTCAGGTCGGGCGGTCCGGAGCTGGCCCGGACGCTCGAGCGGGAGGGCTACGTCGCGGCGGCGGAGGCGGCGGCGTGAACCGGTTCCATTGCCCCGCCGCGAGTCGCGCCGGACTTGAGCTGGGGCCCACCTTGCGGCCGGCGGCCGGCAAGCCTGGGCCGATGCCGGATCAGGGGCGGCACGACGGCAAAGCGAGCCGCGTCTTTCGGTCTTTCCTACAGCACCCCATTCGTGTTTTGTTCTCCCCCATGAAGGCCTTTCGCTCTTTCGCGAACCGGACCGGCGGCGGGCGCGGAGGCGCGATTGCGCCGGCCGCGGGTGGACGCCTCTTGGCACCCGCCAACTTCGCCAACTTCATCAACTTCCGGCTTCGAAGCTCGCCCGGGCCATGCTGATCGATCTGCCTTCGAATCGCTCGGAAGGCTGGCGCTGGAGCGACCTCTCCGCGCTGCCGGACCTGCAGGCGCGCGCGCCGCTCGGCGGGGTGTCCGAGGATCTGCCGTGGATCGGAGGCGACGGCCCGCGCCTGCTGTTCGTCGACGGCTGCTTCGATGCCGACAGGAGCCGCCCGGGCCCGGTGGCGACCGGCACCGTCGCCGTCGAAGCCGGCGACCATCCGCTGGCCCGGCTCGCCGGCCGCTCCGGCTGGAAGCTGCGACTCGGCCGCGATCATGCCACCGGCCATCCGGTGCAGATCGTCCACGTCTCGACCGGCGCCGCCGACCATCTCGCGGCCGAGATCGAACTCGACGTCGACGCGCAGGCCTCGGTGATCGAGACCTTCATCGGCGAGGGCTGGGTCAATCGGCTCACCGGCATCCGGCTGTTCAAGGGCTCGCGGCTGATGCTGAACCGCAGGCTGCTCGGCGCCTCGGGCTTCGTCAGCCTCACCGATCGCGCCGCGGTCGGTGAGGGCGCGAGCCTGGTGATGGCGACTCTTGCGGCGGGCGGGCGCGACACCCGGCTCGACGGCACGATCACCCTCGCCGGCGAGCAGGCCTTTGCGGAAGCCGCCGCCGCTTTGCTCGCTCGCGGCCGCCAGCGCCACGACGCGAACCTCGTCGTCCGCCACGACCTTCCGCACGGCATGAGCCGCCAGCTCTGGCGCTCGGTCGCGGACGAGAGGGCCACCTGCTCGGTCGCCGCCCGGGTCGAGGTCGCGCGCAATGCCCAGAAGACCGACGGCGAGCAGTCGCTCAAGGGCCTGCTCCTCGACCGCGGCGCCACGATCAACGCCAAGCCGGAGCTGGAAATCTTCGCCGACGACGTCAAATGCGCCCACGGCGCGACCGTCGGCGAGCTCGACCGCGACGCGCTCTTCTATCTCGAAAGCCGCGGCGTCGCGCCTGGCCATGCCAAGGCGCTGCTCACCCGCGCCTTCGTCGCCGATGCGCTCGACCGGATCGGCGAGGAAGAAGTACGCGCGACGTTCTACGCCGACGCGGAAGCATGGTTTACCCCTCTCCCTGAAGGGGAGAGGGAGGGGCCCGGCGCGTCAGCGGCGGGAGGGTGAGGGAATGGATTCGCGCTCCTCGTGCCCTCACCCCCCCATTGCCGACGCAATGGGTCCCCCCCTCTCCCCTGCAGGGAGAGGGACCAAGCCCCTCGACCGGCTCGCCGACTTTCCCGCCATCCCGGAGGGCTGGGCCTATCTCGACAGTGCCGCGACGGCGCAGAAGCCGCGGCCGGTGATCGAGGCCATCGCCCGCGGCTATGGCGAGACCTACGCCACCGTCCATCGCGGCGTCTACCAGCGCTCGGCCGAGATGACGCTCGCCTTCGAGGCGAGCCGGAGGCGGACGGCGGAGTTCATCCGCGCCGGCGGCCCCGACGAGATCGTCTTCGTCCGCGGCGCCACCGAAGGCATCAACCTCGTCGCCCACAGCTGGGGCCGCGCCAACCTTCGCCCCGGCGACCGGGTCCTTCTCTCGGCGCTCGAGCATCACAGCAACATCGTGCCCTGGCAGCTCGCCGGCGCCGAGATCGACGTCGTTCCGCTCACATCCGATCATCGCATCGACCTCGACGCGATGGCCGCGATGATCCGGCCCGAGCACAAGCTGGTCGCGCTCGCCCATGTCTCGAACGTGCTCGGCTCGGTGCTCGACGCTCGGCGGGCGGCGGAGATCGCCCACTCGGGCGGCGCCAGGCTCCTCCTCGACGGCTGCCAGGCGGTGCCGAGAATGCCGGTCGACGTGGCCGAGCTGGGCTGCGACTTCTACGTCTTTTCGGGGCACAAGCTCTACGGGCCGACCGGGATCGGCGTGCTCTGGGGACGCTCCGAACTGCTCGAGGCGATGCCGCCCTGGCAGGGCGGCGGCGCGATGATCGACAAGGTCACGTTCGAGCGCACCACCTTCGCCCCGCCGCCGGCGAGGTTCGAGGCCGGCACGCCGCACGTGGTCGGAGTCGTCGGGCTCCACGCCGCGATCGACTATGTCGAGGGCATCGGCCTCGACGCCGTCGCCGCTCACGAGGCGGCTCTCGTGCGCGAGGCGCGGGACGCTCTGTCCTCGCTCAACAGCGTCCGTCTGTTCGGGCCGCAGGACAGCGCCGGCATCGTCAGCTTCGCCATCGAGGGGGTGCATCCGCACGACGTCGGCACCATATTGGACGAGGAGCGGGTTGCGATCCGTGCCGGCCATCATTGCGCCCAGCCGCTGATGGCCCGGCTCGGCGTGGACTCGACCGCTCGGGCGAGCTTCGGCGTCTATAACGGCCGGCAGGACGTCGAGGCCTTGGTCCGCGGGATCGAACGGGTGACGAGGATCTTCGGGTGAACGAGGAGCGCAAGATCGTGACGGAAGAGGTGGAGGGCGTGGCCCCCCCGCCCAAGGCGCGCGTGTCGGATGCCGTCCAGACGTTCGAGCGCAAGCGCGACTATCTTGAGGGCTTCCTGGCCCAGCAGCCCCGGCCCGAAGCGCCCGCGGTCGTCGAGCCGGGCGGCGATCTCTACGAGCAGGTGATCGAGGCGCTGAAGGACATTTACGATCCGGAGATCCCGGTCAACATCTACGACCTCGGCCTCATCTATGACGTCGAGATCACGCCCGAGCGCCACGCCCGGATCAAGATGACCCTGACCACCCCCCACTGTCCGGTCGCCGAATCCATGCCGGGGGAGGTCGAGCTTCGCGTCGGCGCGGTGCCGGGCATCGGCGACGCCGAGGTCGAGCTGGTCTGGGATCCGCCCTGGGACCCGCAAAAGATGAGCGACGAAGCCAAGCTCGAGCTGGGAATGCTATGATGCTCCTTCGAAACAGGACTTCGCCAGGCTCAGTCCTTCCTCAGGATGGGCGGGAAAGGAATGGATGATGAATGGTGAGACCGCTCATCGTGAGGAGCCGCTGAGCTTGTCGAAGCGGCGTCTCGAACGACCCGCGCCGGTGATGCTCACCCCAGCCGCGGAGGCGCGAGTCGCCGATCTCATGGCGCGCGCGCCCGTAGGCACCCTCGGGGTCAAGCTCTCGACGCCGCGCCGCGGCTGCTCGGGGCTCGCTTATTCGGTCGACTATGTCGCCGAGGAGCAGCCGTTCGACGAGAAGATCGAGACCCCGGGCGGCGCCTTCTACATCGACGGCGCCTCGGTCCTCTATTTGGTCGGGTCGACGATGGACTGGAGGGAGGACGATTTCACCGCCGGCTTCGTCTTCGACAATCCCAATGCGAAGGGCGCCTGCGGCTGCGGCGAAAGCTTTACCGTTTAGGACCCGCCGGTAGCGAGGTTGAGGGGGAGGGGAGGATGCGTCATCCGTTGCTGATCGCGCTGTTCGCGCTCGCCGGCCTGACCGCGGAGGCAGCGGTCCGGGCCAACGACAGCGCGGCCGAGCAGGCGGTCGGCGGCCTCGTCCTCACCAAAAGCGACGACATCGACATGGTTTCGGAGGACCTCTACGTCTCGGCCCGCGAGGTCCGGGTGCGCTACGTCTTCCGCAACCGAAGCCCGGCCGACGTTCGAACCATCGTCGCCTTCCCTCTGCCCGACCGCGACCTGGCGGTTCCGGTCGAAAGCGACACCAGCTGGCCGGCCGATTTCGCCACGACCGTCGACGGCCGGCCGGTGCGCATGCAGGTGGAGCATCGGGCGCTGCTCGGGGGCGTCGACCACAGCGCGCTGCTGCGCGAGCTGAACGTGCCGATCGCCGCCGAGAATATCGCGGTCGCGGCCGAGGAGGCGCTCGAGCGGCTCGATCGCGCGCAGCAGGACCGGCTTGCCGCTCTCCGCCTGATCGAGGCCGTCGAGGGGGAGTCCGACGGGCGGCGCTATCTCAGCCCGCGCTGGACGGTGAAGGAGACCTGGCATTGGGAGCAGGTCTTCCCCGCCGGCCGCGACCTCGTCGTCGAGCATCGCTACACCCCGGCCGTCGGCGGCACCGTCGCCACCGGCCTCACCCATCCCGAGTTCCGAGCGGGGGAGGGCATGCGCGAAATGGCGGCCCGCTATTGCATCGACTCCGCCTTCCTCGCCGCTGTCGACCGGGCCGCCGCCCGCACCGGAGAGGAGCGGCCGACCTTCGACGAACAATGGATCGGCTACATCCTCACCACCGGCGCCAACTGGCGCGCTCCGATCGGCGAGTTCCGGCTGGTCGTCGACAAAGGGGATCCGGGCAACCTCGTCAGCTTCTGCGGCGAGGGCGTGCAGCGGATCTCGCCCACCCGGTTCGAGATGCGCCGCCGCAACTGGCGGCCGGACCGCGACCTCGACATCCTGATCCTGCGCCCGTGGCGGCCGGAATAGGCGAGCATGAAGCGGCGCGGACTCATCTTCCGGGGCGCTGCCGGCGGGCATTTCCCTTCTCCCGGCGGTATCGGCGATGGGGAGTTCAATGCGAGCCGCAAGGCGGCTAGGGGCGGACGATGATTCCGAGCCTCGCCCATGTCGACAGCTGGATCTTCGATCTCGACAACAGCCTCTATCCCCATAGCTGCGACCTCTTCGCCCTGATCGACGAGCGAATGGGCGCCTATATCGAGCGGCTGCTCGGGGTCGACGCGGCCGAGGCGCGCCGGGTTCAGAAGGGCCATTTCCACGCCTACGGGACGACGCTCGCGGGGTTGATGGCGTCGCACGGCGTCGATCCGCACGAATTCCTCGAATTCGTCCATGACATCGATCTCGCCCGGGTGACCGCCGATCCGGTGCTGGTCGCCGCGCTCGATCGGTTGCCTGGGCGCAAGTTCATCTTCACCAATGCCGACGAAGGCCATGCCCGCCGCGTCCTCGACCGCCTCGGCCTCGCCAACGCCTTCGACGGAATGCACGACATTCACGCCATGGCCTACGTTCCCAAGCCGAACCCGGCCGCCTATGAGGCGCTTTGCCGGAGCCACGCCATCGACCCGAGCCGAGCGCTGTTCGCCGACGACATGCTCCGCAACCTCGCCCCGGCGAAAGCGCTCGGCATGGCCACCTTGTGGCTCGACAACGGCTCCGAGCAGGGCGAAGCGCCGCCGCCGGATTTCGTCGACTTCCGCGCCCCTGAGATGGGCGCCTGGCTGGCCCAGGTCCTCGAGGAGGAGCTGGCATGAGCGACTCGCTCGCCGAGACCATCGACCAGGCGTGGGAGCGCCGGGAGGAGCTTGGCGCCGGTACCGCGGGCGGCGTGCGCGAGGCCGTCGAGGAGGCGATCCGCCGGCTCGATTCCGGCGAGGCGCGGGTCGCCGAGAAGGGCTCCGAAGGCTGGCGCGTCAACCAGTGGCTGAAGAAGGCGGTGCTCCTCTCCTTCCGGCTCAACCCCATGGCTCCGATCGGGGGCGGTCCCGGCGGCGCGGTCTGGTGGGACAAGGTGCCCTCGAAGTTCGCCGGCTGGGATTCCGGGCGCTTCGCCGAGGCCCAGTTTCGCGCCGTGCCCGGCGCCATCGTTCGCCGCGGCGCCTATATCGGCAAGGGCGCGGTGCTGATGCCGAGCTTCGTCAATATCGGCGCCTATGTCGGCGAAGGGACGATGGTCGACACCTGGGCGACGGTCGGCAGCTGCGCTCAGATCGGCCGCAACGTGCACATCTCCGGCGGCACCGGAATCGGCGGCGTGCTCGAGCCGCTTCAGGCGGGGCCGGTGATCATCGAGGACGATTGCTTCATCGGCGCCCGAAGCGAGGTCGCCGAAGGCGTGGTGGTGGAGCAGGGCGCGGTGCTGTCCATGGGGGTGTTCATCGGCGCTTCGACCAAGATCGTCGACCGCGCTTCGGGCGAGATCGTCTACGGGCGAGTCCCCGCCTATTCGGTCGTCGTCCCGGGCACGCTGCCGGCGAAGGACGGCGGCCCCAGCCTCGCCTGCGCGGTCATCGTCAAGCGTGTCGACGCCCGCACCCGCGCCAAGACCGCGATCAACGAGCTACTTCGCGACTAGTCGGCGGCGGCGGGACGAGCCGCTCCTCGCTGCCGTTAGCCATAAATGCAGCTTATGGCCTGCCCGCCGCCTTTCGTTGGACGCCGCCGCTCCGGCCCGCCAATCCGGGCCCGCGACAGGAGCAAGAGATATGGCCACGTCCGGCCTTCGCGCCTTTGACGGCAAGCTTCGGGAAGTCCCGGCCGGCGGCAGCGCTTATGCCGCGCCGATGATCGACAGGGTGATGGGCGGCCGCGACTGGGGGATCCTGCTCTTCCTTTCCGTGCTCTGGGGCGGCTCCTTCTTCTTCATCCAGGTCGCGGTCCGAGACGTGGCGCCGCTCACCTTCGTCTGGCTTCGGGTCACGCTCGCGGCGGGCGCCTTGTGGCTGTTCCTGGCGGTGCGTCGCCAGCGCATGGCGCTCCCGAGCGGCGCCCTCGGCGCGCTCGTCGTGCTGGCTTTGCTCAACAACGTCATCCCCTTCACTCTGTTCGCCTGGAGCCAGACCCAGATCGCCAGCGGCCTCGCGTCGATCCTCAACGCGACGACTCCGATCTGGGGCGTGATCGTCGCCCATCTCTTCACCCGCGACGAGACGTTGACCCCGACCCGGCTGGCGGGCGTGCTGCTCGGCTTCGGCGGCGTTGCGGTGATGATCGGACCGCATCTGCTCGCCGACCTCGGCGGCACGCTCCTGGCTCAGCTCGCCTGCCTGGCCGCCACCTTCTGCTACGCGCTGGCCGGCGTCTGGGCGCGGCGCTTCAAGGCGATGGGCGTGGCTCCGGTGGCGGTCGCGACCGGGCAGCTGAGCGCAGCCGCCCTGGTCATGCTGCCGCTCGCCATGATCGTCGACAGGCCCTGGCTGCGGCCGGTGCCGCCGCTCGAGGCGTGGGCGGCGATCGTCGGGCTGGCGCTGTTCTGCACCGCGCTCGCTTATATCCTCTATTTCCGGCTGATCGATTCGGCCGGCGCCACCAACGCCCTGCTCGTCACCCTGCTGATCCCGCCGACGGCGATCTGCCTCGGCGCCTTGTTCCTCGGCGAGGCGCTGGCGCCGCGCGATTTCGCCGGCATGGCGCTGATCGCGCTCGGCCTCGCGGCAATCGACGGCCGACTGCTCGCCCGCCGAGGCGCTCCGGCAGGCGCTGGCTCGCATTGAGGGTCTGGGCCGCCCGGAGGCGGCTCAGCCGGCCTCGGCCAGCAGCCGGGCCGCTCGCTCGCTTTCCCAATCGGCCATGCCGGTCATCCGCCATACCTCCTCGCCTTCGGCATCGTAGAGGATCGTGGTCGGCAGCGTGTCGATGCCGAGCGACGTCATGAATTCGAGGTCCCCGTCGAGATAGGGCTCGAGCCGGCGGAAACGCCGGGCCGCGAAGAAATCGGCGACCTTCTGCCGCCCTCCCATGTCCTCGCTGAGCGCGAGCACCTGAAGCGCCTCGCCCTCGCGAACCGCCAGGGCGTCGAGCGAGGGCATCTCCACCACGCATGGCCCGCACCAGGTCGCCCACAGGTTGACGAGCACCGGCCGGCCGCGAAAGTCCCCGATCCGAGCCGGCCGGCCATAGGGATCCTCGAAGGTCACCGCCGGAGCGGAGGTCCCGGCATGGGAGCGATCGAGGCGTCCCGTCGGATAGGCTCGGGCGCCCGCCGCGTTGGTGCTGGCGGCGGGGCCTTCGCCTTGCGGGGCATCGGCCTTTTGCCTATCGCAAGCCGCCAGCGCCGGGGCGAGGCTCAGGCCGAGGAGAAGGACGATCACGAGCCGCAAGGACAATGACTCCAACGCGATCTGGGGTGGGCGGTTCGTGGAAGGCCCTGACGCGCTGATGCGCGAGATAAATGCCTCAATCTCCTTCGACAAGCGGCTGTGGCGCCAGGACATCGCCGCGTCCAAGGCGCACGTGGCGATGCTCTGCGCCCAGGGCATCGTCGCCCAGGAGGATGCCGACGCGATCGAAGAGGGGCTCGACCGAGTCGCCGACGAATATGAAGCCGAGGGCGTCCCCGAAGACGCCGCCCTGGAAGACATCCACATGCACGTCGAGCACCGTCTCGCCGAGCTGATCGGACCGGCGGCGGGGCGGCTGCACACCGCTCGCTCGCGCAATGATCAGGTGGCGACCGACCTTCGGCTCTGGGTCCGCGACGCCATCGACGAACTCGACGGCCGTCTCGAAAGGCTCCAGCGGGCCCTGGTCCACCGGGCGGAGGGCGAGGCCGCGACGCTGATGCCCGGCTTCACCCACCTCCAGGCCGCCCAGCCCGTCACCTTGGGTCACCATCTGATGGCATATTACGAGATGCTCCGTCGCGACCGCTGCCGCTTCGCCGATGCCAGGGCGAGGCTCAACGAATGTCCGCTCGGCAGCGCGGCTCTGGCCGGGACGTCCTTCCCCATCGATCGCGAGGCGGTGGCGCTCGCGCTCGGCTTCGACCGGCCCACGGCCAATTCGCTCGACTCGGTCTCCGATCGCGATTTCGCCCTCGATTTTCTCATGGCCGCGACCCAGTGCGCGCTTCACCTGTCGCGCCTGGCGGAGGAGATCGTCCTCTGGGCGAGCCAGCCCTTCGGCTTCGTCCTCCTCGCCGACTCCTTCTCGACCGGTTCCTCGATCATGCCGCAGAAGCGCAATCCCGACGCGGCCGAGCTGGTCAGAGGCCATAGCGGGCGGATCGCCGGCGCGATGACGGCGCTGGTGACGGTGATGAAGGGCCTGCCGCTGGCTTACGCAAAGGACCTTCAGAACGACAAGGTCCCGGTGTTCGAGGCGCACGACCTTCTCGCTTTGTCCCTGTCGGCGGCGACGGCGATGGTCGAGACGCTCGCCTTCGATGCGGGTCGGATGCGCGAAGCGGCGGAAGCCGGCCATCCGACCGCCACCGACCTTGCGGACTGGCTGGTGCGCGAGGCGGGAGTGCCGTTTCGCGACGCGCACCGCGTCGCCGGCGCGGCGGTCAGGCTCGCCGATGAGCGCGGGGAGCCGCTCTGGTCGCTGCCGATCGAGGCGCTGCGCGAGGTGGACGAGCGCATCGGAGCCGCCGTTTTCGCGGTGCTTTCGCCGGAGGCTTCGGTTAAGAGCCGGACCAGCTTCGGCGGGACGGCGCCGTCGGCGGTGAAGAAACGGATCGAGGCGGCGAAGAAGGTGTTGGGGGGAAAATGAAGCGCGCCGCCTGGCTGTTTCTCGCGTCGACCCTCGCCGCCTGCGGCCTGCGCCAGCCGCTCGAGCCGCCGCCGGGCCAGAGCCGGCCGGTCGCTCCGGGCATGGCGCGCCGCGCCCCGACGACCGAGGAGATGCTTGCCCAGCCGACGATCGCCCGGCCGCAGCGGGTCGACGAATTGCTTCGGCGGTCGGAGGAACGCGAGGACGACCGGTTCGACCTGCCGCCGCCGGACGTTCCCCCCGGCGACGTGCCGGTCAACCCAGACGAAGGACCCGAATGAAGCCCGTCCGTAAAGCCGTTTTCCCGGTCGCCGGGCTCGGCACCCGCTTCCTCCCGGCCACCAAGGCGATCCCGAAGGAGATGCTGACGGTCGTCGACCGGCCGCTGATCCAATATGCGGTCGAGGAGGCCCTGGAGGCCGGAATCGAGCAGATGATCTTCGTCACCGGGCGCGGCAAGACCGCGCTCGAGGATCATTTCGATATCGCCTACGAGCTTGAGGCGACGATGCGCGGCCGCGGCAAGTCGCTGGACATCCTCGGCAGCACCCGGATGCCCGCAGGGGCGATCGTGTCGGTTCGTCAGCAGGAACCGCTCGGGCTGGGCCACGCGGTGTGGTGCGCCCGCGACATCGTCGGCGACGAGCCGTTCGCGGTGATTCTTCCCGACGAGGTGATGGTCGGCAGCCCCAATTGCACCCGCCAGCTGGTCGACGCCTATGAGAAGATCGGCGGCAATGTCGTGGCGGTGCTCGAGGTGCCGCCCGAGGAGACCCACCGCTACGGAGTCGTCGACCCGGGCGTCCGCGACGGGCCTCTGACGCAGATACGCGGCCTCGTCGAGAAGCCGGCGACGGGCACCGCCCCTTCCAACCTGATGCTGCCTGGGCGCTACATTCTGCAGCCCGAGGTCATGACGCTTCTCGGCGAGCGCGAGAAGGGCGCCGGCGGCGAGATCCAGCTGACCGACGCGATGGCCCGCTTGATCGGCAGCCAGCCCTTCCACGGCCTCACCTTCGACGGCGAGCGCCACGATTGCGGCGACAAGACCGGCTTCGTCATCGCCAACCTGGCCCTGGCGCTGAGGCGCGAAGACGTGGGGCCGGCGGTCAGGGCCTATCTCGCCGAGCTGTCGGAGCGGGACTGAGTGGACGGCGCGCTCCTGATCGGCGACGGGCCGATCCGGCGGCTCGGCCTCGACGAAGGCTCGCAATATCAGGGACCGGGATTCCTCTGGCTCCACCTCCACGGCCGCGACGAGCACGACCTGTCGTTCCTCAAGCAGCAGCGCGACATACCCGACATCGCCGCGGGCGCACTGATCGCCACGGAGACGCGGCCGCGCTGCGATCGCATCGAGGAGGGCGCGATCGTCAACCTGCGCGGCCCCGGCGACGTCGATCCCGCCGATTCCGATCGGCTCGTCTCGATCCGGCTGTGGGTGCGGCGCAACCGGGTGACCTCGCTGAGCCGCCGCACGCTCAGCGCCTTCGCCGACGTCACCCGCCTGGCCGAGTCGGGAAAGATCCTCGATCCGGGCGATCTCGTCGCCGCCTTCGCCCGCGAGATCAGCCGCGAGCTCGACCCACAGGTCGCCAAGCTCGGCGACACGCTCGACGATTGCGAGAGCGAGCTCGAATCGGCGAACATCTACCGGCTGCGCATGACGATCGCGGAGATCAGGTCGAACGCCATCTCGTTTCGCCGCTTCGTGGCGCCGGACCGCGACGCGCTGACCACGCTGGCGGCGATGGAGGTGGACTGGCTTGAGGAGCAGGACCGGCTCCACATCCGCGAAGCCTCGGATCGGTTCGCGAGGATGACCGAAGAGCTCGAGGCGGTCCGCGAGCGCGCCGCTCTGCTTCACGAGCAGCTCACCGACCTTCGTTCCGAGCAGATCGATCAGCGATCGCTGCTCATCTCGATCGTCGCCTTCATCTTCCTGCCCCTGACCTTCATCACCGGCCTGCTCGGCATGAACGTGGAGGGCATCCCTTATGCCGAGGAGTCCTGGGCCTTCTGGGGCGTGGTCGGCTTCTGCGTCCTGGTCGGCCTCGCCGTCATGGCCTGGTTCGCCCGCCGCCACTGGCTGCGGCGGTGAATGGGAATGGGGACTGTGACTTTCGCGCGACGGTGAAGGCCTTCGTCGCCGTGCGGGAGAGCGACTGTTCCGCGGCTACGCTTCGAGCTCGACGTCCCAGTAGAGATAGTCGCGCCAGCTGTCGTGAAGGTAGTTGGGCGGGAAGCTCCGGCCATGCTCCTGCAGCTGCCAGCTGGTCGGCCGGAACGGATGGCGCCGCAAATGCATGTGCGCCTCGCGCGGGGTGCGCCCGCCCTTCTTCAGGTTGCATGGCGCGCAGGCGGTGGCGACATTCTCCCAGGTCGTCCTTCCGCCATAGGCGCGGGGCATGACGTGATCGAAGGTCAGTTCCTGATAGTCGCCGCAATATTGGCACGAGAAGCGGTCGCGAAGGAACAGGTTGAAGCGGGTGAAGGCGGGGTGCTGGGACGGCCGCACATATTGCCTGAGCGCGATCACGCTCGGCAGGCTCATCTCGAAGGTGGGACTGTGCACCTTGCGCTGATATTGAGCGACGATGTCGACTCGCTCGAGAAAGACCGCCTTGACCGCCGTCTGCCACGGCCACAGGCTGAGCGGGTAGTAGCTGAGCGGCGTGTAATCGGCGTTCAGCACCAGAGCGGGGCAGCTCTCCGGGTGCCTGAGGAGGTCGGGGTGGTACAAGGCTCGACAAGCTCCGTTTCATGGAGAGAATCTCCAGAAACCCGCCCTCGAAGCCTGTCGCACTCAGAACGAGGGAGAATGCGGGCGCCCCGGCCTTCTTCTCCTGTGTCCCGTCACGCTTGGCTGCCCTGCGTGACGGCGCGATGACACCATAGGTCGAGACTCGCGGTCAAGCGCCTTATGCAGCCGGTCACCCGCTTCGCCCCCAGTCCGACCGGGAGGTTGCATCTCGGTCACGCTTATTCGGCGCTGAAGGCGCACGATTTCGCGCGCGAGCGAGGCGGCGCCTTCCTGCTCAGGATAGAGGATATCGATCCCGGCCGGACCCGCGCTCAATTTGTCGACGCGATCATCGAGGATCTGCTCTGGCTCGGCCTCGAGTGGGACGGCGAGATCGTCTACCAGTCGGAGCGGCTCGACCTCTACGCCGATGCGCTCGATCGGCTGAAGCGGGACGGCCTGGTCTATCCCTGCTTCTGCACGAGAGCCGCGGTGGCCGCCGAGATCGCCGCCAGCGCGGCGGCGCCGCACGGCCCCGACGGGCCGGTCTATCCGGGCACGTGCCGGGGGCTCGCGGCCCCCGATCTGGCGCGGCCCCATGCCTGGCGCCTCGACATGGCGAAGGCAGTGGCGAGCGCCGGGCCGCTCGCCTGGAGCGACGGCGAGGAGGCGGTGGCGGCGCGGCCGGGCCGCTTCGGCGACGTCGTCATCGCGCGCAAGGATGCGCCCGCCAGCTATCATCTCGCCGTGACGATCGACGATTCCGCGCAGGGCGTCACCGACGTCGTGCGCGGACGCGACCTGCTCCCCGCGACCCACCTCCACCGCCTGCTCCAGGCATTGCTGGGCTTGCCGACCCCGGCCTACCATCATCATCGCCTGCTGGCCGACGCGCAGGGCCGCCGCCTCGCCAAGCGACACGGCGCACCGGCCCTGGCGGACCTGCGCGCCCAGGGTTTCGACCCCGGCGAGCTGGCGGCGAGGCTCAGGTCCGACCAATTGCCGGGTGGATATTCGCTCGCCGAGGCTTAGATAGGCGGCATGGAGCCGTTTCTGATCATCCTGCTCGTCCTCGCCGCCGGCGCGACCTTGTTCGTGCTCGCCAAGGGGGTGATCAACATGGCCCAGCAGAAGGACCTCACCGGCCAGCGCTCGCAGGAGCTGATGCGCAAGCGGATCCTGTTCCAGGGCGCCGCGATCCTCGTCGTCGTGCTGCTGCTCTTGATGGCAAGCGACTGAGGACGCGCGCTGGTCCGCCTCAACAAGATCTACACCCGTACCGGCGACGCCGGCGATACCGGTCTCGTCGACGGCTCCCGGGTCTCGAAGGCGGATTCCCGGATCGCCGCCGTCGGGGACGTCGACGAGGCCAATAGCGCGATCGGGGCCGCCCTCCTCCACGTCGAGGACGAGGCCGTTCGGGCGATGCTTCGTCGCATCCAGAACGAGCTGTTCGACCTCGGCGCCGACCTTGCCACGCCCGGCGAGGATTTCAGGCCGTCGGCCATGGCGTTGCGGATCGTTCCGGAGCAGGTCGAGCGGCTCGAGCGCGAGATCGACGGGATGAACGAGGGGCTGGAGCCGCTGCGCAGCTTCATCCTTCCGGCCGGCGAAGCGGGCGCGGCAATGCTCCATCTGGCGCGCAGCATCGTCCGTCGCGCCGAGCGCTCGGCGGTGGCGGCGACCTCGCTGGCTCCGCTCAACCCGCTTGCCCTGACCTATTTGAACCGCCTCTCCGACCATCTCTTCGTCGCCGCGCGACGGGTCGCGAGCGCCGCCGGCGGCGAAGTGCTGTGGCAGCCCGGAGCGACTCGCGGGCCCTAACCTGCCTCAATCTTTTCGTGTAGGAAGGGCCCATGGCGACCC
This sequence comes from Allosphingosinicella sp., assembly GCA_035563315.1. Lineage (GTDB taxonomy): Bacteria > Pseudomonadota > Alphaproteobacteria > Sphingomonadales > Sphingomonadaceae > Allosphingosinicella. The sequence continues at coordinate 12,197 of DATMVG010000100.1, read as the reverse complement.
ACGCGCAGCCCGGTATCGGCACCGGCCTCGCCGCGCGCTTCGCGGCGGTTCGGGCACTGAGCCTGGCCATCGCCGCGCCGTTGTCCGACGCCGACGCGACGATCCAGCCCATGCCGGAGGCCTCCCCGGCCAAATGGCATCTCGCCCACACGAGCTGGTTCTTCGAGACCTTCCTGCTGCGCGATCACGTCCCGGGATACCGTCCCTTCGACGATCGCTGGGCCTATCTGTTCAACTCCTATTACGAAGGCGAAGGCGAGCGTCACGCCCGCGCCCGGCGGGGCATGCTCAGCCGGCCATCGCTGGACGAGGTCCGCGCCTATCGCGCCGCCGTGGACACTGTTCTGCTCGCGGCGATCGACGGTCTCCCGGCCGAGCTGATCGAGCTCGGCCTCCACCATGAGCAGCAGCATCAGGAGCTGATGCTGATGGACATACTCGCCGCGCTGGCCGAAAATCCGCTCGCCCCGGCCGCCTGGGCCGGCGAAGGCCCTGCGCCCGCGGCGCTGCCGCCGTCGCCGCGCTGGATCCCCGGCCGGCAAGGGCTGGTCGAGATTGGCGACGATGGCGGCGGCTTCGCGTTCGACTGCGAGCGGCCGCGGCATCCGGTGTTCCTCCGCCCCCACGCTTTGGCCGATCGCCTCGTCGCCAATGCCGAATGGCTCGAATTCATCGAGGCCGGCGGCTATTCCGACCCGTTGCTGTGGCTGGCCGACGGCTGGGCCTGGGTCCAGGAGCATCGGATCGACGCGCCCCTCTACTGGCGGCGGGGCGCCGGCGGGTGGCATCGCTTCGGCCTCGACGGCCTAAGGCCGCTCAACCTGGCGGAGCCGGTCTGTCACATCTCCTATTACGAGGCCGATGCCTTCGCCCGCTGGGCCGGCGCGAGGCTGCCGACCGAGGCGGAATGGGAGTCGGCGGCGAGCGCCGGCGATTCGGGGGGAGGCAATCAGCTCGACGCTGCCGGGCCGGTCCGGCCGACCGGCGTGGGCGGCTGGTATGGCGATGCCTGGCAATGGACGGCGAGCGCCTTCCTGCCCTATCCCGGCTTCCGTCCGGCGGCGGGCGCGGTCGGCGAGTATAATGGCAAGTTCATGTGCTCGCAGATGGTCCTGCGCGGCGGCAGCTGCGCTACGCCGCGCGGCCACCTTCGGCCCAGCTATCGCAATTTCTTCTATCCCCACCAGCGCTGGATGTTCGCCGGCCTGAGGCTGGCCAGGGACCTCTAGTGGACGCGGTCACCGCCCGTCCCGAGGTCGATGCCGCCTTTCGCGCCGACGTCCTCGCCGGCCTCGCCGCGCCGATCCCGGCGGTTCCCGCGCGCTGGCTGTACGACCGCCGCGGTTCCGAGCTGTTCGAGGCGATCACCCGCCTTCCCGAATATTATCTGACCCGCACCGACGCCGACTTGTTGGGCCGGCATTGCGGCGAGGTGGCACGGATCGTCGGGCCCGGCCACGCCGTGGTCGAGTTCGGCTCGGGCTCCTCGGCCAAGACTCCGCTTCTGCTGCGAGCGGCCGCTCCGGCGGCCTACGTCCCCGTCGACATAAGCGGCGATTTCCTTCGCGAGGCCGCGGCCACGCTCCAGGCGGAGTTTCCCGACCTGCCGGTCTATCCGGTCGAAGCGGATTTCATGCAGTGCATCGCGCTGCCCCCCGAGGTGTCGGGAACCCCCAAGCTCGGCTTTTTCCCCGGCTCGACGATCGGCAATCTGGTGCCGCGCACGGCGGTCGACCTGTTGCGGGCGATGAAGGAAACGCTCGGCGAGCGGTCCCGGCTCCTGATCGGCATCGACCGCATCAAGGATGTCGGGATCCTGATGCGGGCTTATGACGATGCCGACGGCGTCACCGCCGAGTTCAACCTCAACCTCCTTCGGCGGATCAACGCCGAGCTCGACGGCACCGTGCCCGTCGACGCCTTCCGCCATCGAGTCATCTGGAACGACGCGATGAGCCGAATCGAGATGCATCTCGAGGCGCTCCGCGACGTCGACTTCACGGTGTGCGGGCGGCGCTTCTCGTTCGCCGCGGGCGCCACCATCCACACCGAGAACAGCCACAAATACGGCTATCGCGACAGCCGGCTGTTGCTTCGCGCGGCCGGCTGGGGCGTGGTCGAGGAATGGACCGACGAGAAGGAGTGGTTCTCGATCATCCTGGCGGAGGCGGAGCCGCCGCGCTTCGCGCCCTGAGGCGCGGGATTGCCGCCACTTCCCGCGCCCCCTAGGAGTGGGTCCTCGAAGAAGGGAGGGGGCTAGGATGAAGAGAGGAATGTTGGCCGCGCTTGCCTTGGTTGCGGGCGTCATGGGCGCGCAGGGCGCAGCGGCGCAGGAGCGGTTGGTCAGCGCCGTCGAGCCGGAGTCGGTGCGTGCGCTTTTCGAGACCTGGGGCTACCGGCCGACGGCCATGGAGGGGGTCGGCGACCAGCCTTTGTTCCAGGCGACGATCGACGACCTGCAGAACGTGATCGTGTTCGGCGGCTGCAGCGCCGGGCGCGATTGCACCCACATCGTCCTTCTCGTCACCTACAACGACGTGCCCGCCGCCCCGTACGAATGGCTGAACCGACAGAATTTCGACTATAACCTCGTCACCGCCATGCGTCGCGAAGACGGGCTGCTGACCTTGCGCACGGGGATCATGATGGGCCGCGCCGGCGTCCCGGTGTCCGTGGTTCGGGCGGCGCTTGACGATTGGATCGCCGCCAACAACGAGATCGCCAGCCGCGCCGTCGAGGCGGGGCTCGCTCGGGAGTGAGAGGCGAGGTTCGACGCTAGCGGCGAACCACCCGTGCCCGCCAGGTCGTGATGAAGTCGATGGCGCCGCGACATTCGCCCATCTCCTCCCGGTGGACGAGCCGGAAGCTGACCCCGTCCCAGCCGTAGCTGGCGCGCGTGCCGCAGTCCCCGAGCCCGCGGCCGCGGTAGAATTCCGACAGGAGGCGCCGCGCCGAATCCCACTCGGCGTTGATCAAGGCGGGCCGACCCTGCTCGTCCATCGCCCATTGCCGGTCGAACGGCGCGGCGCTGAACTCGGCGCGGCCGCCGCGCCGCTGCGCGACATAGGGAAGGTAGGTGAGGTTGTAGGCCCCCGACCCGCAGGCGAGCAGCAGCAGCGTCTTGCCCGTTTCGAGCGCGACCGCGTCGTGGAGGTCGGGTCCGCCCACCTCCTCAAGCGTGCACCCCGCCTCGCGGCGAAGGGCTTCTATCTCGGCGGGCTCGAAAGTCAGTGCGGCATCCTCGGCCGGCGGCGCGAGACGGACCTCGGGCAGCGTCGGCGGCGCCGGCACCGCGCTGGCCGGCCGCTCCCCGCGGCGAACGAGCGCGGTGGTCGTTTCCAGCCGGCGCTGCGCCTCATCCATGTAGAGCATGGCCGCCGAGGCCCCCGACACCGAGATCGGGCCGAGTTCGGCGCCCGCGGCGTCGAGAAGCCTCAGCCGGCGCGCGCGGCGCAGCGTCCCGATCACGGCGGGCGTATCGGCGGGGTGCACGATCACCGACTCGCCTGCGGCGACGAGCCGGGCGGGAAGGCGTTCCCCGTCGGCCTCGAGAGCGCCGCCGCGCGCCTCCGAGTGGTTGATCCATAGCACCGGCTCGGCGTCGGCCTCGGCCTCCCGGCGCAGGCTCATGGTCAGGCCGGGATCGCCGTCGGCATAGGTGACGAGCGCGACCGCCTGGCAGGCACGGCCGTTGTCGCAGCCGACGATCCAGTCCTGGAAGGTGCGCAGCTCGGCGGGCTGAGGCGCCGACGCCTGCAGCGCGAGAAAGACCAATAGCGTCATCGCCCCAGCCTATGCGCCTTCCCCGAGCGACGGCAAGGCGCCATTGCCCGCTGTTCCGAGCGCGGGTAGAGGACGGCCAAGCACCCGCTCCGGAGAGACCATGCTGCTCGCCCTGTTCGACATCCTCATCATGCTTTTGTGGGTGCTCAGCTGGATCATCATCATCCAGGCCATCCTGAGCTGGCTGGTCGCGTTCAACGTGATCAACACCCACAACGATTTCGTCCGCTCGCTGCTCTACGCGCTCGATCGGATCACGGCGCCGCTCTACCGGCCGATCCGCAAGATCCTGCCCGATTTCGGCGGGCTCGATTTCTCGCCGATCGTCGTCCTTCTGATCATCTGGGGCCTGCAGCGGCTGCTCGGGGGGATCGCCACCGATCTTGCGCTGTCGGGCTATTGATGGCCGCCGAGCTGATCGACGGTAAGGCTTTCGCCGAGCGGCTTCGCGCGCGCGTCGCCGACGCGATGCCCGCCTTCGTCGCGGCCGCCGGGCGCAAGGCCGGCCTCGCAGTGGTGCTGGTCGGCGACGATCCGGCGAGCCGAGTCTATGTCAAATCCAAAGGCAAGGCCACGCTCGCGGCCGGAATGGCGAGCTTCGAGCATCTTCTGCCGGCCGACATCGGCCAGGCGGAGCTGCTCGCGCTCGTCGATGCTCTCAACCGCGACGAGGCGGTTGACGGCATTCTCGTCCAGCTGCCCTTGCCTCGGCACATCGACGACAAGGCGGTCATCGACGCAATCGATCCCGACAAGGACGTCGACGGCTTCCACGTCGAGAATGCCGGCCGGCTGGCGGTGGGCGAGGAAGGGCTCGTCCCGTGCACGCCGCTCGGCTGCCTGATGCTGCTGAAGGACCGGCTCGGCGACCTTTCCGGCCTCGAGGCGGTGGTGGTCGGCCGCTCCAACATCGTCGGCAAGCCGATGGCGCAGCTCCTGCTCAGGGAGAATTGCACCGTCACCCTCGCCCACAGCCGCACCCGCGACCTTCCCGGAGTGGTTCGCCGAGGCGACATCGTCGTCGCCGCGGTCGGGCAGCCGGCGATGATCAGGGGCGAGTGGCTGAAAGCCGGGGCGACGGTGATCGACGTCGGCATCAACCGCCTCGACGGCAGGCTGGTCGGCGATGTCGACTTCGCCGGCGCCAGCGAGACCGCCGCGGCAATCACTCCGGTTCCCGGGGGAGTCGGCCCGATGACCATCGCCGTGCTGCTTCGCAACACCCTGGTGGCGGCGCACGCCCGCGCCGGAATGCCGCCCCCGGTGGGCCTGTGACCGAGCTCTTCGTCTCCGCTTTCGTCACCTTCATGGTGGTGATCGATCCGCCGGGCTGCGCGCCGATCTTCGCCGGCCTGACTCGGGAGGCGACGGCGGTGCATCGCCGGGCGATGGCGGTCCGCTCGGTGCTGATCGCCTCGGGCATCCTGCTCTTCTTCGGACTTCTCGGCGAGGACCTGCTTCGAGCGCTCGGCATCTCGCTGAGCGCCTTCCGGATCGCCGGCGGAATCATGCTGTTCCTGATCGCTCTGGAGATGGTGTTCGAAAAGCGCACCGAGCGCCGCGAGAGCCGGGCCCAAGAGGTGAGCGAGCGCGAGACCGAGGACATCTCGGTCTTCCCGATGGCGATCCCGATGATCGCCGGGCCGGGTTCGATCGCCTCGATCATGCTCCTGATGGCGCGCAGCGACGGCCTTTCGGAATCGCTGGTCGTGCTGGGAGCGCTCGGCGCGACCCTGGTCCTCACCCTCGTCGCCCTGCTCGCCGCCGGGCCGCTGATGCGGCTGCTCGGCCACAAGATGGAGGCGATGATCACCCGAATCCTCGGAGTGATCCTCGCCGCGCTCGCCGCCCAGTTCGTCATCGACGGGATCGAGCGCAGCTTCAGCTGAACGGCCAGGCGCCCCGGCTAATCGACCACCCGCCACATCCTGTAGGGCGAGTTGCGCGGCAGCGCCACCGGCTGCAGCCAGGGCGGCACCTTGCCGGCGACGAGCTGGGCGTAGAAGCCCTGCGGCGCTTCCGAGCGGTAGACGGTCGATTCGGACAGGTTCGGGCAGATCAGCAGATAATCGACCCGGTAGCGCTCGACCGTCGAGCGCGCATTGGCGGCATTCCCGCGCCAGGTCCGCATCACGTCGAGGATCTGCCGGGCGTTGCGATGATAGGGTCCGGCGATGGCGTCGTGCGGAGTCACCGTGATCAGCCGCGGCCCGAGGTCGACGAAGGTGAGCACCGTCCCGCGCGGCTGCCGAGCGATCGGCCGCAGCGCCGCCAGCGTCGGGCAGCGGCCGTTGGCGACGTTGACCGCCCGCCGATAGTCGCTGGTTCGGGCTGGAAAGAGCTGGGTGACATAGCCGGTGGCGAGGCCGGAGACGATCAGGAAGGCGGCGACGACGCCGACCACGCGCACCAGCATCAGCCGCTGCCGCCTGATCCAGACGATCGCCGCCCAGGCCAGGGCGGTGGCGCCGGGGATCGACAGCAGCTGCGCCGCCGGTCCGGCGCGCGTCTGCCACATCAGCAGAGCCGCGGCGAGCGCAGCGGGAAGCGCGACCGACGCCCACAGCATCAGCCGCTCCGGCTCGCGGCGGTGGGTCCACAGCCTCAGCGCGTAGCCGATCAGTCCTGCGATCGGCAGGGTGACGATGAGGGCCGCGGTGCGGGCGCCGTGGCGCCAGACCGGCATCGCCTCGCGCACCCGGTCCAGCCACAGCCGCTCCAGCTCCGGGTCGGCCCCTTCGAGCCGGCCCAGGCAGTGCGGCCAGGCCAGCGCGAAGGCGCCGGCGAGGAGCAATCCCGCGGCGGCCGCGGCGGCCACCCGCCACAGCCGCGATGCCGGGCTCACAATCGCCAGAAGCACCGCGATCGCGCCCGCCGCCGCCATCGCCGACAGCCACACCGGCGACAGGGCGTCGCAGACCGGCGCCCGGTTGGCCTCCGAGGCGAAGACGAGGAAAGCGAGCGCGCAGCCGCCGCCGAGCGCTCCGCCATAGGCGAACAGCCGCCGGGCCTCGTCGCGATCGACGATCCAGCGCAATCCGGTCACCGCACCGGCGAGGGCCAGATAGAGCAGCATCTCCATGCCGATCGCGAGCGAGAGCGCGGTCGACACTCCGAGCAAGGCCCCGCCGCGCGCGCGCCGAGCGTCGGTCAGAGCGACCAGCGTCAATGCGAGCATCGCGAGCTGCCAGCCGTGATGGTCGAGCCGGAGCGGCGCCCACATGCCGCGCGCCGAGCCGGCGCAGGCGACCAGCGTGATCGCGATCGCGAAGGCCTTGCCGTCGACCAGCCGCCGGGCGACGACGGCCAGGGCGCCCATCGCGACGAGCATCGGCAGCAGCGGCGCCACCGCGACCGCCACCTGCTCGGCGATCCGGCCGCCAAGGAATGGCGAGAGCGTCAGCTTGAGGGCCGCGATCGGCAGGTCGACCAGGCGAGTCCAGTGGATATCGGCGCCGTAAGGGGGATTGAGGCGATATTGCCGAAGGTCGTACCAGCCTTGGCCCTCGAGCAAGGCGCGGACCTGCATCATCCGCAGATTGTCGTCGGTGTCGCCGAGCGCGAAGCCGCGGATCGCGCCCCAGCGCTCGAAGATCATCCATCCGGCGACCGCGAGCCAGAAGAAGAGCAGCAACGGCCGCCAATGCCGCACCACCCCTTCGATCTGCGCCTGCCCCGCCTGCCGCATCGCCGTTTCTTTTCTTTTCAAGCCCTCCGCGGGGCATTAGTCGCTCGTCCCCAAAGGGCAAGCGGGGTTGGCGCGGGCAGATGAAGCTCATTGAGAAGCATAGGGAAATCGTCGGCCAGCTGATCCGGTTCGCGCTCACCGGAGGGCTTCTCACCGTCCTCGTCGCCGGCGGATACTGGTTCGTCGCGACCATCTTGGGGGTCGAGCCGATGCTCTCGCTGACCCTCAATTTCGTCGTCTTCACCGGCCTCGGCTACGTCCTGCACAGCCGGATCAGCTTCAGGGGTCATGGCTCGCGCGGCAACGCGACCGCCCGCACGGCGCGCTTCTTCACCGTCAACGTCATCGGCTTCCTCACCAACCAGTTCTTCGTCTGGCTGCTGGTCAAGCAATTGGGCGGGCCGACCTGGTGGCCGGTCCTGCCGATCCTGTTCGTGACGCCCCTCCTCACCTTCGCCCTGAACCGGCGCTGGGTCTTCGCCTGATGGAATATTCGCGCCTTTCCGAGCCGGAATGTGGCACATCTGCGCCGGTGAGCGCGCCGACCCTGCCGATATTGTCGCTGATCGTGCCGGTGAAGGACGAGGAGGAGGCGATCGCCCCGTTCGTCGCCCGCGTCGCCCCGATCCTCGACGGCCTGTTCGCCGAACCATCGGCGCATCCGGCCTGGGAGATATTGTTCGTCGACGACGGCAGCGAGGACAATACTCTGGCCGCGATCCTGCTCGCCCATCAGCGGGACCAAAGGGTTCGTGCCCTCTCGCTGTCGCGCAACTTCGGCAAGGAGGCGGCGCTGACCGCCGGTCTCGACCACGCCTCGGGTCGGGCGATCATCCCGATCGACGTCGACCTTCAGGACCCCCCCGAAGTGATCGGGGCCATGCTCGGCAAATGGCGCGAAGGCTATGAGGTCGTCTACGGCGTTCGCACCAATCGCCAGACCGACAGCCTTCCCAAGCGGCTGACCGCCGACCTCTATTACCGGGCCCACAATTACCTCTCGTCGGACAAGATCCCGGAGCATGCCGGCGACTTCCGCCTGCTCGACCGGTCGGTCGTCGAGATCATCCGGGCGATGCCGGAGCGCAACCGGTTCATGAAGGGGCTTTTCGCCTGGTCCGGCTTCCGCCAGACCGCCGTCCAGTACGAGCGCGCGCCGCGCGCCGTTGGGGAGACCAAGTTCCGTTACTGGAAGTTGTGGACCCTGGCGCTCGACGGCCTCACCTCCGCCTCGACCATGCCGCTCAGGATCTGGAGCTATATCGGCCTGGTCATCGCCTTCTTCTCGCTGCTCTTCGCCATCTATGTCGTGGTGAAGACGGTCTTCTTCGGCAGCGACGTCGCCGGCTATCCCTCGCTCATGGTCGCCATCCTGTTCTTCGCCAGCCTCCAGCTCATCTCGCTGGGCGTGATGGGCGAATATGTCGGTCGGATCCTGATCGAGACCAAGCGCAGGCCGCTCTACGTGATCAGGAAGAAGATCGGCCTGCCGGACGAGGCGCAGGGCTGATGGAGCGGGCGGTCTTCGATCGCATGGCCGAGCAGGACCAGGTGCACTGGTGGTATGTCGCCCGCCGTCGGATCCTGCGCGACCTGATCGCCCGAGCGGTCGATCTGCCCGCCGACGCCCGGATCCTCGAGATCGGCTGCGGCACCGGCCACAATTTCGAGATGCTGCAAGGCTTCGGCCGGCTCGACGCGATCGAGGTCGACGGCGAGGCGCGCGCTCTGGCCAGCCGGAGGCTCGGACACGCCGTCAGCGCAGCGCCCCTGCCGGAGCTGACCGGAATCCCCGATCGCGCCTACCATCTGATCGCCTTGCTCGACGTGCTGGAGCATGTCGACGACGACCGGGCGGCTCTGGCCAGCATCGCCGGCAAGCTCGCGCCGGGCGGGCGGATCCTCGTCACCGTGCCCGCTTTCGCCTGGATGTGGAGCGCCCACGACGTCGCCCACCACCACAAGAGGCGCTACTCCAGGCGCGGGCTTCGCCGGGTGGTCGAGGCGGCGGGCCTGAAGGCCGAGCGGATCGGCTATTTCAACAGCCTGCTCTTTCCGCTGGCCGCGGCGGCTCGGCTGGCGGGGAAGGTGCTCGGCAAGACGGAGAGCGACGACAAGCTCCCGCCGGCACCGGTCAACGCCCTGTTCCGCACGCTGTTCGGCCTCGAGCGTCACCTGGTTGGGAGGGTCCCCCTCCCGGCCGGGGTCTCGCTGTTCGCGCTGCTCGCGCCTCGCTCGACGCGGTAGAGGACGCTCGATCCGCTCCGCCACACCGGGCGAAGGCCGGTAGCAAGATCGGGATCGTAAGGCGGCGGCGTGATCAGCCATATATAGTCGAAGGCGTGGCGCGGCACGATGGCGAGCGCCAGCCCGATCGGCCGCCACACCTCGCGGCGGCAGCGGCGAAGGGTGACGATCTGGGTGGCGTCGCGGACGAACGGCCAGCCGTCCTCGTAACGGACCCGGATCAGCTGGGCGCCGGGCATCGCCCATTGATCGTTCGAGAAGGCGTGGCGCCGGACGATCGCCAGCGCCGGAAGGTGGAGCAGGCGCGACATCGCCCAGGGCTCGCGGCAGGGGCGGCCGACGAAGCTGACCATCCGGGCCCCCGGCGGCACATGCTCGAGCGCGGCCAGCTCGCGGTCGTAGACCCGGTCGTAGAGCCACATGCTGAGCGTCGTGCCGCCGGTGCGGAGCAGGAAGAAGGCGAAGCCCGCGAGGCCGAGCGCCTGGACGAAGCGGCGGCGAGCGCCTTCGGGAAAGCGGATCGCGATCACGCCCACCGCGAACAGATAGGGGGCGAGGCGCATGTCGGCATAGGCCGATCCGAACACGATCCGAGGCAGCAGCACGTACACGATCGACAGGAACAGCGCCGAGGCCGCGAGGTTGCGCGAATAGGTCATCCGCCGGCTCACCATCGCCCACAGGATCACCGCGGTGGCGATCGCGAGCGCTGCGAGGTCGAACCACTCCCACCGGTCGCGCAGCACCATCTTCAGCCAGTCGAGCTTGCGGTGCATGTTGAACCAGTCGAGCGTCAGCCCGGCCGACTCGCTTCGCCACAGCAGGATCAGCGCGATCGGCGGAGTCAGCGCGAGGCAGTGGACGGCCGAGCGGAACCCCGAGGCGATGAAGTTATGGCCGCGGTCGAACTGGCGGACCAGCTCGGCCGAGAAAGCGAGCACGCCGAGCGTGCCCCAGCCGAAGGCGTGCACCACCCACAAGGCGACGGACAGCGGCAGGAACAGGCCGGCGCGAAGCCACGGCCTGCCGAGGCGCGCCAGCCTCAGCCACAAGGCGAAGGCGTTCAGCGCCAGCGCCATCGCCAGGGCGAAATTGACGAAGCCGAAAAGGAACGGGAAATTGTACGCGAAGGGCAGTGCGAACAAGGTGGTGGGCGGAACCCGCCCATGCACTTCGAACGCCACCCAGAGCAGCCCGGCGACGGTCAGCGGGGGGATCAGCAGGACGATCAGCTTGACCGCCGGTTCGAGCCCGATCAGTGGCGCCAGCAGCTGGACGAGAAGGTCGACGCCGAGGTTTCCGATCAGCGCCCACTGGAAGCCGTAATATTGCTGGAGCGCCGGCGAAGTGGCGAGGTCGAGCTGGACCCGATAGCGGCCCATATGGCCGGGGAGGTCGAGGAGCGGCGGAACCTCCGGCCAGAACAACGGAAGCGCGCTGGCGACGACGAGCGCCGCCAGCATCGCCGGATGCTCCCAGAAGGGGCGCGGCTCGCCTTCGTTGCGAAGCTGGAAGTGCCCCTGCATGCCCCCTCGCCTGAGCGGAAGGGTCCTGCCTTCCCAACTCCGCTGCGTCTTTCAACAGAAAAAGACGGGGATCGCGTCGGCGACAGTCCCAATTTGGCGTGCGGGCCGCGCGCCCGCCTCACTCGAGGTCGAAGCGGATGAAGGTTCCGGACTCGCGGCGGCTCGCGGCTTGCTCGTCCAGGACCTTGAGCAAACCATCCGGCATGAGACGGCGGATCGGGCCGCGGCGGTCGATGATGAGACGCCTGACACCCCATTGGCGGGCCAGGCCGAGCCTCTCCTCGCGGCTGAGCTTCGGATTGAAGAGCCGCTCCGCGGCCGCCTGGCGTTCGGCCAAGTCGGCGATCATCGGCTCCGGCCACGGGACCGAGACCGCGCGCTGCCCCGTCGCCACCACCGGCCAGGCGGCGACGTCGTAGGCCGCGACCGGCTCGGCGTCGGGAATGTCCGCGGTCAGCGCCTGCGCGGCGGCATGGGCGTCGCCGGTCTCGCGGCTGACGCCCGCCTCCCAGTTGAGGTGGGCGACGGTCGCCGCGACATGGATGTTGAAGCAGGCCACGGCAAAGCCGAACAGGCCGAGCTGCGAGGCCTTGCGCATCGAGCGCCACTTCTCGCCGAGGACGATGAACAGAGCGCCCATCCCGACATGCAGCATCAGCACGGCGGGCATCACGAAACGGGTCGCGATCATCGGCCCGTAGGCGCCGGCCGCGAAGATCGCCGCGAACCCGACGAAGGCGAGGAGCACGGGCCGGGAGTCGCGGGCGAAGCGCGGGTGGCAGAGGCCCCAAAGGCCGATCAGCGCCGGCACGCCGGCCATGAAGAGCAGCTTCGCCGAATAGAATTCGAGACCCCCGGTCCAGCTCGGATTGCCGGTGCGGGCGATCGCTTCGAACGGGCTGTGATGGGGCCAGGCGGTCGCCAGGAGCAGGCCCGCGGCGATCGCTCCGGCG
>DATMVG010000099.1:0-28031 GCA_035563315.1 Allosphingosinicella sp. | reverse complement strand
CCAAGGCCCGGGGCCTGCCCCGTTCCGCCGGCCACCGCGCCGGCGCCGAGGCGGCGCGAGCCGCCTTGCGCGCGGCAGGCGAGGCCGGCGTTGAGTGCCTCACCCTTTACGCTTTCTCCTCGGAGAATTGGCGGCGGCCGGCCGCGGAGATTAGCGACCTCACCGCGTTGCTCCGATTCTATGTGCAGAAAGAGCTGAATGCCCTTCATAAAGAAGGGATTCGCCTGATCGTCCTTGGCGATCACCGCGCCTTTGAGGCGGACGTGGCGCGAATGGTCGACCAGGCGGTGGCCAAGACAGCCGGCAACCGGCGGATGACCCTCGCCGTCGCCCTCAACTATGGCGCGCGCGGCGAGCTGGTCCACGCGATGCGGGACCTGGCCGGAGAGGTGGCGGAGGGCCGGCTCCGCCCCGAGGCGATCGACGAAGCGCGCATCGAAGCGGCCCTCGACACCCGCGACCTGCCGCCGCTCGACCTTCTGATCCGCACCTCCGGCGAGCAGCGCCTGTCGAATTTCCTGCTCTGGCAGGCGGCCTATGCCGAATTGCTGTTCACCGACACGCTCTGGCCCGACTTCGACGAGGAGGCGATGCGCTCGGCGCTCGCCGAATATGCGCGCCGCGACCGGCGCTACGGCGGCCTGTGAGCGACGCCGAAGATCCGATCCGCAGGTCCGACCTGCCGACCCGCTTCGCCGCCGGAGTCGCGATGATAGCGGTGGCGATCGGGGCGACCGTGTTCGGCGGATGGTGGTTTCGAGGCCTCGTGGCGGCGGCCGCCGCCGTGATGATCGTCGAATGGGCCGACATGCACCGCGTGCCCCGGCCATGGGCCTATATTGGCGCGCTCCTGCTGGGCCTATTGCTTCTGGCGGGCACCGAATATCTCTACCCGGCCGGCCAATGGGTCGTCGAAGTCCCCGACGACATAACAAGCGAGCTGTTTGCGCCGAACTGGCTGGGTTTCGGGGGTGTCGCGCTTGCCGCGCTCGTCATGGGAGCGATCAGCCGGCGCGTCGCCATGTTCGGGGGCATGCTCTATCTGGGCATTCCCAGCTTTGCCATGCTGAGCCTCGGCTGGGTCGACGAGATCCTCGTCTTCTGGGTCTTCATCGTCACCTGGGCGACCGACATCCTCGCCTATTTCGCCGGCCGTTCGATCGGCGGGCCCAAGCTCGCGCCCCGGATCAGCCCCAACAAGACCTGGGCCGGCCTCGTCGGCGGCGTCGTCGGCGCCGGCCTGCTCGGCTGGGCGACCGCGGCCTATTTCGAGATGGAGCCGATCTTCCATTGGCTCGGCGCGCCGATGGGCGTCGTCGCCCAGGCCGGCGACCTCTACGAAAGCTGGGTCAAGCGCCGCGCCGGAGTCAAGGACAGCGGCGCCATGCTTCCGGGTCATGGCGGCGTGCTCGACCGGCTCGACGGTCTGCTCGCCGTCGCGCTGGCGACCACCCTCTTGCTGATGGCGGGGTTCTGGACCGCGTGACCGAACCGAAGCGCGTGACCATCCTGGGAGCGACCGGCTCGGTCGGCCGCTCGACTCTCGACCTGATCGAACGCGACCGCGATCGGTTCGAGATCGTCGCGCTCACCGCGCGCAGCGACGTCGCCGGCCTCGCCGAATTGGCCAAGCGCTTCGAGCCGACGACCGCGGTGATTGCGGAGGAGAGCCATTACCCGCTGCTCAGGGAGGCGCTGGCGGGGACCGCGGTCCGGGTCGAGGCGGGCGACCAGGCGATCGCCGACGCGGCCGCCTCGGGCGCCGACTGGACGATGGCGGCGATCGTCGGGACGGCCGGCCTCAAGCCGGTGATGCGGGCCCTGGAGGGCGGCCGGACGGTCGCCCTGGCGAACAAGGAGGCGCTGGTCTCCGCAGGCGAACTGATGATGCAGGCGGCGAGGACCAGCGGAGCCACTTTATTGCCGGTCGATTCCGAGCATAATGCGGTCTTCCAATGCTTCGACCGGGCGCGTCCCGACAGCGTCCGGCGGATCATCCTCACCGCAAGCGGCGGCCCGTTCCGCTTATGGTCGCTGGACCAGATGCGAGTCGCCACGCCGGCCGCGGCGGTGGCGCATCCCAACTGGTCGATGGGGGCAAAGATCTCGGTCGATTGCGCGACCCTGATGAACAAGGGGCTCGAGCTGATCGAGGCCTACCACCTGTTCCCGGTCGAGGCGCATGCCCTCGACGTGGTCGTCCATCCGCAGTCGGTCATTCACAGCCTGGTCGAATATGTCGACGGTTCCGTGCTCGCCCAGCTGGGCGCTCCCGACATGCGGATCCCGATCGCCTACACTTTGGCCTGGCCGGAGCGGATGAATACGCCCTGCGCGAGGCTGGACCTGGTCGGCATCGGGTCGCTCGATTTCGAGCAGCCGGACCTGGTCCGCTTCCCCGCTCTGGCGCTGGCGCGAGAGGCCTTGCGGGCCGGCGGCGCCAAGCCCGCCATTCTCAATGCCGCCAACGAGATAGGAGTCGCATCTTTCCTTGAAAGGCGGATCGGTTTCCTTGATATCGCCGATATGGTCGGCGAAGTGCTGGCCGCTTTCGAGCCGGGGGCGCCCTCGTCGATCGACGAGGTGCTGGAGATCGATCGGGAGGCCAGGCGGGTGGCCACCGACACAGCAGGAAAGTATTGCACTTGAGCGGCCCCGGTTTCCTCTTCACGATCGTCGCCTTCCTGCTCGTCATCGGGCCGCTGATCTTCGTCCACGAGCTCGGCCATTATTATGCCGGCCGCTGGTTCGGGGTGAAGGCGGAGACCTTCTCGATCGGCTTCGGCCGCGAGATGTTCGGCTGGACGGACAAGCGCGGCACGCGCTGGAAGGTCGGCTGGCTGCCGCTCGGCGGCTATGTCCGCTTCAAGGGCGACATGAATCCGGCCAGCACTCCGTCCGACGAGTGGCTGGCGCTGCCGCCGGCCGAACGCGCCGAGACGTTTCAGGCGAAGAAGCTGTGGCAGCGCTTCATCATCGTCGCCGCGGGCCCGCTCACCAACTTCCTGTTCGCCATCCTCGTCTACATCGCCTTGTTCGCGAGCTACGGCGTGCCGCGAACGCCGGCGGTCGTCCCGAGCGTCAGCCCCGGCTCGCCGGCGGCGACGGCGGGGTTCCAGCCGGGCGACCGCATCGTTTCGATCGACGGCCGGCGCATCGACCGCTTCGAGGATTTCCACCGCACCGTGCTGCTCCACCCGGGCCAACCGCTTCGCTTCCGCCTCGATCGTGGCGGCCGGATGGTCGACGTCGACGTCGCTCCGCGCGCCATCGTCCAGCGCGACCGCTTCGGCAACGAATCCCGAATCGGCCAGATGGGGGTGTCGATCCCGCCCAAGGTGGTTGTTCAGGTCGCGCCTCATCGGGTGGTCGGCGAGGCGTTCGTCCAGACCGGCGAGACGGTCCGGATGATGGTGCTGACGCTGGGTCAGCTGATCCGCGGCAGCCGATCGCTCGAGGAAATGGGCGGCCCGCTCAAGATCGCGCAATTTTCCGGGCAGCAGGCGAGCCTGGGCTGGCTCGATTTCGTTCTCTTCATGACGCTGATCTCGATTAATCTCGGATTCATCAACCTGTTGCCAATCCCGCTCCTGGACGGGGGGCATTTGCTGTTTTACGCGATCGAGGGAGTGAGGCGGAAACCGCTGAAGCCGCAGGCCCAGGAATGGGCGTTCAGGACCGGGCTTGCGGTGCTGCTTGCGCTGATGATCTTCGTCACCTTCAACGACCTGGCCTCTTTTGGCCTCTTCTCCAGGCTTGGCGGGTTGATCGGTTAGCCATGTTGGGGCAGGGCAAGCGACGACAGGGACAATGGCCGGCCGAGCTGCCGGCTCCTAAAATCAAAGGCGGGGACGCGTGACAGCCAACCAAGCATTTCCAAAAGGCAGACGATTGTGCGCCGCGCTCCTGGTCGGGACCATGCTCGGCGGCCTCGCCGTCCCCGCTCATGCCCAGACTCAGCCGGCGGCGGCTCCGGCGCAACCCGCGCAGGCGCCCGACGCCGCCGCGGCTCAGGCTGGCCAGGCTCCCGCCGCTGCCCCGACCCCGGCCCCGACCCGGCTGATCCGCTCCGTCACCGTCACCGGCAACCAGCGGCTCGAGCCCGAGACCGTCCTTTCCTATACCGCGCTGCGCCCCGGCGAGCCCTACGACCAGGAACGGCTCGACCAGGCGCTCCGCGATCTCTACGCGACCGAGCTGTTCGCCGATGTCACCATCGGCGGCGTCGAGACCGGCGACATCGTCCTTCAGGTGCGCGAGAACCCGGTCATCAACCGCATCGTGCTGGAGGGCAATCGCCGGCTCAAGGACGACAAGATCGCCCCGGAGATCCGCCTCGCGCCGCGCCAGATCTTCACCCGATCGCGCGCCCGCGCCGACGTCGCCCGGATCATCGAGCTGTATCGCCGCCAGGGCCGCTACGCCGCCCGCGTCGAGCCGCAGATCGTCGAGCTCGACCAGAACCGGGTCGACGTCGTGTTCGAGATCGACGAGGGGCCGCGCTCGAAGGTCCGCCAGATCAACATCATCGGCAACGAGCAGTTCGGCGACGGCCGGCTGATCTCGGAGATGGCGACTCGCGAGTCGAGCTGGTGGAACATCTTCTCGTCGGCCGATACCTACGATCCCGACCGGCTCGCCTTCGACCAGCAGGCGATGCGGCGCTTCTACCTGACCCAGGGCTATGCGGATTTCCGGGTCGTCTCGGCGGTGGCCGAGCTCACTCCCGACCGGCGCGACTTCATCATCACCTATGTCGTCGAGGAAGGCGACCGCTACAAGTTCGGCGAGGTCGCCGTCGAGAGCGACATACGCGACTTCAACGCCGAAGGCCTTCGCGCTCGGCTGCCGATGGAGACAGGCGACTGGTACAACGCCCAGCAGGTCGAAGACACGGTCACCAGCCTCAACGAGCTGGCCGGCGTGTTCGGCTACGCCTTCGCCGACGTTCGTCCGCAGTTCAACCGCAGCCGCGAGAACCTCACCATGTCGGTGACCTTCCAGGTCGCGGAGACGCCGCGAGTCTATGTCGAGCGGATCGAGATCAGCGGCAACACCAACACCCGCGACAAGGTGATCAGGCGCGAGTTCCGCCTCGCCGAGGGCGACCCGTTCAATTCGGTCCGGGTCAGCCGCTCGCGCGATCGCATCCAGTCGCTCGGCTATTTCCAGGAAAATCTCGAAATCTCCCAGGAGCAGGGCTCCGGGCCGGACCGGGTCGTGCTCGGCGTCGCCGTCGAGGAGCGAGCGACCGGCCAGCTCCAATTCTCGGCGGGCTTCTCGAGCCTGGAACGCTTCCTGATCAACGTCTCGGTCCAGCAGCGCAATTTCCGCGGTCTCGGCCAGGAGCTTCGCGCCGGCATCAATTATTCGAGCTATTCCAAGTCGATCGAGCTCGGCTTCACCGAGCCTTATCTGTTCGACCGCAACATCGCCGTCGGTTTCGACATCTACCGGCGCGATCTCAACAGCTTCAACTTCTTCGGCAACGAGCGCGAAACGACCTACCAGCAGACCAGCACCGGCGGCCAGGTCCGCTTCGGGGTGCCGATCACCGAGCATCTGTCGCTCGCCCTTCGCTATGGGCTCGTTTACGATGAGGTGACGCTGAGCGAGGCGCTGTTCTTCACCGATCCGGACGGCAACGGGCCGCTGCCGGCGGTCTGCGACCCGTTCCGCGCCGGACGCTATCTGTGCGACGTCATCGGCGATCGCATCACGTCGAGCATCGGCTATTCTTTGCTCTACAGCACGCTCAACAATGCGATCCGGCCGACCTCGGGCGAACGGGCCCTGCTGAGCCAGGATTTTGCCGGCCTCGGCGGCGAGACGCGCTATCTCAGGACCCGAGTCAGCGGCGCGAAGTTCTGGAACGTCTTCAACAACTTCATCTTCTCGCTCTCGGCCGAGGGCGGCTATATCCACAGCTTCGAGGACGGCGGGCCGAACCGCGACCCGGTCCGGCTCACCGACCGCTTCTTCCTCGGCAGCCCGCAGATCCGCGGGTTCGACATCCGCGGCGTCGGACCTCGCATCCAGCGGCGCCCCTATGTGATCACCACCCGCAACCCGACGACCGGCGAGCCTACCGTCTTCTCCGTCTCCGAGGATCCGCAGGTGGTGACCGACGATGCCCTCGGCGGCCGCGCTTATTACCTTGCCCGAGCCGAGCTCGAGATCCCGCTCGGCGCCGCGGTGCGCGACCTCGGCCTGCGGCCGTCGGTGTTCATGGACATCGGCGCCTTGTGGGGCGTGCGCCGGCCGGAGACGCTCGACATCGATCCGCTCGATCCGCTCGCTCAGACCGAGTGCACCGCGGCGAACGGGACCACCCGGCTGTCCTTCCTGGGCTGCCTAACCGGCGAGACGGTGACTCGCGCCCCGCTTCAGCCGTTCCGCGAGGATTTCGTCGGCGATTCCTCGCGGCCGCGCCTTTCCATCGGCTTCGGCGTCAACTGGAACTCCCCGTTCGGTCCGTTCAGGATCGATATAGCCAGGGCGCTGCTTTCTGAGCAGGGTGACGACACCAAGCTCTTCACATTCAACGTAGGGACCGCATTCTGATGAACAAACTGACCTTCGGGACGGCCGCCGCCGCGCTCGCCCTCGCCATCCCCGCCGCCGCCCAGGCGCAGCAGCTGCCGCCGGCCGTCGTGGCGGTCGTCAACACCGACCGAATCATGCAGCAGTGCACCGCGTGCGCCGCGGCGAACCAGCAGCTCCAGGCCCAGGTCCAGCAGCTCCAGCAGCGCGCCCAGGCTCTGGGCACCCCGCTCCAGACCGAAGAGGCGGCGCTTCAAACGGCCGTGCGCGCCTTGCCGCAGGGGCAGCAGCCCGACGCGGCGCTGACCGCCCGAATCCAGACCTTCCAGACCAGCCAGCAGAATGCCCAGCGCGAGATCCAGACCCGCCAGGAGCAGATCCAGCGCAACGTCGCCTTCGTCCGCCAGCAGATCGGTCAGCGGATCGAGCCGGCCGTGACCCAGGTGATGCAGCAGCGCGGCGCCAACATCGCGATGGACACCAACGCCACCCTGGCGATCGCCGGGGCGGTGGACGTCACCGACGCCGTCCTCGCGGTCGTCAATCAGAACAGCGCCGCTCTCAACGTCAACGCCCCGCCGCCGCAGCAGGCGCCGGCCCAGCAGCAGCCCCAGCAGCAGCAACAGCAACAGCGCCGCCCGCAGGGTCGCTGATGCCCGACGTGGCCAGCGCCGCCGGCCCCCTCGACGTGAGGCGGGTGATGGCGGCGCTGCCCCACCGCTTCCCGATGCTCCTCGTCGACCGGGTCGAGGAGCTGGTTGCCGACCGGCGGATCGTCGCCACCAAGGCGGTGACGATCAACGAGCCCTTCTTCCAGGGCCATTTCCCCGACCGTCCGATCATGCCGGGCGTGCTGATCGTCGAAGCGCTGGCCCAGGCCGCGGGCGTGCTCGCCGTGGAATCGCTCGGCCTGTCCGGGTCGGGCAAGCTGGTCTATTTCATGGCGATTGACGGGGCCAAGTTCCGCACCCCGGTCGAGCCGGGCGTGCTGCTCCGGCTCGAGGTCGATTTCGTCCAGAAACGGGCGACGGTGTGCAAGTTCGCCGGCCGCGCCTTCGTCGGCGACAAACTTGCCGCCGAAGCGAACTTCACGGCGATGATCGCCGATCCTCCCGCCGGCTGAGCGCGGGCCGCCAGCCCCCCTCGCCGCGCTCGATCCCGAAGATGGCGGCGATATGCGGCCCGTCCAGCCCCTCGGCGGCGATGCGCCCCCCGTCCATGACGAGGATCCGGTCGGCGTAGCGGGCGGCGGCGTCGAGGTCGTGGATCGCGACCAGGGCCCCTCGTTCGGAGTCACGAAGCTCGCGCTTCAGCATCTCCATCAGCCTGATCTGCCACAGCGGGTCGAGATTCGCGGTCGGCTCATCGAGCAAGAGCAGCTTCGGGCTCGGCGCCAGCGCCCGGGCGATCAGCACTCGGCTTCGCTCGCCGGTCGAGAGCCGGTCGACCCGCCGGTCGAGCAGGTCGTCGAGCTCGAGCCCGGCGGGGATCGCGCGGCCGCCGCCGAGCGCGATCAGGTCGCCGGCGAGAAGCGGCCAGGGCACGTCGCGCGAGGCGGGAAGGAAGGTCATCAGGCCGGGGCGCCGGGCCGGGCCGGCATCGCGCAAGGCGATCCCGCTTATCCTCGCCTCGCCGGACGGGGAGCCGATTCCGGCGATGGCGTGGAGCAGGCTGGTCTTGCCGCTGCCATTGGGGCCGACCAGGCAGACGAGTTCGCCCGCCTCCAGTCTCAGCGAGACTCCGAACAGCCGCCCCGGCAGCGAAAGGTCGACGGCTTCCAGCAGCGCCGTCACGACCGCAGCCGCCAGCGCATATGGCCCACCATCCACAGGAAGAAAGGCGCGCCGAGAAGAGCGGTCAGGACGCCGATCGGAAGCGTCCGGCCGAGCGGCGCGGTGCGCACGGCAAGGTCCGCCGCCGTCAGCAGCAGCGCCCCGATGACGGCGGCCGGGAGGATCGCCCGCCCGGGATGGCCGCGGGTCAGCCGACGGGCGAAGATCGGCGCGACCAGGCCGACGAAGCCGATCGCGCCGCAGATCGCGACGCACGCCCCGACACCCAAGGCGGTCAGGCAGACGACCTGAAGCCGCAGCGAGAAGATGTCGTGGCCGAGCGACTGGGCGACCTCCTCGCCGAGCGCCAGGCGATCGAGCGGCGCGGCAAGCCGAAGCAGCAGGCCGATCATGAGCAGCGCCGGCCCTCCGGCGAAAGCGGCCTGAACGAGGCTGCGGTCGACCAGCGAGCCCATCAGCCAGTCATAAGCGTCGTAGAAGGCGAAGGGGGAGGGGGCGAGCGCCAGCGCCAGCGTCGTCAGCGCTCCGGCCAGCGCGCTGATCGCGAGGCCGGCGAGCAGCAAGGTGGCGGTCTCGGCCTTGGGCCCGGCGAGCGCGAGCAGCAGCGCCAGCGCGCCGAGGGCTCCCGCAACGGCGCCGACGGAGAGTGCGATCGGCGCCGCGAAGCCGAAAATATAAGCGGTGACGACGGCGCCGAGCGCGGCTCCGCTGGTCGTTCCGGTAAGGTCCGGGGAGGCGAGGGGATTGGCGAACAGCGCCTGGATGGCCGCCCCCGACGCGGCGAGCGTCGCGCCGTAGATCGCGGCCAGCGCCGCGCGCGGCAGGCGGAGCTCGATAAGCAGCGCTGTGGCGAGCTCGAAATCGTGCTCGAACAAGGCGAGCAGCGGGGGCGCCGGAAGCAGCAGCGACCCCAGGAACAAAGTCGCGAGCGCGAGCGACAGCAAGGCCCAGCCGACCCGGCTCACCGCGCCAGCTCCCGCCGAAGCCGCTCGATCTCCGGGATGAGCAGCGGCCCCATGCAGGTCCAGCGCCGGCCGTCGGTGGCCAGCGTCCGCGAAGCGCGCGCCCGTCTCGCGGCCGGGTGCGACAGCCATCTTTGAGCGCCCGAATATTGCCCTTGGCGATAGTCGCTGCGCAGAAGCACCGCGGGCGGCCGGGCGATCAAGGTTTCGAGCGGCACGCGGTCGCCCTGCATCGAGCGCTGGCGAAGCCCGGCCAGGGCCATCCACTGCGCCTCGAGCCCGCCCGCGGCGACGGTACGGCCGCCGCCGCCGAGCCAGATCGTATCGAGCCGGGTCGCCGGCGCGCTGGTCCGGAGCGCGGCGAGCCGCCGCAGCAGCGCCGCGCCCTGGGCAGGACGGCCGAGCGCCCGCGCCAGGCTCCGGACCGCCGCCTCGACATCGACGAGGGTCCCGGCGAACGGCAGGTCTAGCGTCGCGATGCCGAGCCTCGCGGCGATCCGCAGCCGGTCGCGCCCGCCGCCGCCCATGGTGACCACCAGATCGGGCCTCAGCGGCACGACCGACAACAGGCTGCCGTCGTTGCGCGGATAGCGGCGCGCCTGGCGCCACAAGGGCGTCTCGGCGACGTCCTGAGCCAGATGAGTCACCGAGGCGATCTGCTCCGGAGCGGCGAGCGCGAGCAGCAGCTCGTCGGTGCACAGGTTGAGCGAGGCCACCCGCCGCGGGGCGGCTTGCGCCGGCGCGGAGAGCGCCAGGCTAATCGCCAAGAGCGACGCGAAGACCCGCATGTACCGTCCGTCCGAGGGTGTCGTAGCCGACCACGTCCTGATAGTCGGCGGAAAAGGCGTTCTCTACACGAACGAAGGCCTCCAGCTTCGGCAGGACGCGGTACGCGGCCTGGGCGGAGGCAAGGACGTAGCCGGCGAGCGTCACCGTCCTGAAGGCGTCGAAGTCGCTGTCCCTCCGGGCGCCGACATAGGCCAAGGCCGCGCCCCAGCGGAAGCGCCCGACGGTGCCGTGAGCGACCAGGTTCGCGCTGTGGCGCGGCCGCCGGGTCTCCCGGACCGGGGCTTCCCCCGCGGTCCTCTGGTCGTTCGCGGCGAGGTAGGTGTAGTTGGCCGAGAGAACCAGCCGGTCCGCCCGGCGATAGCCGGCGCGAAGCTCGAGCCCCTGCCGGCGGCTCCGCCCGCTGGCGTTCGCGGTCGTCGACGGCAATGTGAAGATGTCGACGATTTCGTCCTCGAGCCGGGCCGAGAAATAGGTCGCTCCGGCTTCGAAGCCTTCATCGCGCCAGGCGACCCCCGCCTCCCAGCCCCGCGAGCGCTCCGGCCGAAGTTCCGGATTGCCGACGAACGAGCCGGGGAAGAAGCCGAAAAGGTCGTAGAAGGTCGGTTGCGCGATCCCTTCGCCATAGCCGGCATGAATCGTCCAGGCACGGGCGGGCCGCACGAGGACGGAGGCGCGAAGGGTGGTGGCGTCATCGAAGGCGCTGAAATCGTCGTGGCGAACGGCGAGGTCGGTGATCAGGTCCGCGGTCCATTCCGCCCGCCACTCGCCGATCGCGGCGGTGAGGCTGCGGCTCCGGTCCTGATCGGTGCCTCCGAAGAAGGCGGTATCCCGGGCTCGGAAATCCTCTTGCTGGTGCTCGGCGGCGAGGACGAAGAGGTGGCCGCCGGATCGCCGCGACACCTGGCCGCCGACGGACAGCCGGTCGCCGAAGCTGCTGTTCAGCGGGGCCCGCCCGAGAAAGTTGCGATTGGCGCTGTCCAGATAGCTCGCCTCGGCGCGGACCGTCCAGCCGCCGCGGCGCGCCGAGGCCCAGCCCCTCACCGCGCCGATTCGATTGCTGGTTCGATCGAGCGTGTCGGCGCGCCGGAACGTCACCGGGTCGAAGCCGTCAAATTCGCTTCGGCCCTCGATCCAGTGAGCGACGGCGCCGGCTTCCACCGCTCCGGCGCGATGAACCGCCTTCAGGCTCGCGGCGAGGTTCTCGTAGCCGTCGCGCTCCCCTTGCGCGCCGAACGAATCCACGCCGTCGCTGCGCTGCCAGCCCGCACCCGCGACCATTCCGAATGTGGCGGAGGAGGAGCCGTAGCGGCCGAACGCTCGGCGGCTGTCGAGGCTGCCATATTCTCCGACCGCGGCCAGGCCGCTCGCCGCCAGCGGATCGGGACCTGCGACCGCGATCACGCCGCCGAGCGCCTCGGCACCCCACAGCGCGGACTGCGGCCCGCGCACGATCTCGATCCGGGACAGCAGGTCGGCGGTGAGCAGCTCGAAGCGCGGTTCGTTGCCGGCGGCGGGGTCGTTGAAGCGAATGCCGTCGACGAAAAGGAGGCTATGATTGGCTTCGGCGCCGCGGATGCGCAGCTGCGTCTGGGTCCCTCGCGGGCCGGTCGTCGCCACGGCGACACCGGGCGTCAGCCGAAGCAGATCGACGGCTGACGGCAAAGCGAGCGCTTCGATCGTCTCCTCCTCGATCAGAGTGGAGGAAAGTGCCGTCGAGTCGGCCGTCATGGCCTCGCGGGACCCGGTGACGATGATCGACGGTTCGGCCGCCAACGACGCGGCGGCAAGCAAGGGAAGGGTGAGCGGCATGCTGGACCTCCTCGAACGACATGTCATGTCGCCTCGGAGGTGCCGCGCGGCCCTTCGGTCGTACGGCGCCACGCACCGCAGGCTGGTCCCGGCCGGGCGCGGACGACGGCGAAGGCAGGTCTCCTGGCTCGCGGGTCGTTGCGCTTGTCCCCACTTGCAGGGGAGGCGCTCGCCGCTCACAGTTGCGGGCACAGCGCCGGAATCTCACCGGCTTCCCATTTTCACCGCCTTCTGAGGGGCGGCACCTTCACGGCGACGGGGCTAGGCCCAAGGGCTCGGGCTTGTCAATCGGCATGGCTCCGGCTAGATGCCGCCTTGCACTTCGCGAGGCTGGTCGGAACCAGCCAAAATCACGGAAGATCAAAGACATGAAGACCGGAACCCACCCCGATTACCATAAGATCAAGGTGCAGATGACCGACGGCACCGTGTTCGAGACCCGCTCCACCTGGGGCAAGGAAGGCGACACGCTCCAGCTCGACATCGACCCCAAGGTCCACCCGGCCTGGACCGGCGGCAACCAGAAGCTGCTCGACACCGGCGGCCAGGTGGCCCGGTTCAACAAGCGCTTCGGCGGCCTTACTCTCGGCAAGAAGTAATTGGATGGGCGAGGCTCCGGTCCTGACGACCGCGCGCCTCAGGCTCAGATCACATCGCGAGAGCGATCTGGGAGCGCAGGCCGCGGTCCTGGCCGATCCCGAGGTCGTGCGCCATCTCGGCGGCCAACCCTTCTCGCGCGAGGATAGCTGGCGGCGGATGCTCTGCTCGCCGGGCCTTTGGGTGATGCTCGGCTACGGCTACTGGCTGGTCGAGCGCCGCGACGACGGCGCCTATCTCGGCCAGATCGGCTTCGCCGATTTCAAGCGCGACATGAGCCCGTCGATCGAAGGGCTGCCGGAAATGGGCTGGATCTTCGCGCCGCACGCGCAGGGGCAGGGCTATGCCAGCGAAGCGGCCGCGGCCGCCCTCGGCTGGGCCGACGCGCATCTGCCCGCGGCGGAGACCGTTGCCATCATCAGCCACGCCAACGCGGCATCGATCCGGGTCGCGGAAAAAGCCGGCTTCGCCGAACGCAGCGAAGCCAGCTATCGCGATGAGCCTATCCTGCTGTTTCGGCGGCCGCGGGCCGCTCGTCGCTAGTAGCGGCGGTTGTAGTTGCGCCACTGCTGCGCGGTCATGCAGACCCGGCGCCCGGCGGTGAGGCTTCCGGTATTGTCCTCGACGCGGCGGCAGATGCGGCGCTCGCCGCCTTCGCCGGCCTCGGCCTCGCGCACATTCTGGGGCTGTTCGGTCCGCGATTCCTCCGGGGTGCCCTGAGTGTTACCGTCGGACGCCTGCGCCAGAGCCGGCGCGGACAGCAAAAGACCTGAAATCACAACGGCAAACGCCTTCATCGGTAAACCCCTTCCGCCCGCTGACCTGAACCTTTGAGACGGCTGAGATAGGGTAACGAGCATCATGTTGCAAGTGCCTGTTCGCGCAGCAGTTTCTCAGCTCGTCGATTCGCTTTGCGGCTCGTCGCAAAAGGACGGAGCGGGATCGTCGGCGACCTGACGGCAGCCGTCGATGACGATCGGCGAGGCGATTCCGGCGATCCCGCCGCGCTCGATCCGCAAGCCGCGCGCGATCACCTGCGGATCGGCGAAGACCTCGGCCAGATCGTTGATCGGACCGGCCGGAATGCCCGCCGAGGCCAGCGCCGCCATCAGCTCGTCGCGCCGCCGCATCGCCAGCAGCGGGGCGAGCTCGGCGGTCAGCGCGTCGCGGTTCGCGACCCTGTCCGCATTGGCGGCGAAGCGGGCCTCCTCGCCGAGCTGAGGCCGGCCGAGGAGCGCGCAAAGACGGCGGTACTGGGCGTCGTTGCCGACCGCGACGATGAGGTGGCCGTCGGCAGCGGCGAAGGTCTGGTAAGGCGCGATGTTGGGATGGACGTTGCCGAGGCGGCGCGGCGGCTCGCCCGAAACCAGATAGTTCATCGCCTGGTTGGCGAGGACGGCGACCTGGGCGTCGAGGAGCGCCAGGTCGATGTGGCAGCCGGCGCCCGTCGCCTCCCGCCCGCGCAGGGCGGCCAGGATCGCGGTCGCCGCGTAGAGGCCGGTGAAGATGTCGGCGAAGGCGACGCCGACCTTCTGCGGCTCGCCATCGGGAGCGCCGGTCAGCGACATGATCCCGCCGATGCCCTGGACGATGAAGTCGTAGCCGGCGCGGGCCGCATAGGGACCGTCCTGGCCGAAGCCGGTGATCGAGCAATAGACCAGGCGCGGGTTGAGCGCCCGCAGGGCCGCCTGGTCCAGCCCGTATCGGGCGAGCGCGCCGACCTTGAAGTTTTCGATCAGAACGTCCGCATCGCGGGCGAGCGACCTCACCCGGTCCTGGCCGTCAGGAGTGGCGAGATCGACCGCCAGCGATCGCTTGCCGCGGTTGCAGCTGTGGAAATAGGCGGCGCTGCCGTCGGCGGCGAAGGGCGGCCCCCAGGCCCGAGTGTCGTCGCCGCCTCCCGGCCGCTCGATCTTGATCACCTCGGCGCCGAGGTCGGCGAGCAGCTGTCCCGCCCAGGGCCCGGCGAGGATCCGGGCCAGCTCGACCACCTTGAGGCCGGCAAGCGGCTTGTCCATGCGCCGTCATCCCGGCGGCAGCCGGGATCGCCCTTTCTCGCCGCGGCTCAGGTAGAGTGGGGATCGCGGCATTCGCCCGAATCACCGAGCGCCGCTCAGAAGGCGGGAAGGCCGGTGATCGCCCGACCGAGAATTAGAGCGTGCACGTCATGCGTCCCTTCATAGGTGTTGACCGTCTCCAGATTGGCGGAGTGACGCATCACCTGGAACTCGGCGCTGATGCCGTTGCCGCCGTGCATGTCGCGAGCGACCCGGGCGATGGCGAGCGCCTTGCCGACATTGTTGCGCTTGATCAGGCTGATCGTCTCGGGGATCAGCTCGCCCTCGTCGAGCCGGCGGCCGACCCGAAGCGCCGCCTGAAGGCCGAGGGCGATCTCTGTCGCCATGTCGGCGAGCTTCAGCTGGACGAGCTGGGTCGCCGCCAGCGGCCGCCCGAACTGCTTGCGCTCGAGCGTGTAGCGCCGAGCCGCCTCGAAGCAGGCCTCGGCCGCGCCCATCGAGCCCCAGGCGATTCCGTAGCGCGCGCGATTGAGGCAGCCGAACGGCCCCGCCAGCCCGCTGACATTGGGCAGCAGATTCTCCTCAGGCACCTCGACTCCGTCCATCACGATCTCGCCGGTGACCGAGGCGCGCAGCGAAAGCTTCTCCCGGATCTTCGGCGCCGACAGGCCCTTCATCCCCTTGTCGAGGATGAAGCCCTTGATCCGACCCTCATGCTCGTCCGATTTCGCCCAGACGACGAACAGGTCGGCGATCGGCGAGTTGGTGATCCACATCTTCGTGCCGGAAAGCCGGTAGCCGCCGTCCACTTTCTCGGCGCGGGTGCGCATCGAGCCCGGATCGGAGCCGGCGTCGGGCTCGGTGAGGCCGAAGCAGCCGACCCATTCGCCGGTCGCCAGCTTCGGCAGATATTTCCGTTTCTGCGCCTCCGTCCCGTAGGCGTTGATCGGGTGCATGACGAGGCTCGACTGCACCGACATGGCCGAGCGGTAGCCCGAATCGACCCGCTCCACCGCCCGCGCGATCAGTCCGTAGCTGACATAGTTGAGGCCGGCGCCGCCATATTCGGGGGCGATGGTGGCGCCGAGCAGCCCGAGCGCCCCCATTTCGTGCATGATGTCGCGGTCGAAGCGGTCCTCCTGATAGGCGCTCGTCACCCGCGGCTGAAGCTTCTCGCGCGCATAGCCTTCGGCCGTGTCGCGAACCATCCGCTCCTCGTCGGCAAGCTGCGCGTCGAGCGCGAACGGGTCCGCCCAGTCGAAGGGCAGGGGTTTCGGTTCGGCCATTCTCATTCCCTTGCAATGCGCAACCGCCGGTAGCGGCTCGGACCGAGTCAGGGAAGACGGCGGCTAGCCTTCCGGGCCGTCCGGCTCCGCCGCCTCCGGCGGCTCCTCCCCGGGCACCGTTCGCGCCCGCGCCTGATCGAGCAGCTGCTGAGCCACCTGAGCCAGGCCGGCGTCGTGCGGGTTGGCGGCGAGCGGCCGAAGCAGAGCTTCGGCGTCGCCGAATTCGCGGCGGCGCATTAGCAGCATGGCGGCGTTGATCGTGATCTCGCCGACCTGGGGCGCGAGCTCGTGGGCGAGGAGGAGGACGTTGCGCGTATTCTCCGAGACGTATTCGCGCTCCATCCGAAGGCTCTGCGAGAAGCGGTAGAGCGTCTGGAAATGGTTCGGGTCGGCGCGATGGGCGCGGGTGAACCACCGCCGGGCCTCGCGCGCCTCGGTCTCCCATTCCTCGCCTTTCTCGGCGGCGCGCAGGTGGTGCATGCCCTTCAGATACATGAGCTCGGCGTCGGCGGGGGCGGCGGCCATCAGGGCGTCGAGAAGACGTGCCCCGGCGGCGGCGTCGCCGAACAGTATCTCGGCATGGGCGAGGACTCGCCTGGCATAGGGATCGTCGCCGTGGCGCGCCGCGGCGGTGCGTATCGCCTGGAGGACGGCCGGCTGCCGCTCGTCGTCGACGCCGATCTTCAGCGCCGCGTCATAGAGCATGAGGTCGTCGGCCGAGGCGGGCAGCCGCGTCACCGTGACCGGGGGAGGGGTCTCGGCGCTGGCCCGGGTCATCCGGTGATAGCGTATCTCGCCGCCCCTTATGTATCTCCTGAGCTCGCTTCGCAGCTGTTCGGGGGTGAGGCCGGTCGCGGCCTGGAAGGCGGCGGCGGGGTTATCGCCGCGCGGACTGCTCAGGTAGCGGCGAAGCGCCTGCTGCCGTTCGGGAGTTCGGAAGAAATAATGCACGGTGAGCCAGCTCTGGGCGTAGAACAGCGCCATCTGCTCGGCGTTGAGGCCGCGCGTGTCGCCGAACAGGATCCGCTCCATCGGGAGCCATTCGCCGAGGACGATGGCATAGGCCCGGCCTTCGGAGAAATTGCCGAACTCGATCGCGGTGTCGCTGAAGCGCGCCGTCATGTAATATTCCGCGAAGCCCTCGATGTACCAGGGCGGGTAGGCGGTCGCGGCATATTGCATCATGAAGTGGTGCGCATATTCGTGGAACAGGACCTCGTTGTCGTCGTCGCGCGTGCCGCGAGCGTCGGCCCGGGCGTCGACCACGGTCGCGATCCCGTAGGGGCTCGCCGAATAGAAGCCGCCGACGTTGCGGCTGACCGGCCGGACGAGCCGGAGGTCGGCCGTCCCGTTGACCAGATAGACGTGCAGCTTGTTGGGCGTGGGCGGGCCGCTCACCGAGGTGAGAATGCGAAGCAGCCGGTCGAAATCCTCGAGCAGCAGGATGCGCTCGCGCAGCCGGGCTTCCGATCCCTCGCTGAAGACGATGAAATTGGGGCTTTCCGCGCGCCGCCACTCCGCCAGCGCCGGAGCGGCGCCGCAAACCCAGAATAGGGCGAGAATGAACCAGATCCGCCGCATCATCGAGTCACCGGACTCCCTGGCCGGAGCCTAGCCTTTCCCGCGGCCGCCGAAAAGGACCCGATCTTCAGCGGCGGCTCGGCACCGGCTTGCGCTCGGCGAGGTCGTAGCGGTCGCCGGTGCCGAGCACGTGCACCGTCACGCCGTGCATCGAAAGCACCCGCTCGGGCTCCGCCTCGGCGAGGTTGCAATGGCTCACCTGCGATCCGTCGACCACGTAGACGGCGCCGCTGCCGATCACCTCGAACGCTTCGTCCTCGACGATGGCGGCCGTGTCCTCATCGAGGCCGAGGCCGAGGATCCGCGGATTGTGCGCGACCGCTCCGATCAGCCGGCCGAAGCGGCCGCGCTCGGCGAAATGCTGGTCGATGATGACGTCGCGGATCAGGCCGAGGCCCGGCGACATGTGGAGGTCGCCGATCCGGTGGGTGACCGAGCTGGTGCCGCGGACCAGCATGGTGTCGCTCATCACCGAGGCGCCGGCGGAAGTCCCGGCCACGAGGCCGCCGCGCCGGTAGAGCGAGCGCACCTTGGCCTCGATCCCGCTGTCGCCGATCTGGCTGGTGATGCGCAGCTGGTCGCCGCCGGAGAAGAAGATCCCCGCCGCATCGTCGAGGACTCGCAGCTTCTCGCGGTCGCCGGCCTCGGCGCGGTCCTCGACGTAGAGCTCGACCAGCTCGCCGACGTCGAGGTCGGCGAAGGCCTCCTGATATTCGTCGAAATAGCCTTCGGGGTGGTGGCTCGCCACCGTGGCGAGGACGAGCTTGCCGCCGCGCACGCGCCGAGCCACCTCGCTCAGGATCACCCGCTCCCCCTTGGGATCGCGCTGCTCATGGCCGCCGATGATGATCAGGCTGCCGCGCCGGCGCTTCTCCTCAGCCACTTTCCGCCTCGCCTTTCTTCAGCCAGGCCGAGGCTTCGGCCATTCCGCTGGCGGCGACCGCCACCGCGAAATGCGGGCTGTTGTGCCACCAGCCGACGCGGCCGTCCTTGGCGATCGCGATGCCGCCGCCGTCGCCCTCGGCGCCGCCGACATGGGGGAGCCGTTCGAGGGCGTCGCGGACCGCCTGCTCGGGGCCGAGGTCGGCGATCCTCGCCATCACCCGGGCGGCCAGCGCCAGCCGGGCGATGCTCTCGCCGTCCCCGGAAAAGGCGACCGCTCCGGCATGATTGTCGGCATAGAGGCCGGAGCCGGGGAGGGGGCTGTCGCCGATCCGCCCGACCCTGGCGCCGGTGAGGCCGCCGGTCGAGGTTCCGGCGGCGAGATTGCCGCCGAGGTCGAGCGCCACCGCTCCGACCGTGTCGTGGCATTGCGCGAGGCTTTCCTTCTCCTCCTCGGCGAGAAGGACCTCGTCCGGGACCGTCTCGGCGCCGTGCTCGAGCGCGAACAGGAGCGCGCCCTCGCCGACCAGGATGACCTCCTTCTCCCGAATCAGCCGGCGCGCGACCGAGATCGGGTTCCTGACCTGGCGGATCGCGCCGACCGCGCCGACGGAAAGGTCGCGCCCGTCCATCAGCCCCGCGCACATCTCGACCTCGCCGGCGGCGTTGGCGACCGAGCCGCGCCCGGCGTTGAACACGGGCAGGTCCTCGAGCATCCGGATCGCCGTCTCGACCGAGTCGAGGGCGCTGCCGCCGCTCCGAAGCACGGCCGCCCCAGCCTCGGCCGAACGGAGCACTCCGTCGCGGTTCGCCGCCTCCTCGCCGGGGGCCATCTCCTTGGCGCCGCCATGGACGATCAGCGCCCAGGCGGCGCCCGCAAGATCCTCCATCTACTCAGCCGCGACCAGGGGAGCGCGGCCCGCCGAGCGGACGTTCGCCGGCTTGAACACGTTGACCTGCTGCCAGGCGGCCTTGACGTCGGTCGGGGTGATGACGATCAGGTCGCCCGGCCGGCCCATGGCCAGAGCCGCGGCGGTCGACGCCTTCTCGCCGGCGATCAGGTGGAGATGCTCGGCGGCCCGTCCGGCCTGGAACGCGCCCTCCTTGAGCAGGTTCATCACCTCGCCGCGCGGACGGCCGCGGGTATAGGGATCCTCGCGGAAGATCAGCTCGTCGAAAATCCCTCCGGCGATCCGGCCCATCTCGACGATGTCCTCGTCGCGGCGGTCGCCGGCGATCGACACGGCGCCGATCGTCCGCTGGTAGCGATGGCTGAGGCCGCGCACGACCTGCCCCATCGCCTCCAGGCCGGCCGCGTTATGGGCATAATCGACGATCACTCGGAAGCCGTGGGCGTCATGGACGTTGAGCCGTCCCGGATTCTGCTCGAAGGTCGAGCGGAAGTTGGTCATCGCCGAGCGGATGGTGAGGATCGGCACTCCGTGCGCCAGCGCGGCGGCGATCGCCGCCATCGCGTTGGCGATGTTGAACTCGGCCATGCCGTGAAGGGTCGCCGGGATGTCGCCGGCCTTCATGACGAATTCGCGCCGGCCGTCCTCGTAAAGGGCGATGACCCCGCCTTCGTGGCCGGGCTCGCGCACGACCGCCATGCCGCCCTCGTCGATATGGTCGCGAAGCAGCGGCGACAGCTCGGGCCCGCCGCACAGCGAGAACCAGACGATCCGCCCGCCCGCCCGTCGCGCCATCCTGACGGTGAGCGGGTCGTCGGCGTTGAGGATGGAGTAGCCGCCGCGGCGAACCGCCTCGACGACGACCTGCTTGACGTTGGCGAGGTCCTCGACGGTCTCGATGCCCTTGAGCCCGAGATGGTCGGGGGTGACGTTGAGCGCCATGCCGATGTCCGCGTCCCGGAAGGCGAGGCCTTCGCGAAGCAGCCCGCCGCGCGCGGTCTCAAGCACCGCCACCTCGACGGTCGGGTCGCGGAGGATCATCCGGGCGCTCCTCGGCCCGGTGGCGTCGCCTTCGTGGGTGAGCACGTCGTTGATATAGACGCCGGTGGTCGAGGTCAGGCCGACCGTGCACCCCGTGTAGCGCAGGATGTGCTTGGTCATCCGAGCCACCGTCGACTTGCCGTTGGTGCCGGTGATGGCGATGATCGGCACCCGGCTCTGCCGGCCGCGCGGGAACAGCATCTCGACGATCGGCCGGGCGACGTCGCGCGGCGCCCCGACCGAGGGCTCGATGTGCATGCGAAGCCCCGGAGCGGCATTGACCTCGATCACTCCGCCGCCCGTTTCGCGGACCGACCGGCTGATGTCGGGGCAGACGAAGTCGACTCCGGCGACGTCGAGCCCGACGATCATCGCCGAGCGCCGGGCGATCTCGGCATTGTCGGGATGGATCTCGTTGGTCCGATCGACGGCGGTGCCGCCGGTCGAAAGGTTGGCGGTGGCGCGCAGAGCGACCACCTGATCCGCCTCGGGGATGCTGTCGGGGCCGAGCCCGGAGCGGCCGAGATATTCCTCGACCAGCGAGTCGATCCGGATCCGGGTCATGACGTTCTCATGGCCGTCGCCCCGGCGCGGGTCCCGGTTCACCTCGGCGACGAGCTGGCGGATAGTGCTGATGCCGTCGCCGGTGACCTGGGCGGGGATGCGCTCGGCGACCGCGATCATCTTGCCGCCGACGACGAGGATGCGATGATCGTTGCCCGGGAAGAATTGCTCGACGATGACCTCGCGGCCCTTGGCCTGCGCCTGGGCCTGCTCGAAGCCGAAGCGCAACTGCTCCTCGCTCGCCACGCCGATGGTGACTCCGCGGCCATGATTGCCGTCGAGCGGCTTGGTGACCAGCGGATAGCCCAGCCGCTTCGCCGCGCTCACCGCTTCCTCGACCTCGCGCACGACGACTCCGCGCGGGACCGGGATGCCGCTCTCGTCGAGCAGCTTCTTGGTCATGTTCTTGTCGCTGGCGAGGTCGGCCGCGACCAGCGAGGTGCGGCCGGTGATGCTGGCGCGGATGCGCTGCTGGAACTTGCCGTGGCCGAGCTGGATCAGGCTCTTCTCGTCGAGGCGCATCACCGGGATGCCGCGGCGCTCGGCCTCGTCGACCAGCGCCTTGGTGGTCGGCCCGAACGCGGTCCGGCGGACGAGCCGCTTCAGCGCTTCGAGCCTTTTGTCCAGGTCGAAGGCGCCCTCGAAATCCCAGATCCGTTCGAGGCCGGTTATGCCCTGAAGCTCGCCCGGAAGCAGCGAATCGACCAGCTCGAGCGCCGCCCGCCCGGCGGCGAGGCCGACCTTCTCCTCATTGTAGGCGAACATGACGTTGTAGACGCCGGGCCTGCCCTTGACCGAGCGGGTCTTGCCGCGGGTGGCGCGCGAGCCGGCCAGGGTCTGCAGCTCGAGCGCGACATGCTCGGCGACATGGCCGAGCCAGGTGCCGTCCCGAAGCCTTCGCTCGAAGCCGCCGCGAACGCGCAGCGAGCAGCCGTGCCTTCCTACGCCGGGCAGCCGCTCGAGCAGCGCGTCGGCAAAGCCGGCGATGCGGTTCGTCGGCCAATCCTCAAGCCGCCCGAGGTCGAGCTGGATCCGGATCATCGGGGTGTGGCTATAATGATGCGGGCCGCGATAGACGGCTTTCTCGAGCACGCTCGCCGGCTGGGTGAGCAAGCGGGTGGCCGCGTCCGTCCCGGTGCCGAAGAATAGCGACTGGTCCCCCACGGACCTCTCCCTGTTCAGCTGAAATCCCGCGTCCGACTGGCGCTCACCGGGGATTATTTCGGTGCGGATTCAACGGCCCCATACAATTGGGGTTCCGGAACATTCGCCTTGATCCAGATTAGACCGCGGCTGGCGGAGAGGGTGGGATTCGAACCCACGGTGGGCGTGAACCCACGGCGGTTTTCAAGACCGCTGCCTTAAACCACTCGGCCACCTCTCCGGTCGCGCCGGCGGGCCGGGATAGCCGCGCCGCGCCCGCGCGTGCAAGCCGCGCGCCGATGCGAGCTTTCAGGTCCGCGAAAGCTCGTGCCATATAGAGGCGAGCGGATGGGGACGAAGATGCGTTTGTTGAGTTTGTTGGCGGCGACGATCCTGGTGGCGGGAGTGCCGGCGGCCCGGCTTGGGGACGGCAGCGCCGGCTTCGAGCTGGAAGCCTCGGCCCAGGCCCAGCCCGCGGGCCTCAGCGAGACCGGCTTCCGGGCCTATCTGCCGCGCCTTCGCGCCGAGGCTCAGCGAGCGGGCGTCAGCCGAGCCACTCTGGACCGAGTCTTCCCGGCGCTGACCTTCAGCCGGCGCACCGTCGAGCTCGACCGCGCCCAGCCGGGCGGCGCCCCGGGCTCCAACGCCAATCCGCCGTTCGCGCCCTACCGGGCCCGCCACCTCACCCCCTCGCTGATCGCCCGAGGCCGGGCCCGCTACGCCGACAACCTCTCCCGACTCAACGCCATCGGCCGGCGCTACGGGGTGCCGCCGTCGGTGCTGGTCGCGATCTGGGGCAAGGAGACGAGCTACGGCTCGATCATGGGCGATTTCGACCTTCTGAACTCGCTCGCCAGCCTCGCCTATGAAGGCCGCCGCCGCCAGCTCTTCACCGAGGAGTTCATCGCCACCCTGAAGATGATGGACCGCGGCTTTCCGCGCGCCCAGCTGACCGGAAGCTGGGCCGGCGCCACCGGCCAGTCGCAATTCCTCCCCTCGGTCTACATCCGCCTCGCGGTGGACGGCGACGGCGACGGCCGCGCCGACATCTGGCGAAGCCAGCTCGACGCTCTCGCCTCGATCGCCAATTACCTGCGGAGCGCCGGGTGGCGGCCGGGGATTCCGTGGGGAACCGCGGTCCGCGTCCCGGCCGGCTTCAACCGCTCGGCCGTCGCCAACCGCCTGCGCTCGCCGCGCTGCCCGCGGGTCCACGAGCGCCACAGCCGCTGGCTGACCGCCGCCGAATGGCGCGCCCGGGGCGTCGCCAACGGCCTGCCCGCCGCGACCCTCGCTTCGCTGCTCGAACCGGACGGGGCGGGATCGACCGCCTATCTGCTGACCACCAACTACCGAACGATCCTCGACTATAATTGCTCGAACTTCTACGCCCTCACCGTCGGCCTGCTCGCCGATTCGGTTTCCCGCTGAGATTTTCGAGGACCCGCCCGAAAATGCCGCGCAAGTCCCTGTCCATCCTCCTCTTCGCAACCGCCCTCGGCCTGCCCGCCACCGCCGCCGCGCCGCCCTTCGAGACGCCGGCGCCGATCGCCTATATGGTCGACCTGTCGTCTGGGGCTGTGCTCTACGCCAAGGACGAGAACCGGCGCATCCCGCCCGCCTCGATGGCCAAGATGATGGCGACCCACGTCGCCTTCGACCTGATCGAGCGCGGCGAGCTCCAGCCCGAGCGGATGTGCACCGTGCGCCCCGAGACCTGGCGGCGCTGGCACGGCCCGGAGGCGGGCTCGACCATGTTCCTCTCGCCGGGCGAGCAGGTCAGCGTCAAGAACCTGCTCCACGGCATCGTCACCCTGTCCGGGAACGACGCCACGGTGGTCCTCGCCGAATGCATTTCCGGCACCGAGGCGGCCTTCGTCGCGCTGATGAACAGCCAGTCGCGGGCGCTCGGCCTCGCCAACTCGAACTGGGGCAATCCGGTCGGCTGGCCGGACAACGGAGTCACCTATACCACCGCGCGCGACCTCGCCACGCTCGCCGCGGCGACGATCCGCGACCATCCGCGACTCTACCGCGAATATTACGGCCTTCGCGAGTTCACCTGGGGCCGGACGATGGGCGCCAACCGGCCGATCACCCAGGGCAACCGCAATCCGCTGCTCGGCCGGATCGCCGGCGCCGACGGCCTCAAGACCGGGCATACGGCGGAAGCGGGGTTCGGCTTCACCGGCTCCGCCGAGCAGGAGGGGCGGCGAATCGTCATGGTCGTCGCCGGCCTGTCCAGCTTCAACCAGCGCATCGAGGAATCGGTCAAGTTCATGGACTGGGGATTCCGCGCCTGGCAGTCGCGGCCGCTGCTCGACCAGGGCGAGCGGATCGGCGAGGCGCGGGTCCAGCTCGGCAGCGATTCGAGCGTCGGCCTGATCGCTCCGCGGCGGCTCGCCGTCACCTTCCCGGCCGGCCTCGGCCAGAACATCCGAGCCCGGATCGTCTATCAGGGTCCGGTCAAGGCGCCGATCGCCCAAGGCCAGCATATCGCCGACCTCGTCGTCCAGGCGGGGGACATGCCGCCGACGACCACTCCGCTCGTCGCCGAGCGGGCGGTCGGAGAAGCCGGCTTCTTCGGCCGCATCTGGGCGGGGCTGACGAGCCTGCTCGGGGCGTGACCGGCCGCTTCGTCACGCTCGAGGGCGGGGAGGGGACCGGCAAGTCGACCCAGGTGAAGGCGCTGACCGCGGCCCTTCGGGACCTCGGCCTCGATGTCCTGCAGACCCGCGAACCCGGCGGCAGCGAAGGCGCCGAACGCATACGCGCGCTGCTGCTGCACGACGCGCACTGGACCCTCGAAGCCGAAGCCCTGCTCTTCGCGGCGGCCCGGGCGGACCATGTCGCAAGGACGATAAGACCCGCGCTCGAAAGCGGCCGATGGGTGATCTGCGATCGCTTTGTCGACAGTTCCCTGGCCTATCAGGGCGCGGCCGGGGGTCTCGGCTTCGACGCCATCCGAACCCTCCACCAGATCGGCAGCCACGGCTTCCTGCCCGACCGGACGCTGCTGCTCGAACTGCCCGGGCGCGAGGCCGACCGACGCGCCAACAGCCGAGACCTCGACGAGCCGGACCTCATCGGAGGGCGCGACTCCGATTATCATCGCTCGGTGGCCCGGGCCTTTCACGCTCTGGCCGAGGCCGAACCCGACCGCTATCGAGTGATCGACGCCAGCGGAAGCGAGCTTACGGTCACGGAGCGCCTTCTCGCCGCGCTCGAGGATCTGCTGTGACTCCCCTTTGCGGACATGACGGGGCGGTCGCCGACTTCCGCGCCGGCCTCGATTCGGGCCGGCTCCACCACGCCTGGCTGCTCGCCGGCCCGTCCGGAATCGGCAAGGCCCTGTTCGCCGACAAGGCGGCCCTTCGAGTGCTGGCCCAGGGCGGTGCGACCGCAAGCGGACTCGACATTCCCGACGAGCATCCGATGGCGAGGCTGGTCGCCGCCGGCAGCCATCCCGACCTGATGCGGCTCGAACGGCTCCCCAGGGAAAGCGGCACCGAGCTCGCCCGTTCGATCACCGTCGACCAGGTGCGCGGCCTCCAGCGCCTTTTCGGCACGACCACGTCGATGTCGCCGTGGCGAGCGGTCGTGATCGACTCGATCGACGACCTCGAGCGCAACGCCGCCAATGCCCTGCTCAAGAATCTCGAGGAGCCGCCGCCGGCGACCGTCTTCCTTCTCGTCAGCCATTCGCCCGAGCGGCTGCTTCCGACGATCCGCTCGCGCTGCCGGGTGCTTCGCTTCGCCCCGCTCGGGCCGGACGCCATGGCGTCGGCGCTTCGCTCGGCGCTGCCCGACGCCGAGGATGAGGAGATCGCGGCCCTGGTCGGGATCGGCCAGGGCGCGCCGGGCCGGGCGATCGCCTTTCGAGGCCTCGACATTGCCGGCCTAGACCGGGCGATGGCCGAGCTCGTCCGCGAAGGCGACGCCACCAATGCCCGCCGCTCGGCTCTCGCGCAGGGCCTGGCCCTCAAATCGGCCCAGCCGCGCTACGAGGCCTTCCTCGCCCGGGCTCCGGCCCTGATCGCGGCGACCGCCAAGGGGAGGAGGGGCGCGGCGCTCGCCGAGGCGCTTGCTCTCTGGGAGCGCGCCACGGCCCTGGCCGGCAGCGCCCGGCGCCTGTCGCTCGACCCGCAAAGCACGGTGTTCGAGCTGGCCGGAATGCTCGCGGCCCTGGCGCTTCCCGACGAGAAGGAGGCGGCCTGAAAAAGCGCCGATCCGCCCGCACTCGGGAGAGGGGTCGTTGCGCGCCCCCGTGAAGGCGGCTAGGCGCACCGCTCGATGGCGACGCCCTTCTACATCACGACCGCGATCAGCTACCCCAACGGGCGCCCCCATATCGGCCACGCCTACGAGGCGATCGCCACCGACGCGATCGCCCGCTTCGAACGGATGCGCGGGCGCGACGTCTTCTTCCTCACCGGAACCGACGAGCACGGCCTGAAAATGGCCCAGGCGGCGCGCGACCGGGGCATTGAACCGGCCGCATTCGCGGACGAAATGTCTCGATGCTTCAGGGAGATGAACGAGAAACTGAACATTTCGTTCGATCGCTTCATCCGCACCACCGAGCCCGCTCACCACCGCGCCAGCCAGGCGATCTGGCGGGCGATGGCGGAGCGGGGCGACCTCTATCTCGGCCGCTACGAAGGCTGGTATTCGGTCCGGGACGAAGCCTATTACGACGAGAAGGAGCTGGTCACCGCCGACAGCGGCGAGCGGCTGTCGCCGCAAGGCACCGAAGTCGAATGGACGGTCGAGGAAAGCTGGTTCTTCCGGCTCTCCGCCTATCAGGACCGCCTCCTCGACCATTATCGGGCCCAGCCCGACTTCATCCGCCCCGAGAGCCGGCGCAACGAGGTCCTGCGCTTCGTCGAGGGCGGCCTTTCGGACCTTTCCATCTCCCGAACCAGCTTCGACTGGGGGGTGAAGGTCCCGGACAGCGACC
This sequence comes from Allosphingosinicella sp., assembly GCA_035563315.1. Lineage (GTDB taxonomy): Bacteria > Pseudomonadota > Alphaproteobacteria > Sphingomonadales > Sphingomonadaceae > Allosphingosinicella. The sequence goes on along the minus strand of DATMVG010000099.1, from coordinate 1,155 downwards.
GCCACGTCATGTACGTCTGGCTCGACGCTCTGACCAACTACATCACCGGCATCGGCTATCCCGACGACGGCGAGCAGTGGCGGCGCTTCTGGCCCGCCGACCTGCACGTCATCGGCAAGGACGTGGTCCGCTTCCACGCCGTCTACTGGCCGGCCTTCCTGATGTCGGCCGGGCTGCCGCTGCCGCGCCGGATATTCGGCCATGGCTGGCTGCTCTCGCGCGGCGAGAAGATGTCCAAGTCGGCTGGCAACGTCGTCGACCCCGACGCCCTGGTGAGCGCCTTCGGCGCCGACCAGCTGCGCTACTTCCTGCTTCGCGAGGTCACCTTCGGCCAGGACGGAAGCTACAGCAGCGAGGCGATCGTCACCCGGGTCAACGCCGATTTGGCGAACAGCTTCGGCAACCTCGCCCAGCGCACCTTGTCCTTCATCGCGAGGAATTGCGACGGAATCGTCCCGTCCGGAGGAAAGAGCGACGAGGCCGACGGCGCGCTTCTCGCCAAGGTCGCGCTCGCCACCCGCGACGAGCTGCCCGGCCATTTCGAGCGCCTCGAGCTCTCCCAGGGAATCGAGGCGTGGCTTCGGGCGGTCTTCGCCTGCAACCAGTATATCGACAGCCAGGCGCCGTGGGCGCTGCGCAAGACCGACCCCGAACGGATGACCGCGGTCCTCGCCACGCTCTATCGGGCGATCCGCGACCTCGCCATCGCCGTCGCGCCGGTCATTCCGGCTTCCTCGGCCCGGCTGCTCGACTCGATGGGGGTGCCGCCGGGCGAGCGCGACTTTGCCGCGCTCGACGACGAGCACGCCCATGACCGGCTCGCCGACTCCGGCTTCCGGCTGGCGCTGCCCAACCCGATCTTCCCGCGCCTCGAACCGCCGGCGGAAGGCTGATGGCCGACGTCGTCATCTGCTATGCGGGCGCCGATTCGGCGACGGCGGCGCGGATGGCCGGGGCCGTCTCGGCCAAGGGCTATCGACTCTGGTCCGAAGAGGCCCTGGCGAGCGACGGCGTCGCGAACGTCGCCGACCGAGTCGGCCAGGCCAGGGCGGCGATCGTGATCTGGTCCGAGGCGGCCGCCGCTTCCGACTGGGTCAAGGCCGAGGCCAATTTCGCCCGCGGCCAGCGCAAGCTGATCCAGTGCTCGGCCGACGG
>DATMVG010000098.1:0-3665 GCA_035563315.1 Allosphingosinicella sp. | reverse complement strand
CCAGTACGGCGCTTTCGCCGCCTGCCGGCTCGTCGCGACCATCAACCCGCTGCCGTTGCTGCGCGATCCCGCGGCGCCGGGATGCCTGAGCGCGACCGGGCGCGGCGCCCTGACCGGCTCGTTCGGAGCCCTCGCCCCGCTCGTTCTGGGCGGGCTCGACCGGCTCAGCACGGTCAACAATGTCGGCGACAATGTCGCCAACTATTTCCAGGACAGCACCAACTGGGCGGTCTTCACCCACAACATCTTCAACCTGACCGACAATCTCAGCCTGACCGTCGGCCTGCGCTACACCAGCGAGCACAAGGATTTCGAAGCCGATTTCAACAACACCAACACGGCCTGCCCGGTCCAGCAGGCCTCCTTCTCGCCGTTCCTCACCGGCGGGCCGCTGGCGGGCCTGATCCCGGCGACCGTGCAGCCGCTGATTCAGGGCCTCGTCAACCTGACCTGCCAGGGCAATTCGTCGAGCTCGTTGAACGCGCTCAACTTGGCGGACGAGCGCGACGAGGACGAGTGGACCGGCACCGGCGTGCTCTCCTTCCGTCCGACCGACGACATCCTGATGTATGCGAGCTATTCGCGCGGCTACAAAGCGGGCGGATTCAACCTCGACCGCTCCGCCCTCGGCCAGCCGATCTTCGCGCCCAACGATCCCCGCCAGTTCGGCGGCCGCGGCGCGGGCTTCAACACCGCCAACCTGCAGTTCGACCCCGAGATCGTCGATGCCTACGAATTCGGCGTCAAGGTCACCCACCGCCGCTTCATCGTCAACTTGGCCGCGTTCCGCCAGGTGTTCAGCAACTTCCAGCTCAACACCTTCAACGGCTCGGTCTTCCTGGTCCAGAACATCAACGGCTGCGGCACCGATCTCGGCACCACCGATTCCGATGCGAGCAACGCAACCGGCTCCTGCGCGGCCGACGACGTCACCGGCGGCGTGACCTCGACCGGCTTCGAGATCGAAGGGGCGATCTATCCCCGCCGCGACCTCCAGGTCACGGCCGGCGTCACCTACGCCGACACCCGCTACCGCGACGACCTGGTCGGCCGCGACACCGGGACGCCGCTCGACTCGGCTTTGTTCCTGCTGCCGGGCGACAATCTGTCCAACGCGCCCGAATTCACCGCCACCGCGTCCGTCACCTGGACTCCGGCAATCGGCAGTTCCGGCATGACCGCCCTCGTCTATGCCGACGCGCGCCTGACCGACGACTACAATACCGGCTCCGACCTTTTCCCGGAGAAGGAGCAGGACGGCTATGCGCTGGTCAACGCCCGTCTCGGACTGCGCGGGCCGGGTCAGCGCTGGGCAGTCGAGCTTTGGGCGCAGAACCTGTTCAACCAGGACTACCAGCAGGTCGCGTTCAACGCCCCGTTCCAGGGCTCGAACAGCCGAGCGCAGATCCAGCGGTTCGGCGCGCCGAGCTTCGCGACGGCCAACCAGCTGTTCGCCAGCTTCCTCGCCGAGCCGCGCACCTATGGAGTCACCGCCCGCTTCCGCTTCTGAGGAAAAGGGACGGTCGCTTTCGCACGCTGCACCACGCCGGCACGTGCGGCGGCGGGTAAAGTGACTGTCCCCGGGCGCCAAGGAAGGGGACAGTCACTTTCACGCCCGGCCTTGGGCGCCTCGTGCCGCCTTGCTCAAAGTGACTGTCCCTAGGCCGCCTCGCGACCGGCCGGCGCGGCTCCGGCCGCGGCCCGGAGCAGCCGCCCGTGAAGCGCCTTCAGCTTGGCCGGATTCTCGATCTTCAGCCCGTGCAGGTCGGTCAGGTAGAAAACGTCGACCGCGCGCTCGCCATAGGTGGCGACGTGGGCGCTGTGGATCATCGCCCGGGAATCGGTGATCGCCTGCGCCAGCTCGCACAGCAAGGCGGCACGATCGCGGGCATTGGCCTCGACCACGGTATAGCGGTTGGAAGCCTTGTTATCGATGAACACGGCCGGCTGGATCGTAAAGGCCTCCGCGCGCCGTAGCGGCAAGGCGCGCGCGGCGAGGCGGTCGCGCAGCGGCTCCTCCCCGGCGACCGCGCGAAGCACCGCCTCCTGCAGCCGCTTGAGCTGGTGCGGATCGGCGATCGGGGCGCCCGCCATGTCCTGGACGAGGAAGTTGTCGAGCGCCATGCCGTCGTCGGTCGTGTGGACGCGGGCGTCGATGATGTTGCCGCCGACGAGGCTGATCGCCCCGGCGACCCGGTAGAACAGCCCCGGCTGATCCTTCGCGTAGATCGTCGCCAGGGTCGCGCTGCGCTCGCCCAGGATCCGGGTCTCAAGCGGCTTGACCTTGGCCGGGTTCCTGTCCGCGGCGTCGATGAAGCGGGCATTGCCTTCGAGCACGTCGGGCGGTTCGGCCAGCCAATAGCTGTCGGGCAGGCGCCAGGTCAGCCGGGCGAAGCGGCTCTGTTCCCAGCCGAGGCGGCCGGAAAGCTCGTCCTGGATGGCTGCGATCCGCTCCTTGCGGCCCTTCTGCTTATGGCCGAGCCGGAGCAGTTCCTCGGCGGCCTCGAACAGCGACCTCAGCAGCTGCGCCTTCCAGGCGTTCCAGGTGCCGGGGCCGACCGCTCGGATGTCGACGGACGTGAGGATGAAGAGCAGCCGCAGCCGCTCGAGGCTCTTCACCCGCTCGACGAAGTCCTGGATCGTCTTGGGATCGGAAAGGTCGCGCTTGAACGCGGTCGCCGACATCAGCAGGTGCCAGCGGACCAGCCAGGCGACGGTCTCGGTCTCGGCTTCGTCGAGGCCGAGCCGCGGGCACAAGGAGCGCGCCACCTCGGCGCCGAGCTGGCTGTGGTCGCCGCCCCGGCCCTTGGCGATGTCATGCAGCAGCACCGCGACGTAGAGCACTCGCCGGGAGGTAAGGCGCTTGAACAGGCCGGTGGCGAGCGGATGGTCCTGCTTGAGCTCGCCGCGCTCGATCCGGGCGAGCAGGCCGATCGCCCGGATCGAATGCTCGTCGACCGTATAATGATGGTACATGTCGAACTGCATGCGCGCCACGACGCGGCCGAAATCGGGAACGAATCGGCCGAACACGTCGGCTTCGTTCATCCAGCGCAGCACGGTTTCCGGGTTGCGCGGGCTGGTCAGCACCTCCAGGAACAGGGCGTTGGCGCGCGGATCGGCGCGCACCGCGCCGTCGATGAGCTTTGAGTGGCGGGCGGCGGCGCGAATCGCCAGCGGATGGATTTCCAGCGCGTGGCGGTCCGCCAGCGCGAACATCTGGATGAGCCGCACCGGATCCTCGGCGAGGAAGGCCTCGTCGGGGACGGCGAGACGGCCCCGGTCGAGCATGAAGCCCTCCAGTCGGCGCGGGCGGCGGCGAAGCGACGGCAGCGCTGGAAGGTAGAGGCGCTGCCCGCGGCGGGCGAACTTCTCGTCGATATGGGCGAGGAACACGCCGGTGAGGTCGCCCACGGTCTTCGCGTGAAGGAAATAATGCTTCATGAAGCGCTCGACCGGCGCGTTGCCGTGGCGGCCAGCATAATTCATGCGGCTCGCGATCTCGCGCTGATAGTCGAAGGTCAGCCGCTCCTCGGCGCGGCCGGCGACGATGTGGAGGTGGCAGCGCACCGCCCAGAGGAATCGCTCCGCCTTGTGAAATTGCCGCAGCTCCTGGGGCGAGAGCAGGCCCTTCTCCACCAGTTCCGGCACCGACCGGACCCGAT
>DATMVG010000097.1:0-16584 GCA_035563315.1 Allosphingosinicella sp. | reverse complement strand
CGAAGCGAATTGCCGTGGGCGGAGATCAGCACCCGCTCGCCGCTGCGCAGCGCCGGCGCGATCCGGCCTTCCCAGTAAGGGAGCACTCTAGCGATCGTATCCTTCAGGCTCTCGGTGGCCGGGACGTCGACCGCGGCATAGCGGCGGTCGGCGGACAGGTCGAACGGGCCGCCCGGCGTCATGGGCGGCGGCGGAACGTCGAAGGAGCGCCGCCAGATATGGACCTGCTCGTCGCCATGCCGGGCCGCCGTCTCCGCCTTGTCGAGCCCGGTGAGGCCGCCATAATGGCGCTCGTTCAGCCGCCAGTCCTTCTCCTCCGGAAGCCACAGGCGGTCCATCGCCTCGAGCGCGATGTGCAAGGTCTTGACGGCGCGCGTCTGCAGGCTGGTGAAGCACAGGTCGAAGTCGAACCCCTTGGCGGCGAGCATCTCGCCGGCCGCCCTCGCTTCCTCCTCGCCTTTCGGCGTCAGCCCGACATCCCACCAGCCGGTGAAGCGATTCTCGAGATTCCACGCCGACTGCCCGTGGCGGATCAGGACCAGGCGAGGCATCAGCGGCGATATTCGGCGATGCGATCGATGACGGCGTGGAGCGCGTCGAGGCACGAGCGGGCGAGCAGCCGGCAGCGGTCCGGCGACCATCCGTAGAGCGGGTCGGGCAGCTCGTCATTGTCCTTGAAGGGCATCTCCAAGGTCATCGAAACGGCCCCGAAGCGCTCGGCGAGCTGCGCCGTCGACATGGAGAGGTTGGCCTGGCCCGGCCGCGGGATCTCATAGCCCTTGTCGGTCTGGAAGTCGGGCGAGGCGGCGACCAGCGCGGCGCTGAACGCGTCGAACAGCTGCTGCTGCGCCTTCTTGAAGGACGGGATGCCCTCGAATCCGGCGAGGAAGTTGGCGGCGATCGCTTCGTCGCCATGGACGTCCATGGCGAAATCCACCCCGGTTTTCTTCATCTCCTCGAGGACATGGAACACTTCGGGGCTGCGCTCGACGCTCGGCGCGTGCCATTCACGGTTCAGGTTGACTCCGGCCGCGTTGGTCCTGAGGTGGCCGCGTCGCGAACCGTCGGGATTCATGTTGGGGACGACGTGGAAGGTCGCCTTCTCGCGCAGCCGCCGGGCGACCGGGTCGGCCTCGTCGAGAAGCTTTTCCAGAGCGCCCTCCATCCACCATTCGGCCATCGTCTCGCCGGGGTGCTGGCGGGCGTAGAGCCAGACCTGGAGCGGCCCGCCGGGGAGCCGGAAATAATCGATCTCGTGCCCGTCGAGAGTCTGTCCCAGCGAGCGATATTCAGCGCCGGGCTGGGCGGCCACGGCGGCGACGAAATCGTGGTGCCGCTCCATCGTATAAGGCGCGAAATAGGCGAACCAGACGCTGTCGGCGGGCGGCGTCGCCCGAATCGTCACCACGCCGTCGGCATAAGCGGTGTCGATCCGCTCCCAATCCTCGCGGTCGGCGGACATGCAGGCGCGATAGCCGTGCCAGCCGTGAGCGTAAGCGGCGCCGGCGCCGTTGAGCAGGCGAAGTTCGAGCGGGCGGCCCGCAGCGCCGGTGAGGCGAAAGTAAAACCATTGATAGAAATCCGACTCGTGGTCGCGCCGGATCTCGAGGTCCACCCGATCGCCCTCGATGGCGACCAGGCGAATATTGCCGCCATCGAAGGGGCACGAAACTGAAAGGGTCATCGAACCCTGATAGTGCGGCCCGACTCGCCGGGGAAGTCCCGAAACATCGCCTCCGTGAGGCGGTCGACGAGGGCGCCGCGCTCGGCCGGGGAGGCCGGCGGCAGGCCCTGAAGCTGCGCCCGGCCCTCCCACGCCACGGTGGCGTCGGATCGGCGCTGAATGCGCACATTGAGCTCGCTGACCGCGGTCTCGCCGCCGCCCATCTGGCTGAAGCGGACGACCGCCACCTGCTCGGAGCGGGGGTTGGCCGGGGTCACCCGCCAGCCGAGCCTCGTCAGCTCGCGTTCGACGCGCCCGCCGACCTGCGCGAAATCGAGGCTGCTCGCCTGCGCCGGATCGACCGATTCCACCCTGATCTCGCCGCGCGCAATCTCCTGTCCGAGGTGGAGGCGGGTAACGGAAACGCCCTGCTGGTCGCGAGAGCCGCCGTCGATCGATTCACAGCCCTGGAGGAATCCGGCCGCGAGCAGAGCCGCGAGCGCGACCGCCGATTTTTTCATCACCTGCTCTCCTCCTCGCCGAATGAGACTGTATAGGCCGCAACGAGCTTAGCCGGTTTTTGCTGCATGCGACAGCACGGGGAGGAAGAGTGACCGAGGATAGACGCGTACCGGTGCTGGTGACGGGAGGGGCCGGCTATATCGGCAGCCATGCCGTGCTGGCGCTGCTCGATGCCGGCTGGCCGGTGGTCGTGATCGACGACCTTTCGACGGGTTTCGAATGGGCGGTCGCCGAGGGCGCGGCATTCGCGCGCGGCGACATCGCCGACCAGGCGCTGGTCGGCCGGCTGATCGAGGAGCATGGGATCGGAGCGATCATGCATTTCGCCGGCTCGGTCGTCGTTCCCGAATCGGTCGAGAATCCGCTCAAATATTATTCCAACAACACGTCGAAGAGCCGGGCGCTGCTCGAGAGCGCGGTGAGGGGAGGGGTGAGCCACTTCATCTTCTCGTCGACGGCGGCGACCTACGGCATTCCGGACGAGGTGCCGGTCCGCGAGAATGCCAGGACGGAGCCGATCAACCCCTATGGCTGGTCCAAGCTGATGACCGAGCGGATGCTCAGGGACGTCGCCGCGGCCCACCCGATCAACTATTGCGCGCTGCGCTACTTCAACGTCGCCGGCGCCGACCCGGAGGGCCGGTCCGGCCAGTCGACGGCCGGAGCGACCCACCTGCTCAAGGTCGCGACCGAGGCGGCGATCGGCAAGCGCCCGCATGTCGACGTCTACGGCACCGACTATGACACCCCCGACGGCACCGGCGTCCGCGACTATATCCACGTCAGCGACCTCGCCGCGGCGCATCTTCACGCGCTCGAGCTTCTGATCGCCGAGCCGACGACGAGCCACGTCATGAATTGCGGCTATGGCCGGGGCTTCTCGGTGCTCGAAGTGCTGGACGCCGTCGATCGCGCCACCAACGCGCCGATCGTGCGGCGGATGTCGCCCCGGCGGGCGGGCGATCCGCCGACGCTGGTAGCGGACAATGGGCGGATCCTCGCGACCCTGCCCTGGCGGCCGAAGCGCGACGATCTCGGAGTCATCGTCGCCGACGCGCTCGCCTGGGAGCGCAAGCTCGCCGAGCGCGGCTGACCGGGGCGCGAAAGAAACTGCCAATCGGCGATACGCGATTGGCACAAGCCTGCTGCGACATCCGGCCCGGCGAGCGCAATCCTGCAAAGTTGCGGGGCCCGTCGTTCCGCTGTTGCCGCACGCCCGGGCAAATGGTCTTTTTGCGCGCCCATGATTCGAAAAGGGGGAATGCGATGAAGCTCGTTTCCAAGGCTCTTCTGGCCGCCGGCCTGGCGGCGCTCGGCGCCTGCGGCGGAGGCGGCGAAGAGAATGTCGCCGCCAACAATGCGACCGAGGATCTCTACAACGTCGCGCCCGACGATCTCGGCGCCGAGAACCTGCTCGGCAACGAGACCCTCGGCAACGACAGCGCGCTCGACGAGGGCGCCGGCAACGCCAGCGACAATGCCGCGACCGAGAACAGCGCCGGCAACGCGCAATGATGCGACAGACAATCCACCGCTGAGGTCTCCCTAGGTTGAAGCGGTAAGCCTCGCCCCCGGGCTCCGGTCCGGGGGCTTTTTTCGCTTGCCCCACCGAGGCACGGCGACGCTATCGCACGGCATATAGTTAACAATTTACGTTGCCAGAGCCGGGGCAGGCCCTATCATGACGCGATGCGCTTCTACCAATCGACTTTCACTGTCGCGTTCATCCTTATTGCCCTGGCAGTCGGTTGCGCGTTCATTCCGGAAATAAAGGAGTACCTCCGGCGATTTCGCCGGATCCGCTCGGAGCGCCATGTCATCAGGCGCGAAGACGAGCCTGGCCCGCGGCCGGCGCGGCCGGACCTCAAGCGGGAGGAAGCGCCGCAGCCGCCCGCGCCCCCGGCGAACCAGCCGCCGGCGCCCTAAAGCTGCAGCGGATAAGCGGTGGTGTGCTTCACGCGCTCCATGGCGAAGCGCGACGAGACGTTCTTGATCGGCACCCGGGCGATCAGGCGGCGATAGAAATCGTCATATTCGGCCATGCCGGCGACGGCGACGCGAAGCAGATAGTCGACGTCCCCCGCCATCCGGTAAACCTCCATCACCTCTGGCATTGTGGCCACCTCGGCGGCGAAGCGATCGAGCCATTCCGGCGAATGGTCGCCCGCCTCGACCTCCACGAAGACGGAGATGCCGAGGCCCACCGCCTGGGGATTGACGATGGCGACACGCCGCTCGATCACCCCTTGCGCCTCGAGCCTCTGGATCCGCCGCCAGCACGGCGTCTGCGACAGATTGACGCGCGCGGCTATCTCGGCGACCGGCAGCGAAGAATCCTCCTGGAGGATGGCAAGGATCTTGAGGTCGGTCCGGTCCATCCGATCCTAGATGCACGAATTGGAAGGATCTTCCAACATCGCAGTGCCACGCGGGCCCGAAGAGAAGATCCTTGCCTCCCCCGTTCCCGCTTTCGGGGGCAGAGGGCCCCCCCGGACCGCGTTGCCGCCATGGGCGAGCTCCGTTGGGCGCGGCACCCGCGCCGCGGCGCGCGCGCTTGACTTGGAAGGCGGCGCTGACTAGGTGAGCGCCTCGCTTTTTCCACACCGCAGCACCGCTCAGAAGGCAGGCGTTTCCGCCATGAAGATCCGCAACTCGCTCAAATCCCTCAAGTCGCGCCACCGCGACTGCCGCGTGATCCGCCGCCGGGGCCGCACCTACGTCATCAACAAGACCAACCGCCGCTTCAAGGCGCGCCAGGGTTAACGGGCGTCCTTCGATCCGCCGTTTCGTCAAGCTCAACGGCTGCTCGGGATGAGCGCGATCGACTTTGCGAATCCGCTCGTCCCGACCAGGGACTGAGCTTGGCCGAGGCCGGTATCGAGGGACCAAGCGCCGTCGTCTTCGACGTCGGCAACGTCCTTTACGGCTGGGATCCCGACAGCTTCCTCGTCCGGCAGATCGCCGACGACGAGGCCCGGATGCGCTTCGTCGACGAGGTCGGCCTGTGGCAATGGCACGAGACCCTGGACGGCGGCCGCGCCTATGCCGAAGCGGCGGCCGAGCTCGCCGAGAAATTCCCGGAATATGCGCACCTGATCGCCGCCTGGGGCGACCGTTTCGGCGAGACGATCACTGATCCCGTGCCCGGCGTCCACGAGCTCGTCGAAGCGCTTGCCGAACGCGGCGTTCCGCTCTTCGCCATCACCAACTTCTCGGCCGATTTCTGGCCGCCTTTCCTCGAGCAGGAGCGTCCTTTCTTCAGCCGATTCCGGGACATCGTCGTCTCCGGCGAGGTCAAGCTCCTGAAGCCCGATCCCGCCATCTATTATCTCGCCTTGGACCGCTTCGGGCTTCGGCCGAAGGACGCCCTGTTCGTCGACGACCGGCTGATCAACGTCGAAGGCGCCGAGGCGGTCGGAATGCGCGGCCACCTCTTCACCACGGCCGAGAACCTTCGCCGCCGGCTCGAGGCCGAGGGACTGCTCTGAACTTTCGCGCGGCTGGGGCTTTGTTTCGGCCATGCGACAAAGATGGCCTTCCCGCCTCTGGCTGATCAGGCACGGGCAGAGCGCCGGCAACGTCGCCCGCGCCGCCGCCGTCGAGGCCGGCGAGCATTTGATCGGGCTCGAGGTTCGCGACGTCGACGTCCCGCTGAGCGCGCTCGGCCAGCGGCAGGCGGAAGCGGTCGGCCACTGGTTCGCGGCGAGGCCGCAGGCCGAGCGCCCCGAGGTGGTCCTCTCCTCCCCCTATGTCCGAGCGCGGCAGACGGCTGAGGCGATCTGCGGCGCCGGCGGGGTCGCCGACGGGGCGAAGGGGCCGGTGATCGACGAGCGGCTGCGCGAGCGCGAGTTCGGGATCCTCGACCGGATGACGACCGAAGGGATCGCCGCCTTCCATCCCGACCAGGCCCAGCACCGCCGGCTGCTCGGCAAATTCTATCATCGTCCGCCGGGCGGCGAGAGCTGGGTCGACGTGATCCTGCGCCTGAGGAGCGCGCTCGACACGGTCAGCCTCCACCATGCCGACCGCCGGGTCCTGATCGTCTGCCACCAGGTGGTGGTGCTCTGCTTCCGCTACATATTGGAAGAGCTCGACGAGGCGGCCGTGCTTGCGATCGACAAGGACAGCGGCGTGCTCAATTGCGGCATCTGCGAATATGAGTTCGAGCCCGAGGACGCCAGGCTCTGCATGCCCAGCCTGCTGCGCTACAATTTCTCGGCGCCGCTCAGGGCCGAGGATGCCCCGGTCACCGCCGAGCCCGACCGGATCATGGGCACGCGATGAGCAATCCCGAGCCGATCGACGCCGACCTGCTGCGCCGCTTCCCGCTCCCGCACGTGGCCGAGGATTCCGGCAAGGAGGAGCGCGGCCGGCTGCTGGTCATCGCCGGCAGCCGCGAGCTGGCCGGCGCCGCCCTGCTCGCCGGGGTGGCCGCGCTTCGCGCCGGTGCCGGCAAGCTCCAGATCGGAACCGCGCGGAGCATCGCCGCTCCGCTCGCCGTGGCGGTGCCGGAGGCGCGGGTGATCGGCCATGAGGAAACCGACGAGGGCTGCATCGCCGAAGCGGACATCGCGCCGCTGGTCCGCTGGGCCAAGGCCGCCCAGGCCATCGCGATCGGGTGCGGAATGCAGGCCGGGCCGCCGCTGCGCGAGCTGCTCGCTCGGCTGATCGGCTGCGGCGCCCACTTTCCGCTGATCCTCGACGCGGCCGTGCTCGACTGCGTGGAGCCGCTCGAGGCCGAGCTGCGCGGCCGCGGCGGCGGGACCATCCTGCTGCCCCATGGCGGGGAGATGGCGCGGCTGCTCGGGATGGAGCGCGCCGAAGTCGAGGCCGACCCGCTCGCCGCCGCCGCCGCCGCGGCTCGGCGGTTCGCGGCCGTGACCCTGGTCAAGGGAGCGCCGAGCTTCGTCGTCGCCCCCGACGGACGCGCCTTCACCTATGCCGGCGGCGGCGTCGGCCTGGCGACGTCGGGCAGCGGCGACGTCCTGTCGGGAATCGTCGGCGGGCTGTGCGCGCGCGGCGCCGATGCCCTGACCGCGACCTTGTGGGGGGTCTGGCTCCACGGCGAGGCGGGGCGGCTGCTCACCGAACGGGTGGGACGGCTCGGCTTCCTCGCCCGCGAGCTGCCCGATCTGGTGCCGGGGCTGCTGCCCGACCGCTAGGCTAGGAGCGGCGGTGGCGCTCGAGCTCGTCGCCGATCAGCCGGGCGACGTGGACGACGTTGGTCGAGCCAGGCGTCCCGAACGGCACTCCGGCGGTGACGATGATCCGGTCGCCGCTCTTGCCGAGGCTGTGGCGAAGCGCCATCCGCTTCGACTTGCCGACCATCTCCTCGAAGCTGCCGACGTCGCGGGTTCGCACGGCGTGAGCGCCCCACAGCAGGCCGAGGCGCCGGGCGGTCTTGAGCGAGGGGGTGAGCACGAGCAGCGGGACGGTGGGCCGCTCGCGCGCCACTCGGCGCGCGGTCGATCCCGAGCTGGTGAAGCAGACGATGGCCGACGCGCCGACGGTCCGCGTCATCTCGCCGGCGGCCCGGGCGATGGCGTCGTTGGTGGTCGCATCGGGCAGCGTCTCGGTGAAGTGGACCCGCGCATAATGGGTCGGGTCGGCCTCCACCCTGGTCGCGATCCGGTTCATCATCGCCACCGCTTCGCACGGGAACCGGCCCGAGGCGCTTTCCGCCGAGAGCATGATCGCGTCGGCGCCGTCATAGACGGCGGTGGCGACGTCCGAGACCTCGGCCCGGGTCGGCGACGGCGCCGAGATCATCGATTCGAGCATCTGGGTCGCCACCACGACCGGGCGGCCCATCCGCCGCGCCGCCTCGACGATACGCTTCTGGAGCGGCGGAACCGCCTCGGGCGGAAGCTCGACGCCGAGATCGCCGCGAGCGACCATGACGGCGTCGGCCAGCTCGAGGATGCCCTCGAGCCGATCGATGGCGGCGGGCTTCTCGATCTTGGCGAGAAGCGCCGCCTTGCCGCCGATCAGCCGGCGCGCCTCGGCGACGTCCTCGGGCCGCTGGACGAAGGACAGGGCGACCCAGTCGACGCCCTGTTCGAGCGCGAAGGCGAGGTCGGAACGGTCCTTCTCGGTCAGCGCGGCCACCGGCAGAAGCACGTCCGGAAGGTTGAGGCCCTTGTTGTTCGAGATCGCCCCGCCGACCTCGATACGCGCCTCGATCCGGTCGCTCGCGACGCTCAGGATCCGGAAGACGAGCTTGCCGTCGTCGACGAGCAGCCGCGCTCCCGGCTGCACCGCCTCGAAAATCTCGCGGTGCGGGAGGTTGGCCCGAGTCGCGTCGCCCGGGGCGTCGTCGCGGTCGAAGACGAACGTCTCGCCACTCCTGAGCTCGGCCTTGTCGCCGAGGAACTTGCCGACCCTGAGCTTGGGCCCCTGGAGGTCGGCGACGATCGTGGTCGGCCGCTCGAGCTCGCTCTCGAGCCCGCGGATCGCCTGGATCCGGCGCAGGTGATCGGCGTGGCCGCCATGGCTCATGTTGATTCGAAAGGCGTCGGCGCCGGCCTCGGCGAGCTGCCGGATCATCTCCGGACTGTCGCTGGCCGGGCCGAGCGTCGCCAGGATCCGCACCTTCCGGCTGCGCGGAACGAAGCGGCTCGGCTGCGTCTCTCTGGTCGGCATCGCCTGCGCGCCATAGCCGCTGGCGATGACAGTGCAACCCGCTTGAGCGCCGGCCTGCGACCCCCTAGAGCCTGCCGCTCAACCCGAGGAGCGAAGGAACGGACATTGGCGGAAGGGAGCGTCGCGGCCGACGAATTGCGGCTTCTGATCGAGCGGATCGAGCGGCTGGAAGAGGAAAAGAAGGCGATCGCCGACGACGTCAAGGACGTCTATGGCGAGGCCAAGGCGCGCGGCTACGATCCCAAGACGATGCGCGCGATCGTCCGCCTCAGGAAGATGGAGAACAATGCGCGCCAGGAGGCCGAAGCCTTGCTCGACACCTACAAGGCCGCGTTGGGCCTCGCCTGATTGAAGCCCCGCCACGGGGCGGCTAGACCGAGCGCAGGGAAGAGCAATGGCCGGCCACAGCAAGTTCAAGAACATCATGTATCGCAAGGGCGCTCAGGACAAGAAGCGCTCGGCGATCTTTTCCAAGCTGGCCCGCGAGATCACCGTCGCGGCCAAGATGGGCCTGCCCGATCCGGACGCCAATGCGCGGCTGCGCGCCGCGGTCACCGCCGCCCGCGCCCAGTCCATGCCCAAGGACAATATCCAGCGCGCGATCGACAAGGCGAGCGGCGGCGACGCCGAGAATTACGAGGAGATACGCTATGAAGGGTTCGGCCCGGGCGGCGTGTCGCTCGTCGTCGAGGCGCTGACCGACAACCGCAACCGCACCGCGACCAACGTGCGCACCATCTTCTCCAAGAATGGCGGCAACCTCGGCGCCTCCGGCTCGGTGACCCACGGCTTCGAGCGGCTCGGGCTGATCGGCTATGCGGCGGCCGCGGGATCGGGCGACGCGGTGTTCGAGGCCGCCATCGAGGCCGGCGCGGAGGACGTCGAATCCGACGAGGAAGGCCACCAGATCTGGACCTCGATCGACGATCTTCACGACGTCGCCCGCGCTCTGGAGCAGGCGCTCGGCCCGGCTGAGAGCGTCGGCCTCGCGTGGCGGTCGCAGACTTCGGTCGAGGTCTCCGGCGACGACGCCGAGCAGCTGATCAAGCTGGTCGAGACGCTCGAGGAGGATGACGACATCCAGACCGTCTGGGGCAATTACGAAATGTCCGAAGAGGTGATGGAGAGGCTGGCTTAACGAAGGTGGGGCAGTGCTGATCATCGGTCTCGATCCGGGCCTCGGCTGCACCGGCTGGGGCGTGATCGCGGCCGCGGGAAACCGGCTGAGCCATGTCGCCAACGGCCAGATCCGCACCGATCCCAAGCAGGCCCTGCCGGCCCGCCTGGTCCGGCTGGAGGAAGAGCTCGGGCGAGTCATCGACGCCCATACTCCCGCGGCCGCCGCGGTCGAGGAGGTCTTCCTCAACGAGAATCCGCAATCGACCCTGAAGCTCGGCCAGGCGCGCGGAGTCGTCGTGCTCGCCGTCGCTCGCCGCGGCATCGCCGTCGGCGAATATGCCGCGCGGCTGGTCAAGAAGGCGGTGGTCGGAGTCGGCGGCGCCGAGAAGGCGCAGGTCCACGCCATGGTCCAGCGGCTGCTGCCGGGCGTCCCCATCGCCGGCCCGGACGCGGCCGACGCGCTCGCCGTCGCCATCACCCACGCCCACCATCTCGCCAGCCGGCGCGCTTTGGGGAATGCGGCGTGATCGCGCGGCTTCGCGGACTGCTCGACAGCTTCGGCGCCGACCATGCCGTGATCGACGTCGGCGGAGTCGGCTATCTCGTCGCCGCCTCGACCCGGACCCTGGCCGGGCTCGGCGCCATCGGCACCGAGGTCGTCCTCCACACCGAGATGCTGGTCGCCGAGGATTCGATCCGCCTCGTCGGCTTCGGCACCGCCGAGGAACGCGACTGGTTCCGACTGCTCACTTCGGTCCAGGGCGTCGGCAACAAGGTCGCGCTCGCCATCCTGTCCACGCTTCCGGCCGACGACCTGCACCGAGCCATTGCGAGCGGCGATCACGGCATGATCGCGCGCGCCCAGGGGGTCGGACCGAAGCTCGCCCAGCGCATCGCCCACGAGCTCAAGGACAAGATCGGCGGGATCGCGCTCGGGCTTGCGGGCGGGGCCGCCGCCCCGGCCGGAAGCCATGCCCGCGACGCCGTCTCGGCGCTGCTCAATCTCGGCTTCCGCCCGGCCGAGGCATCGGCCGCGGTGGCCAAGGCCGAAGCGGAGCTGGGCAGCGAAGCCGGCCTCGACGCGCTCGTCAGAGGAGCGCTCAAGAAAGCGGCGCGCTAGGGCGGGGCTGCCGGGATCGCGATCCGCTCGGCCCGCCGCCGGCCGGTCCGGCTCGTCGCCGGCGGACCTAGCCCCGCCAGACCTCGCCGAACAGCCGGACGAAATTGTTGCCGAGCACCTTCTCGACCCTGGCCGTGCTCCAGCCGCGGCGGCGCAGGTCCGCGCCGATCCGGTCGTAGCGGTCCGCCCCGTTATAGCCCTCGACCAGATTGAGCACGTCGGCGGCCTCGCCGGGCGCCGCGATGCCCTGGCGCGAGCGCTCCTCGAAGAAGCGGCGCTGCTGGGCGCGCGTCTCGTCGTTGATCACATAACCGAGGAACGGATTGTCCGTGCCGATGCCGACATGATCCTCGCCGCAGACGTTGACCGCATGATCGAGGTGGCGAAGCAGATCCTCGCGCCCCGGCTGGCCCCGCATGCGAAGGAACGGCATCAGATAGATGCCGAAGACCCCGCCCTTCTCGGCCAGCGCGCGCATCTCGGAATCGTGGGTGTTGCGCGGCAGGTCGGCGAGGGCGCGGCAGCCGCTATGAGTGATGGCCGGCGAAACGGTGCTGGCCGCAATCCCTTCGGCCACTGTGCGCTGCCCGGAATGGCTGAGGTCGAGCAGCACGTTGCGGCGGTTGATCCGGGCGATCACTTCGCGGCCGAAGTCGGAAAGCCCGGCATTGGCGCGTTCGAGGCAGCCGTCGCCGGCCAGGTTGCGCTTGTTGTAGGTGAGCTGGATCACCCTGACGCCGAGCGTGGCGAAGGTGTCGACCTTGGCGGCGTCGCCCTCGAGAGCCGTGGTGTCCTGGAAATTGTAGATGATCCCGACCTTGCCCGCGGCGCGCGCGGCACGGATGTCGGCGGCGCTCTCGACCTTGGCCAGCAAGGTCGAATGTTCGCCGATCAGCCGGTCCCACGAAGCGACGCCCTCCACCGAGTCGCGGTAGCGGTCGGGCCCGTTCCCGACCGGCGCGATGGTGCCGCTGATGATGTCGATCCGGCGCTGGCGGATGGCCTCGATCAGCCGCTCGGTGGGGACGAAGCGGCCGGGCTCGGGCTCGTCGAATCCGTCCAGCCCCCCTTGCGCGTCGACATAGATGGAGGCGGCGTCGCGGCCGCGAGGCGGCGCGTCGGCGGTGCCGGCGCGCGCCGGAAAAGAAAGGGCGGCGCCGGCGGCGCCGGCAGCGAGGAGGAAGGTTCGGCGGTCCATGGCCGCAGCCTAAGAGAGAAGCGCGCGCCCCTCAAGCTTGCTCTCCAGCAATGGCGGCGCTCCGCGCGCTACTCTTGGCCGCGGCACGACCGGTCGCCTCCCGATAAAGCAGTTCGACAGGATCGGGGCTTGCGCTATGGCTGGCTCCCGTGGAGCAGGAACGGATCATCAACGGCGACCGCCGCCCGGAAGATCTCGACGCCGCGCTGAGGCCCAAGACCCTCGCCGAGTTCGTCGGCCAGAAGGCGGCGCGGGACAATCTGCGGGTGTTCATCGAGGCCGCCAAGCGCCGCGGCGACCCGCTCGACCACGTCCTCTTCTTCGGGCCGCCCGGCCTCGGCAAGACCACGCTCGCGCAGATCATCGCCCGGGAGCTCGGCGTCGGCTTCAGGGCCACTTCGGGGCCGGTCATCGCCAAATCGGGCGACCTCGCGGCGATCCTCACCAACCTCGAGGACGGCGACGTCCTGTTCATCGACGAGATCCATCGCCTTGCTCCGGCCGTGGAGGAGATTCTCTATCCCGCGATGGAGGACCGGGTCCTCGATCTGATGATCGGCGAGGGACCGTCGGCGCGCTCGGTCCGGATCGACCTGCCCAAGTTCACCCTCGTCGGGGCCACGACCCGGCAGGGGCTGATCACGACGCCCCTGCGCGACCGCTTCGGCATTCCCGTGCGCCTCACTTTCTATTCGGTCGAGGAGCTGGAGCAGGTCGTCCGCCGGGCGGCTCGGCTGCTCGGCCTCGCCCTCACCGACGACGGCGCTCGCGAGGTCGCCCGCCGGTCGCGCGGGACGCCCCGAATCGCCGGGCGCCTGCTCCGCCGGGTGCGCGACTTCGCCCAGTCGGCCGACGTGGCGGAAGTCGACGCCGCCGCCGCCGACAGCGCCCTCACGCGGATGGAGGTCGACCATCTCGGGCTGGACGCGATGGACCGGCGCTACCTTCACATGATCGCCGACATCTACGGTGGCGGCCCGGTCGGCGTCGAGACTCTCGCGGCGGGGCTCAGCGAGCCGAGGGACACGATCGAGGAGGTGATCGAGCCGTTCCTCATCCAGCTGGGCCTGGTCGCGCGGACCGCCCGTGGGCGCTGCCTCAACGGCGCCGCCTGGACCCATCTCGGCCTGCAGCAGCCGAGGAGCGCTCAAAGCGGCTTGTTCGACTCG
This sequence comes from Allosphingosinicella sp., assembly GCA_035563315.1. Classification (GTDB taxonomy): domain Bacteria; phylum Pseudomonadota; class Alphaproteobacteria; order Sphingomonadales; family Sphingomonadaceae; genus Allosphingosinicella. The sequence goes on along the minus strand of DATMVG010000097.1, from coordinate 3,151 downwards.
ACATGAGGGGAAGCATGAAAGGGATCATTCTCGCGCTGGCGCTCTCGGCAGCGCCGCCGGCCTGGGCGCAGCAGGCGGAAGCGCCGGCGCCGGCGCCGGATTATGGCGACGAATCGGCGTGGCTGTGCCTTCCGGGCCGCGCCGACAGCTGCGGCCGGCCGTTGCCGACGACGGCGCTCAACGCCAACGGCTACGGCTCGACCGGCCAGGTCGCCCCCGCCGCGGATGCGCCGATCGACTGCTTCTACGTCTATCCCACCATCTCGCGCGATCCGACGCTCAATTCGGACCTCGAGCCGGGCATCGAAGAGCAAGCGGCGGCGGCGGTCCAGTTCGCCCGCTTCGCCTCGATCTGCCGGCCGTTCGCCCCGATGTACCGACAGGTGACCCTGACCGCGCTGCCGCGGGCCTTTGCCGGCCAGGACCTGACCGCGAACAGCAATATCGCCTATGAGGACGTCCGCGCCGCCTGGCGCCATTATCTGAGCGAGCGCAACCAGGGCCGCCCGTTCGTCCTCATCGGCCACAGCCAGGGGACGGTCCACCTCATCCGACTGCTCGCCGAGGAGATCGAAGGCCACCCGGAAGCCGGGAGGATGCTCTCGGCCTTGCTGATCGGCTACAATGTCGAGGTGCCGCAAGGCGCGGCGGTCGGCGGGAGCTTCCGGCAGACGCCGCTTTGCACGGCGGTCGGCCAGACCGGCTGCGTCGTCAGCTACGTTTCCTTCCGCGCGGCCAGCCCGCCGGCGGCGGGGGCGCTGTTCGGACGTTCGGTGCGGCCGGGCATGATCGTCGCCTGCACCAACCCCGCCGCGCTCGGCGGCGGCAGCGCTCCGCTCGACAGCTACTGGTATGCCGGCCCCTCGGTGACCAACACCCAGACCCCGATCCAATGGTCCTCGCAGGGCGCGGCGCCGACGATGTTCCTGCGCACGGAGGGCCTCGTCTCGGCCGCCTGCGTCAACGACGGGCCGCTCGGCTATCTCGCGGTGACGGTGAATGCCGACCCGGCCGACGCGCGGACCGACCGCATACCGGGGGACGTCGTCATTGCGGGCCAGGTCCAGCCCGGCTGGGGCCTTCACCTGGCCGATGTCAGCCTGGCCTTGGGCGATCTCCTGCGCCTGGTCGAGGCTCAGCGCGACGCCTATCTCCGCCGCCGCTAGCCCGACGCGAAATCGGCCCGGTTCGTCCCGGCGCGCGCCGCCGGGGTTTCCGCCGCCGGATCGCGCCGGTACAGCCGGGAAGGTGGGCGGGACGGTGGACAGGCCGTATGACGGGGCGTGGGTCGACGGCACCCACCATTTCGCGCTGCGCGTCTATTTCGAGGACACCGACGTCGCCGGCATCGTCTATTATGCCAATTATCTGAAGTTCATGGAGCGGGCACGCTCGGACATGCTTCGCGCCGCGGGAATCGACCAGCGCGCCGTGCTCGAGGCGGGCGACGGAGTCTATGTCGTCGCCGAAGCCAACATCAAATATCGCCGGCCGGCCCGCCTGGACGACGAGCTGCTCGTCCTCAGCGAGGTGCGCGAGGTCCGCGCCGCGAGCTGCCTCATTCATCAGCGAGTCATGCGCGGGCGTGAAATTCTCGCCGACGCGATCATCACCGCCGCCTTCCTGTCGGCGGAGGGGCGGCCGAAGCGCCAGCCGCGCTCATGGGTGGACCGGTTCGAGCGGCTGAAAAGGGAAGGACCGAAGTGACGAGCAGCGGAATGCCGACCGACGTCATGTCCCCGATCGCGCTGTTCCTTCAGGCGGACATCGTCGTCAAGGCGGTGATGGTCGGCCTGCTGCTCGCCAGCGTGTGGACCTGGGCGATCATCCTCGCCCAGTGGCTGAAGATGCGGCGCGCGGCGCGCGACAACGACAAGTTCGAGCGCGAATTCTGGAAATCCGAGGATATCGACAGCTTCTACGAGGAACGCGGCCGAAGCGAGCTGCCTTCGGCCAAGGTGCTCGCCGCCGGAATCGCCGAATGGCGGCGCTCCACCTCCGGACGCTCAGTCGACAAGGACGGCACCCGCGCCCGGCTGGCGGTGGCGCTCCATTCCGCCGTCGCCGCCGAGACCGACCGGATCGCCTCGCGGCTCAACATCCTGGCGACGGTGGGCTCGGTGGCGCCCTTCGTCGGGCTGTTCGGCACCGTGTGGGGGATCATGCGCAGCTTCAGCGACATCGCCGGCCAGCAGAGCACCAGCCTCGCCGTCGTCGCGCCCGGAATTGCCGAGGCCCTGTTCGCGACGGCGCTTGGCCTGTTCGCGGCGATCCCGGCGGTGATCGCCTACAACCGCTTCAGCTTCGCCATCAACCGCTTCGAAGCGCGCCTCCAGCGCTTCGCCGACGGCTTCCACGGCACTTTGAGCCGCGAGCTCGAGGTCGAGGCCTGATCGTGGCGATGGGACCGATCCTCGGGCCGGGGCGGCGCGGGCGGCGCTCGCCGATGGCCGAGATCAACGTCACCCCGATGGTCGACGTGATGCTGGTCCTCCTGATCATCTTCATGGTCACAGCGCCGCTGCTGGCGACCGGGGTCCAGGTCGACCTGCCCGAGAGCAAGGCCGCAGCGCTCGACCAGGAGCGCGAGCCGGTGGCGATCTCGATCGATTCCGCCGGCGCGGTGTTCGTCGACGACGCCGCGGTCGAGCGGTCGGCGCTGGGCCCCCGGCTCGAGCAGATCGCCGCTTCCTCGGGCGAGGAAGGCGGGCCGCGAATCTTCCTGCGCGCCGACCGCGGCCTCGATTACGGCCGGGTGATGGAGGTGATGGGCGAGATCAACCGCGCCGGCCTCAGGCGTGTCGCCCTGGTCAGCACCGCCAGCCCGGAGCCGCGCTGATGGACCGGACTGAAGCGGCCGGATTCGGCGCGGCGCTGGTCGGCCACGGCGCCCTGCTCGCCGCTCTGACCCTCGGCCTCGCCACGATCGCCGCTCCGCCGCCGCCGTCGGACGCCATCCAGGTGTCGTTCGTCGACGAGATCGGCCTGGTGTCGGCCGCGCCCGAGCCGACTCGCGAGCCACCGGCCCAGGGCATGGCCCCGGAGCTGGGCCCGGTCGAGGACGCGGCGCCGGCGCCGCTTCCCGAGCCCGCCCGACCGCTGCCGGAGCCCAGGCCGGCACCGCCCCGGCCGGAGCCGGCGCCCAAGCAGG
>DATMVG010000096.1:0-12117 GCA_035563315.1 Allosphingosinicella sp. | reverse complement strand
CAGCGGCGAGGTGGCGAGCCCGCCGCGGCGGCGCAGGCAACGCTCGGCCGCGCGCAGGGCGCGGACCGCTTCCTGGCGCTCGGGCTGAGAATAAGGGGCGGTCGCCAGCAGCGCCTCGCCGGCCCGGGCGTCGCGCCCTGCCAGGCACGACGCGGCGCGAAGCAAATCGGCCTGGGTGGCCGGAGCAGCCTCCGAATCCGCGGAGCGCGACGGGGCATCGGGAACGTTCTGCGGGGGCGGTACGCCATATTGGGCGGCCGCGGGCGCCGCGAGGAGCGCGAGCATGGCCGCCGCGGCGCTGCGGAAGATTCGCCGCCTTCCCTCTCCAATTATCTCGGCGCGGTCACCCATTGCGGGTCACCCCCTGAATTCCCGCCGCCGATCCGGCGGGCACGGTGAGCCGGAGCGGGCCCCTACCCGCTCACTGGTCGCGGACGCTGGTCAGCTGGTCGGTCCAGTAGCGATACATGCTGTGATAGGCGCTCTGGGCGAGCAGGCTGCGAAGCTCGGACGGCTGGACCGCCAATTGCGCTCCGGCCGGGGCGCAGGCGGCCATGAACGCGCGCATCCGCTCGATGGCGGCGGATTCGTTGCGCGAGCCCACGCTGCTGGCGAGCAGAAGCTCGGTATGCGGCGCGTCGTTGCGGACGACGCAGTCGGCCCAGCGGTAGAGCTCGGTCCTGACCGACCCTTCCGGAGAATCCTGGACCGGAATGTCGAGATTGACGAGCGGGGCCGAGCGCCGCGGCTCCAAGCCGAAACCGCCGAAGTCGCGGAAGAACAGCGCCTGGGCGATGGCCCCGCGCAGGAGCAGGGTCCGCGCCGAGCTCATGCCGTCCGCGCAGCGCTGGACGAGGCTGTCGGGCAGCTGCGACAGGTCGGTGGTCTCGCTGTCGACCGGGACCGCCTGGAGAAAGCCGACGGCCGAAGCGCGGTCGCGATCGACCATGCAGCGTCCGGCTTCATAAATCTCCCGAACCGAGTCGGCGCCATTGTCGGCAGTCGCCGGGGCCGACACGGCCAGAGCGGCGCCCGCCGCCAACAACGCATACATCGCCTTCTTCATGACGTGCTCCTCTCGCCTACCGCCGTTCGGCCGGTGATCGTGACGGACGATGATAAACCGATTCGCGCCGCCGGGAAAGCGGCTGGGCTGGCGCGCCCGGACCGACTTATTCCGCGGCCTGGAGAGTAGCCGGAGGGTCGGCCCGCTTCGCCCGGATCCGGCGCTCGAGCTCGGGCCGGTAATGGCGGATCAGCCCCTGGATCGGCCAGGCGGCGGCGTCGCCCAGGGCGCAGATGGTGTGGCCCTCGACCTGCTTGGTGACGTCCCAGAGCGTGTCGATCTCGTGGATCTCGGCATTGCCTTCGGCGAGGCGCTCCATCACCCGCCACATCCAGCCGGTGCCCTCCCGGCACGGGGTGCACTGGCCGCAGCTCTCGTGCTTGTAGAAATAGGAGATCCGGCTGATCGCCTTCACGATGTCGGTCGACCTGTCCATGACGATGACCGCCGCCGTGCCGAGGCCGGAGCCGAGGTCCTTCAGGCCGTCGAAATCCATCGGCGCGTCGATGATCTGCTCGGCCGGGACGAGCGGCACCGAGGAGCCGCCCGGGATGACCGCGAGCAGATTGTCCCAGCCGCCCCTGATGCCGCCGGCGTGCCGCTCGATCAGCTCGCGGAACGGCACCGACATGGCGTCCTCGACGACGCAGGGCCGGTTCACGTGGCCTGAAATCTGGAAGAGCTTGGTGCCTTCGTTCTTGGGTCGGCCGATGCCGGCGAACCAGGCCGCGCCGCGCCGAAGGATGGTCGGCACGACGGCGATCGATTCGACATTGTTGACCGTCGTCGGGCAGCCGTAGAGGCCGGCCCCGGCCGGGAATGGCGGCTTCAGGCGCGGCATGCCCTTCTTGCCCTCGAGGCTCTCGAGCATGGCCGTCTCTTCGCCGCAGATATAGGCGCCGGCGCCGCGGTGGACGAAAAGGTCGAAATCGTAGCCGGACCTGGCGGCGTTCTTGCCGAGCAGCCCGGAATCATAGGCTTCCTGGACGGCCGCCTCGAGCGCCTGGCTCTCGCGGATGAACTCGCCGCGGATGTAGATGTAGCCGGCCCGCGCCCGCATCGCATAGCCGGCGATCAGAGCGCCCTCGATCAGCTTGTGCGGATCGTGGCGGATGATCTCGCGGTCCTTGCACGAGCCGGGCTCGGATTCGTCGGCGTTGATGACGAGGAAATTGGGGCGGCCGGGCGGCGGCTCCTTGGGCATGAAGCTCCACTTCATCCCGGTCGGAAAGCCGGCTCCGCCGCGGCCGCGAAGGCCGGAGGCCTTGATCTCGTCGATGATCGAATCCTGGCCGCGCGCCATCAGCGCCGCCGTGTCGTCCCAGTCGCCGCGCTCGCGCGCCGACTTCAGCCCCGCCGGCTGGAAGCCGTAGACGTTGGTGAAGACGCGGTCCTTGTCGTCAAGCACGCGGACCCCCGATCCCGTCTTTCATGGCGGCGAAGGCCGCCAGCCCGACGACGACGACGACTCCGATCAGCGCCAGCTTCACGGCCACCTTGAGGATTGCGACGAGCAGGATGACGGCGAGGATGCCGACGACCAGGATCGCGATACTGCCTTTCATGCCCTTCCCCTAGCCGCGCTCGCCGTCGCCGCAAAATTCGGCGAACGCCCGGTCCATCTCGCCCGGGCCCATGCGAGGCTCGACGAATACTTCCTCGCCGCCGACCACGATGTAGCGGCGGGTCGCCCCGTCCTGCTCGTAATCGCCGCAGACGATCGGCACGCCCTCGCTGGCGCCGCGGCGGGGATTGGCGAAGGTGAGGCCCCTGGGGTTGCCGAGCCGCTCGCGCACCCGCCGCTCGGCGGTTCCGACGGCGCCCTCGGGCTGGACCGGAGCGGCCGCCGCGGGCGGCGCGGGCCGGGCCCGGTTGTCGGCGACGGGCTCGTCCCGGCCGCAGGCGACGAGGGCCAGAGCGGGGACGACCGCCGCCGAGAGACCGCCGCGGGTCACCAGCGGCTCCGATAATCGTGATTCTCGCTCGCCATCTCGACGAGCGTGGTCGGGCCGCCCTCGGGGCAGCTCGTCTGGCGCTCGACCTGCGGACCCGGCGCCGGCGCTTCCCCGCGCGCCAGGGCGTCGAGGATCGCGGTCATGCTGGCGAACGTCAGATCCTCGTAATTGTCGTCGTTGATCTGGACCATCGGAGCGTTGGCGCAGGCCCCGAGGCATTCGACCTCGTTGAGGGTGAACAGCCCGTCCTCGGTCGTTCCGCCCTTCTTCAGGCCCCTGGCCCGGCAGGCGGCGAAGAGGTCGTCGGAGCCGCGCAGCATGCACGGCGTCGTTCCGCACACCTGGACGTGATAGCGGCCGACCGGCGCCAGGTTGAACATCGTGTAGAAGGTCGCGACCTCATAGGCGCGGATATGGGGCATGCCGAGACAGTCGGCGACATGTTCGATCACCGGAATCGGCAGCCAGCCCTGGGTCCCGGTCTCCGCGCCGACCTGGCGCTGGGCGAGGTCGAGAAGCGGGATGATGGCGCTGTGCTGGCGGCCCGGCGGATAGCGGCCGACGATCGTCCTGGCCTGGGCCTCATTGTCAGGCGCGAAGGCGAAGCCGGCCCAGCGCTCGCGAATCTCCGGGGTGGCGGGAAGTCGGGCCGCGGCCATCAGATCGACTCGAGCCTGGCGCGGGTATAGCCGGAGGGGCTCGCCCCGGTATTGGGTTCGCCCTCGCGGTCGAGCAGCAGGATCTCGCACTCGCCATTGGCCACGGGCCGATGCTCGGTCCCCTTCGGAACGACGATCATCTCGCCCGGCGCCAGCCTGGCCAGACCGTCGCGGAACTCGATCGCGAAGTCGCCGGACAGGACCAGGAACAGCTCGTCGCTGTCGGCATGGCTATGCCAGGTGAACTCGCCGTCGGCCTTGGCGAGGCGGATCTCGTTGCCGTTGTAGCGGCCGACGATGCGCGGATTCCAATGGTCGGAGAAGCCGGCGAGCTTGGCGGCGATGTTGATCACGGCGGGCGCGCTCACCGGTCGACCTCGCCGAAGACGATGTCGATGGCGCCGAGAATGGCGGTGACGTCGGCGAGCATGTGGCCCCTGGTCATGAAGTCCATCGCCTGGAGGTGGGAGAAGCCGGTCGGGCGGATCTTGACCCGATAGGGCTTGTTGGTGCCGTCGCTGACCAGATAGATGCCGAACTCGCCCTTCGGGCTCTCGGTGGCGACATAGACCTCGCCGGCGGGGACGTGGAAGCCTTCGGTGTAGAGCTTGAAGTGGTGGATGAGCGCTTCCATCGACTGCTTCATCTCGGCGCGCCTGGGCGGGACGACCTTGCGGTCGAGCGAGGCGACCGGCCCCTCGGGCATGTCGTTCAGGCATTGCTTCATGATCCGCGCCGACTGGCGGACCTCCTCGACCCGGACCATGAAGCGGTCGTAGCAGTCGCCCTTCGTTCCGACCGGAATGTCGAAGTCCATCCGGTCGTAGACCTCATAGGGCTGCGACTTGCGCAGGTCCCAGGGGATTCCGGCGGCTCGGATCATCGGCCCCGAAAAGCCCCAGGCGAGCGCGTCCTCCTTCGACACGGTGGCGATGTCGACGTTGCGCTGCTTGAAGATCCGGTTGTCGGCGACGAGGCTGATCGAATCCTCGAACAGGCCGGGAAGGCGCTTGTCGAGCCAGTCGGCGATGTCGGTCAAAAGCTTCAGCGGGACGTCCTGGCGGACCCCGCCTGGGCGGAAGTAATTGGCGTGCATCCGCGCTCCCGACGCCCGCTCGTAGAAGTTCATCAGGTCCTCGCGAAGCTCGAACAGCCACAGGTTCGGAGTCATCGCTCCGACGTCCATGATGTGGCTGCCGAGGTTGAGCAGGTGGTTCTTGATCCGGGTCAATTCGGCGAAGAGGACCCGCAGATACTGGCCTCGAAGCGGCACTTCGAGGTCGAGCAGCTTCTCGATGGCGAGGACGTAGCTGTGCTCCATGCACATCGGCGAGACGTAATCGAGCCGGTCCATATAGGGGAGCGACTGCATGTAGGTCTTGTATTCGCAGAGCTTCTCGGTGCCGCGGTGGAGCAGGCCGACATGCGGGTCGACCCGCTCGACGATCTCGCCGTCGAGCTCGAGCACCAGCCGAAGGACGCCGTGGGCGGCCGGATGCTGGGGCCCAAAGTTGATCGTGTAGCTGGCGATGTCGGACTGGGTGGCGCCGGTGCGGGCGACCTCCTGCTCGGCTCGCGCCTGGTCTTGGATGTCCGTCACCGCCTGCCGTCCGCCAGAGCGCTCATCGCTTGATCTCGTCGGCCTTGAGCGGGGTCGGAGCGCCCGGCGCTTCGGGGCTCGCTTTCTCGTCGCCGGGAAGCGCATAGGCCGCGCCTTCCCAGGGGCTCAGGAAGTCGAAGTCGCGAAAGTCCTGGGAAAGCGTGACCGGCTCGTAGACGACCCTCTTCTGCTCCTCGGAATAGCGCATCTCGACATAGCCGGTGAGCGGGAAGTCCTTGCGGAAGGGATGGCCCCGAAAGCCGTAATCGGTGAGGATCCGGCGAAGGTCGGGGTGGCCGTCGAACAGGACTCCGTAGAGGTCGAACACCTCGCGCTCGAGCCAGCCGGCGACGGGGAAGACGCCGGTGACGGTGGGCACCGCGTGGTCCTCGTCGGTGGTCACTCGAACCCGCAGGCGGTGGTTCCTGGTCACCGACAAGAGGTGGTAGACGACCTCGAACCGCTCGGGCCGCGACGGATAGTCGACCCCGGCAATCTCCATCAGCTGCTGATATTCGAAGCGGTCGCGAAGCGTCCGGAGCACGTCCGCGATGCGGTCGCGCCCGACGTCGATGGAGACCTCGCCGACCTCGTCCTTGGCGCCGAGGAAGGAGTCGCCGATCGCGGCCTTCACCTCGTCGACGATGCCCTCGCGGGGCGGGACGAGGGGCGCGGAGCTCGTCACTGGCAATCCTCCCCGGGACGGGGAGGGGAACCGCGCCGCGAAGCGGCGTGGTGGAGGGGGCCCGGGAGCAGGCGGAGAACCCCCTCCACCATGCTGCGCATGGTCCCCCTCCCCGTCCCGGGAAGGATCTGGAGCGCCATCGCTCTCATCGCTCGATCGTGCCTTCGCGGCGGATCTTACGCTGGAGCTGCATGACCCCGTAGAGCAGGGCCTCGGCGGTCGGCGGGCAGCCCGGGACATAGATGTCGACCGGCACGATCCGGTCGCAGCCGCGGACCACGGAATAGCTGTAATGATAATAGCCGCCGCCATTGGCGCAGCTGCCCATCGAGATGACGTAGCGCGGCTCCGACATCTGGTCGTACACCCGGCGCAAGGCCGGAGCCATCTTGTTGCAGAGCGTCCCGGCGACGATCATCACATCCGACTGGCGCGGACTTGCGCGCGGCGCGACACCAAATCTTTCAAGGTCATAGCGCGGCATGTTCACATGGATCATCTCGACCGCGCAGCAGGCGAGGCCGAACGTCATCCACCACAGGGAGCCGGTCCGCGCCCATTGGAAGAGATCCTCGGTCGAGGTGACGAGAAAGCCCTTGTCGCCGACCTCGGACTGGATCTGGCTGAAAACGTAGGGGTCAGGCTGCTGGAGGTCGGCGGGGCGCTCATTCTCGCGGCGCGGGTCGAGGATCACTCCCATTCGAGCGCCCCCTTCTTCCATGCGTAGGCGAAGCCGAGCGCGAGCTCGACGAGGAAGATCATCATCGCGAACCAGGCCGCCCAGCCGGCCTCGAAGACGCTGACCGCCCACGGGAAGAGGAAGGCCGCCTCGATGTCGAAGATGATGAACAGGATCGCGACCAGGTAGAAGCGCACGTCGAACTGGGCGCGGCTGTCCTCGAAGGCGGGAAAGCCGCATTCATATTCGGCCAGCTTGTCGGCATAAGGCCGCGAGGCTCCGGTCAGCTTGGAGACGATCACCGGAAGCACGACGAAGGCGAAGGATAGGCCGAGAGCCACGCCCAGGAACAGCAGGATCGGCAGGTAATCGGCGGCGACGGGCGCCATCGGAAGACTCCGGGCTCAGCAGGTTGCGCGGCTTCTAGGACCGCGCCTGCCGGGAGGCAAGGCTTGGACTCTCCCCTCGCTTAGAGTCATCCCGGGCGAAGCCGGGAAGTCCGCATGGCCGTCATGCCGGGGTGACGGGTTGGCAGTCTGTGCATGTCCGCATTGGGAACCATGCGATCGGTTCAGCGCACGGCTCCCGCGACCAGCTTGTGGAGCCGGGAATGGATGTGGTCGGTTGCGGCGAGGATCTGGCCGTTGGCGATGCCGGCGTCGCCGCCGCGGAAGTCGGTGACGTATCCGCCCGCCTCGCGCACCAGGATGAGGCCGGCGGCGACGTCCCAGAATTTGAGATCCTCCTCCCAGAAGCCGTCGAAGCGGCCGGCCGCCACCCAGGCGAGGTCGAGCGCGGCCGAGCCGAACCGGCGGATCCCGGCGACTTCGGGCGAGACGGCGGCCAGGATCTTCTGGAAGCGCTCGAGATGGCCGTGGCCCTTGTAGGGGACTCCGGTGGCGATCAGCGCCTCGGCCAGGTCGCGGCGCGACGAGACCCGGAGCCGACGGTCCTGGAGCCAGGCGCCGCGGCCCTTCTCGGCCCAAAAGCTCTCGTCGGTGAGCGGCTGGTAGACGAGGCCGTGGCTGATATCGCCCCAGCCGGAGCCGCCGGGCCGGGGCTCCTGGACGGCGATCGAGATGGCGAAATGAGGAATTCCGTGAAGGAAGTTCGACGTTCCGTCGACCGGGTCGACGACCCAGCGCGGCTTCGTCGGATCGCCTTCGATCGCGCCGGCCTCCTCAAGCAGCAGGCCCCAGTCGGGGCGGGCGTGGCGCAATTCCTCGACCAAGGTCTGCTCGGCCCGCTCGTCGGCCATTGAGACGAAGTCCGCCGGCCCCTTGCGGCTCACCTGGAGCTGCTCGACCTCGCCGAAATCGCGCCGGAGGCGAGGCGCCGCCTTGCGGGCGGCTCGGGTCATCACCGTAATCAGGCCGGAGTGGGATACCACAAGCTCTCCTTCATACCCTCTCCCTGCAGGGGAGAGGGAGGGGCCCAAAGCGCAGCTTTGGGAAGGTGAGGGCAAGAAAGTCAGCCCCTCACCCTGCCGCTTCGCGGCTTTCCCTCTCCCCTGCAGGGAGAGGGATTGCGGAGCTACTCCGCCCGCCGCACGTAGGTCTGCTCGTAAACGTCGACGACGATCCGGGTTCCGGCACTGATGTGCGGCGGCACCATGACCCGGACGCCGTTGTCGAGAATGGCGGGCTTGTAGCTCGAGGAAGCGGTCTGGCCCTTCACGACGGCGTCCGCCTCGACGATCGTCGCCTCGATCGTGTCGGGCAGCTGCACCGAGATCGGCCGCTCATTGTAGAGCTCCATCACCACGTCCATGCCGTCCTGAAGGAAGGCGGCGGGCTCGCCGATCAGGTCCTTCGGCAGGTTGACCTGCTCGTAGGTCTCCTTGTCCATGAAGACGAGCATGTCGCCGTCGGCGTAGAGATACTGGAAATCCTTGGTATCGAGGCGGACACGCTCGACCGTCTCCGCCGAGCGGAAGCGGATGTTGTTCTTGCGGCCGTCGATCAGGTTCTTGAGTTCGACCTGCATGTAGGCGCCGCCCTTGCCGGGCTGGGTATGCTGGATCTTCACCGCCCGCCAGATCCCGCCTTCATATTCGATGATGTTGCCGGGACGGATGTCCACGCCGCTGATCTTCATGACTTGCTCGCCGGTCCGGGGAAAGGTTCGGCGCGGCTTTAGCGGGCCGCCCCGCCCCCGGCAAGGAGCGGGTAGGGATTGACCGGGGTGCCCTCGTACCAGGGATCGGCGGCGTCCATGCGGTGGACTGCGAAGTGCAGGTGAGGCCCGGCGGGATTGGCGTTGCCGGTGCTGCCGACGCTGCCCAGGCGGGCGCCCCGCTCGACCCGCTGCCCCTCGGTGAGGCCCGGCGCATATTCCTGAAGGTGGGCGTAATAATAGATCCATTGCCGGTCGGGCGAGCGGACATAGACGGTGATTCCGCCGCCGCCGCGGCTGAAATAGAGCTTCTTGACCACCCCCTCGGCCGCCGCCACGACGGGCGTGCCGGCCGGCGCCATGATGTCGATGGCGTCGTGGACCCGGGCGCCGCCGCCGCGCGACTGGGTGTAGGTGTCGAGGAGATGCTCGACCCGCACCCCGGCGACCGGAACGGCAAGGCCGGAGGGACCGAGCACCAGCTCGGGGCGGGAATCGGGCTCGGTCGTCTCGGTGATCACGTTCTCGGCGGCCGGCGCGGAGTCGCGGCCGCCGAGGTTGAAGGCGATCAGCCAGAAGGCGCTGGTCAAGGCCGCCGTGACGAATGCGGTGACGAGGATTATCGCGACCAGGCCCAGCTTGCGCATGCCGCCGAAACCTATTTCGCCGCCGCATCGTTCCGCCGGCGATGGAGACGATCCGGATCGGCTGCTCGGGCTGGAACTACAAGCACTGGCGCGACCTTTTCTATCCCAAGGGCTTGCCGGCCAAGCGCTGGTTCGCTTTCTATGCCGAGCATTTCGACACGGTCGAGATCAACAACAGCTTCTACATGCTGCCCAAGGCGGAGACCTTCGCCAAATGGCGCGACCAGGCGCCGCCCGGGTTCCGCTACGCGGTCAAGGCGAACCGCTTCCTCACCCAGGCGAAGAAGCTCAAGGAATGCGCCGAGCCTCTGGAGCGGATGATGGCGCCGGTCAGGCACCTGGGCGACCGGCTCGGGCCGATCCTCTACCAGCTGCCGCCGCGCTTCCGGATCAACCTCGAGCGGCTTGAGGAATTCCTCGAGCTGGTGCCCCGGGACGCGACCAGCGTCTTCGAGTTTCGCGACAGGAGCTGGTACGTGGCCGAGACGCTGGCGCTGCTCGAGCGCCATGGCGCCTCCTTGTGCGTCCACGACATGCCCGGCTCGGCGAGCGAGCGCTGCGCCGTCGGTCCGGTCGCCTATGTCCGCTTTCATGGCACCGAGGGCAAATATTGGGGCCGCTATTCGGACCGAGCCCTGCTCGGCTGGACCGACTGGATCGTCGCTGAGGCGCGAGCGGGGCGCCCGGTCTGGTGCTATTTCAACAACGACATCCACGGCCATGCCATCGACGACGCGCAGACTCTGAAGGCGATGGTGGCGCAGGCCGCGCGGTGAAGCCCGCACCCGGCCGTCGGCGAGACGCCGCCGGCCCGTGGCGAGGCGATCCGACGAGGGCGAGACCCCGGCCGGTCCGTCCGCCCTCGGCGGCCCCGCCCCTCGCGCCCGCCCCATTTTCATGCTGAGAAGCCGTCCGGCGAATCGCAACGAAGACGGCGGGAACGAGGAAGTGCGGATGAAGCCGGTCCAGCCCCTGGCGCTGGCGCTTTGCGCCCTGCTCTGCGCCGCCGCGCCGCCGCTCTCCTTCGCGCCGGCGGGTGAGCATTTCGCGCCGGCGGCCGACGAATATCGGGCGCTTTGGGAGGCTGAAGGCAAGCGCATCGTCGCGGCGATGGAGTCGGCCACCGGCTTCGCCTTTCCGGCCGCGCCGATCGAGGTGATCGTCTCGGAAAGCCCGCCGATGACCGCCTATGACGGCCGCTCGATCCGGCTCAAGGCGAGCTATTCCCCGACCTACAAGATGGCGACCCTGATCCACGAGATCGGCCATCGCCTCGCGCTGACCCTGCCGCGCGGCGCCGACCTCGACGATCATCGCCTGCTCTATCTGTTTCTCTACGACGTCTGGACCGATCTTTACGGCCGCGATTTCGCCGAGCGGATGGTCGCGATCGAGCGGCGGATCCCGGGCGGCTACGATTACGACGCCGCCTGGTCCTGGGCGCTGGCGATGACCCGCGAGGAGCGCCAGGCGCGGCTCAGGGCGCTGCGGGTGCGGCTGGACTATGCCGAGTTCGATCTCGGCAGCTAGAGCCTGTCCTATTGAAGTGGAAGCATCTGTTCCCCGGCGAAGGCCCGGGTCCAGCGGCGCTGTCGGAAGGACTGGGTCCCGGCCTTCGGGGTCCCCGCAAAGTAATACTTTGCGGGGCGCCCCTTCGCCGGGAAACGATTCAGCTTCAGCCGGACCGACCCTCGCGGGCGTCGGCGCGGAACGGGCCGCCGGTAGAGGCCGGGTCGGACGGGCGCGCGGCGGCGGTCGCCACCGAGATCGCCGCGTCGATGGCGGCGGCGCTGATCCGCTCGGCGCCCTCGAGATTGGGGTTGAAGGAAGCGATGGTGAGCGAGAGGGGCTGCGCGGCGGCGCAGGCGATGGCGAGGCAGGCATGGAGCTCGGCCACGCCGAGGCCGCCGGGGGCGGCATATTCGTTGGCGATGCCGACGCTGGTGTCGAGGCAATCGACGTCGAGATGGATGGATGCGCGCTCGAACGGCGGGTCCTCGAGCGCGGCTTCGAACAGGGGGGCATAGTCGGTCTCGCTCTCGACCGAGCCGACGGCGGCGCGGATGCCGGCCGCCTCGACCTTCTCCCATTGTCCCGGACCGAAGTCGCGGATGCCGCAATAGACCAGGCGGGCGACGTCGAACGGGCGGAAACCGGGAATGGTGGCGGCGAGGTTGCGCCAGCACTGGCCGGCCAGCGTCGCGAGGCCCATGCCGTCGAGATAGCCGCTGCGATGCTCGTCGGGCGTGTCGAAATCGGGATGGGCGTCGAACCAGATCAGGCCGGCATCTTCGTCGCCGAGGCCCGACCAGGTGCCGACCTCGGCGTTGCAATTGCCGGCGAGGACGACCGGAAAGGCGCCGTCAGCCCGCGCCTCCGCGACCGCCGCGGCGATCCGGCGCTTGATCTCGAAGCTGCGCCCGATCTCCCCCTCGAAATCGTCGACCGGCGCGATGATCACGAGGCTGGTGGCGAGGCCCGCCGAGTGCAGCCCTTGCTCCAGGCCGTCGGCGAGCAGGCGGCCGGGGCCGGCGCCGACCCGCACGTTCAGCGCCCCGGCATGAAAAGGGGCGGAAATGATCCGGACTTCGCCCATCGGCGGAAAAACGCGCGGCGACCCGGCGAGGCTCCACCCGGCCGCTCTGAAACTTCCCACCCGGCAGGCGTCACCAACTCTGTCGGTGCCGGCCTGGATCTTTGGCCGGTCGGCG
>DATMVG010000095.1:0-30045 GCA_035563315.1 Allosphingosinicella sp. | reverse complement strand
ACGGCGAATTCCAGCGCCGCCTCGACGAGCCCCATCGTGCGCAGATGGTCGGTCTGGGGATGGCCGACGGTGTTGGCCGCCATGTCGGAGAGGACGAGATCGGCGGCACCGCCGAGCGCCTCCTTCAGCCGTTCCGGCGCGGCCTCGTCCATCAGGTCGAGCTCGAGGATGACGGCGCCGTCGATCGGCTCGGTCGGCAGCAGGTCGATGCCGACCACCGCCGCCTGCGGCGCCTGCTGGCGCACGACCTGAGTCCATCCCCCCGGCGCGATGCCGAGGTCGACCACCCGCTTGACGGCCCTGAGGAAGCCGAAGCGCTCGTCGAGCTCGAGCAGCTTGTAGGCGGCGCGGGAGCGATAGCCTTCGGCCTTGGCGCGCTTGACATAGGGGTCGTTGAGCTGCCGCTCGAGCCAGCGCGTCGAGCCGATCTTCCGGCCGCGGGCGGTCTTCACCCGAGTCATGGGGCGGAACGGGGACAGGGGCGAGGGATGGGGACAGTTACTTTTCCGCTCGTCGGCGGAGAGTAAGCAGCGCCGCGCGGAAAAGTAACCGTCCCCGGCAATGGCTTCATATCGCGTGGCCGTCGCGGGCCATGAGCGAACGCAGGATTCCCTCGCGGATGCCGCGGTCGGCGACGCCGAGCGTCTCGGCCGGCCAGATGTCCATGATCGCCTCGAGGATGGCGCAGCCGGCGACGACCAGATCGGCGCGCTCGTGGCCGATGCAGGGGAGATGGGAACGTTCCTCGTGGCTCATCCGCGACAATTGCGCGCTGATTCCGCGCATCGCCGCGGCCGGCATCTGCAGCCCGTCGACCGCCCGCCGGTCGTAGCTCGGCAAGGCGAGATGGACGCTGGCGAGGGTGGTCACGGTTCCGCTGGTCCCCATTAGCCGGATGTCGTCCTTGTTCGCCGGCAACAGCTCGGTGAAATGGCGGAAGGCGTGGCGGACCCGCTCGCGCATTCGGCCGTAGGCGGCGAGCCGTTCATCCGCGGTCGCGAAGTCGCGGCCCTCGCTCTCGGTCAGCGAATAGACCCCCCAAGGGGCGCTCCACCAGCATTTGATCCGCGGCTCGCCGCCGTCCGTGTCGATGAGGACGAGCTCGGTCGATCCGCCGCCGATGTCGAAGATCAGCGCCGGCCCGTCGCCCGGTTCGAGCAGGCGGTGGCAGCCGAGCATGGCGAGGCGTGCCTCTTCCTCGGGCGAGATGATGTCGAGGCAGATGCCGGTTTCGCGCCTGACCCGCTCGACGAAATGGCGGCCGTTGACCGCCCTGCGGCAGGCTTCGGTGGCGACCGAGCGGGCCAGGCTGACTCGACGCCGGCGCATCTTTTCGGCGCATACGCCGAGCGCGGCCACCGCCCGGTCCATCGCCGCGTCGCTGAGCTTGCCGCTCGTCGCCATGCCCTCGCCGAGGCGGACGACCCGGGAGAAAGCGTCGACGACCGTGAAGCCGGCCTCGGTCGGACGAGCGACCAGAAGCCGGCAATTATTGGTGCCGAGATCGATCGCGCCATAGGTATGGCGAGGATGGACGCGGCGCTCGGAGTGGCTGGGCGGAACCGCCTCGGCCGGATCGGGAGCCGGCGCTTGCGGAGCCATGGCGGCTTGCTGCGGCATGACCGGTACTTCTCATTTCTGTTTTCGTTTCGAACGGCCGGAGCCGCCCGTTGACTTGCCCTTCTTGTACATGAGGGGGGATTTGCGGGCAAGCGAGCGGGCCAAGCGGACCGATCGCCGCCGATCGGCGCTCCGAGCGACACGGGGGCGGGCCGGCCTTGACGCTGGGAAACCCGCCACTTAGATGCCGCCCACCGCTGCCCCGTCGTCTAATGGTAAGACTACGGACTCTGAATCCGTCAATCGTGGTTCGAATCCACGCGGGGCATCCAGTCTCCCTGTCGACCGCGCGCCCGGCGCCCTCTCCCGCCTCGGCGGAGGATCGCCTATGGGGGAGGCGTGGCGATGGGCGAGATATTGGCGCGAGTGCTGGCGGCCGCCGAGCCGGAGCGCGGCACTGGGCGGGTGGCGAGCTACATCCCCGCGCTGGCGCAGGTCGACCCGAACAAGCTCGGCATCGCCTTCGCCGACCGCGACGGCCGGGTCCACGGCGCCGGCGATTGCGACGAGCCGTTCTCGATCCAGTCCATCTCCAAGGTGTTCACTCTCGCGCTCGCCCTCGAACGCGTCGGGCCGCGGCTTTGGGACAAGGTCGGACGCGAGCCGTCCGGCAGCGCCTTCAACTCGATCGTCCAGCTGGAGCGTGAAGAGGGCCGCCCGCGCAACCCTCTGATCAACCCTGGTGCGATGGTCGTCACCGACGTGCTGATCGGCGAGCGTGGCGCCGACGCGGCGATCGCCGAATTATGCGCCTTCCTGACGGCGCAGGCGCGCGAAGGCACCGTCGCGGTCGACGAGCCGGTGGCGCGATCCGAGGCCGAGACCGGCTCGCGCAACCGCAGCCTCGCCTGGTTCATGAAGAGCTTCGGCATCCTCGGCAACGATGTCGAGACGGTGCTCGACGCCTATTTCCGCCAGTGCGCGCTCACGATGAGCTGCCGCCAGCTGGCGCGGGCCGCCCTGTTCCTCGCTTTCGACGGCCGCGATCCCTCGAGCGGGGAGGAGATCGTGGCGTGGCATCGCGCCCGGCGGATCAACAGCGTGATGATGCTGTGCGGCCATTACGACAATTCGGGCGAGTTCGCCTTCCGGGTCGGCCTTCCCGGCAAGAGCGGAGTCGGCGGCGGCATCCTCGCCATCGCGCCCGGCCATGGCGCGGTGGCGGTGTGGTCGCCTGGGCTCAACGAGGCGGGCACCAGCGCGGCCGGGGCAGTCGCGCTGGAGAAGCTGGTCGAGATCACCGGCTGGTCGGTCTTTTTCTAGAGAGACCGCCCACGGGTTTTCCCGCGACGGAGCACGGTTCGGCGTAGCGCTTCAGACGAGGGATCGGCTAAGAGACCGGCGTGGCCGACGCCGAAACCGCGCTCATCCTCGCCCGCGCGCAGTTCGCGTTCACGGTCAGCTTTCACTTCATCTTCCCGGCTTTTTCGATCGGCCTCGCTTCCTATCTCGCCGTGCTCGAGGGCCTCTGGCTGAAGACCAAGCGGGAGTTCTACCTCAACCTGTTCCGCTACTGGCTGAAGATATTCGCCATCACCTTCGCCATGGGCGTCGTCTCCGGAATCGTCATGTCCTACCAGTTCGGGACCAACTGGTCGGTCTTCTCCGATCGGGCCGGGCCCATCATCGGGCCGCTCATGGCCTATGAGGTGCTGACCGCCTTCTTCCTCGAGGCGGGCTTTCTCGGCGTCATGCTGTTCGGGATGGAGAAGGTCGGCAAGGGTCTCCACTTCGCCGCCACCTTGATGGTGGCCGCCGGCACGGCCGTCTCGGCTTTCTGGATCTTGAGCGTGAACAGCTGGATGCAGACGCCGGTCGGCTGGGCCCTGAACGAAGCCGGCCAGTTCGTGCCGGCGGCGGGATGGCTGGAGATCGTCTTCAACCCGAGCTTCCCCTACCGGCTGGTTCACACCGTCATCGCCGCCTACCTCACCACCGCGCTGGTCGTCGGCGGGGTCGGCGCCTGGCACCTGCTCAAGCGCCGCGACACGCCCGAGGTGCGCAAGATGTTCTCGATGGCGATGTGGATGCTGGCGCTGGTCGCGCCCGTGCAGATCTTCGTCGGCGACCTGCACGGGCTCAACACGCTCGAGCACCAGCCGGCGAAGATCGCAGCGATGGAGGGGCATTTCCGGGACTATCCGAACGGCGCGCCGCTGATCCTGTTCGGAATCCCCGACGACCAGGCCGAGACGGTCCACGCCGCCGTCGCCATCCCGCACCTGTCTTCGCTGATCCTCCATCACGACTGGAACGCGCCGGTGACCGGCCTTTCCGCTTACCTGCGGGACGAGCGGCCGCCGGCGGCGATCGTCTTCTGGTCGTTCCGGATCATGGTGGGATTGGGAATGCTGATGTTCGGGCTTGGCCTGTGGAGCCTGTTCGCCCGACTGCGCGGCAAGCTTTACGCCTGGCGCCTGATGCATCGCTTCGCGCTGCTGATGGGGCCGGCCGGCTTCGTGGCGGTCATCGCCGGCTGGGTGACCACGGAGGTCGGCCGCCAGCCGTGGGTGATTTACGGCCTGCTGCGCACCAGGGACGCCGTCTCGCCGATCGCCGCGCCGGCGGTGACCGGTTCGCTCATCGCCTTCATCCTGGTCTATTTCACCGTCTTCGCCGCCGGCACGGTGTACATATTGCGCCTGATGGCGCACCCGCCGGCGCCGGGCGAGCCGCGGCCCGCCGCCGCGCCGATCCGCACGGCGGGGATCACTCCGGCGCCGCTCTGGAAAGGGGGGGAAAGCTAATGGGGACGATCGGGCTTGCCCCTCTCCCTGAAGGGGAGAGGGAGGGGCCCAAGCCGCAGGCTTGGAAGGGTGAGGGCCCGATCCCATCGGTTGATTCCCCTCACCCTTCCGCCGCTTCGCGGCTCCCTCCAGCATCAGGTGAGGACAGCCCCCGGCTGTCCTCAGCCCGTCCGGGGGACGGGCGGCCTGATGCTCCCCTTGAGGAAGACGGGTGATGGACCTCACCGTCGTCTGGGCGTTGCTGATCGCATTCGCCGTTGCGGCCTATGTGGTCATGGACGGCTTCGACCTCGGCATCGGCATCCTGTTCCCGCTGTTCAAGGTGGGAGCTGAGCGAGACCGGGCGATGAACGCGATCGCGCCGGTGTGGGACGGTAACGAGACCTGGCTGGTCCTCGGCGGCGGGGGCCTGCTCGCCGCCTTTCCGCTCGCTTACGCGATCGTCCTGCCGGCGCTCTATGCGCCGCTGATCGCGATGCTGCTCGGGCTCGTCTTCCGTGGCGTCGCCTTCGAGTTTCGCTGGCGCGACGCCGGCCATCGCCGATATTGGGACGCCGGTTTCTGCCTCGGCTCGCTGGTCGCCACCTTCGCCCAGGGAGTGACGCTGGGCGCGCTGCTGCAGGGGATTGCCGTCGAGGGTCGTGCCTATGCCGGCGGCTGGTGGGACTGGCTGACCCCGTTCAGCCTGGTCACCGGGGCGAGCCTCGTGGTCGGCTATGCCCTGCTCGGCGCGTGCTGGCTGATCTGGAAGACGACGGAGCCGCTGCAAGGTCAGGCACGGCTCTACGCCGGACGCCTGCTGCCCGCTTTGCTCGGGGCGCTGGCGCTGGTCAGCCTCGCCACGCCTTTCCTCGAGGAAAAATATTACCAGCGCTGGTTCGAGCTGCCCGGACTGTTCGTAACCGTGCCGATGCCGCTGCTCGTGCTCGGCGCCTCTCTTGCCTTGTGGCGAAGCCTCGGGCGCGCAAGCGACGCTCACCCGTTCCTTTGGGCTCTGGTGCTGTTCCTGCTCGCGATGGTCGGCCTGGCCATCTCGATCTGGCCGGACGTCGTGCCTGGGCGAGTCACCATCTGGCAGGCGGCTGCGCCCTATCGCAGCCAGCTGTTCATGCTGGTCGGCGCCGCGATCCTGATCCCGGTCATCCTCGCCTACACCGCCTGGGCCTATTGGGTGTTCCGCGGCAAGGTCGGCGAGGAGGGCTATCATTAAGGCGAGTCAGCTCGCCTGGTTCGTGGGCCTGTGGGCTGCCGGCGTGGCGACCGTGGCGGCCGTCGCCTATCTGTTGCGGTGGTGGCTGCACTGAGCCGCTCGCCCCCGCGGCGGGACGTCAGGCCATCTGCCCGCGGACCCGCTGCTGAAGCACCGTCAGGGGCATGGAACCGCCGAGAAGCACGGCGTCGTGAAAGCGCTTGATGTCGAAGGCGTCGCCCATTCGCCGCTCGGCCTCGTCGCGCAGCCCTGCGATCACGGTCTGGCCGACCTTGTAGGCGCAGGCCTGACCCGGCCAGACGCTGTAACGCTCGATCTCGCGAACCCCGCTGCCTTCGGGCTCGGCGGCGTTCTCGACCATGTAGCGAATCGCCTGCTCGCGGCTCCATCTTTTGTGGTGAAGGCCGCTGTCCACGACGAGACGCACGGCTCGGAACAGATAGGATTGAAGATAGCCGATGCGCCCGAACGGATCGCCCTCATAGACTCCGAGCTCGTCCGCCACCCGCTCGGCGTAGAGCGCCCAGCCTTCATTATAGGCCGAGAAGCCGCCGGCGCGTCGGTACAGGGGCAGCTCGCCCTGCGCGCGCGCGATCGATCCCTGGAACAGATGGCCGGGCACGGCCTCGTGATAGGTCAAGGTCGGAAGGCCGTATTTGGGCCATTCGTGCGTGTCCTTGAGATTGATGTAATAGGCCCCGGGGCGGGCCCCGTCGAGCGACGGCGCCTGCGCATAGCCTCCCGGCGCGCCCGCCTCGATCTCGACGGGCACCCGCCGGATCTCCATCCGTGCCGTCGGAATCGTGGCGAAGACGCGCGGCAGCAGCGGCTGGATCTCCGCCATCTGTCGGTTGAGCGAGGCGAGCAGCTCGGCGCGGCCGGCGTCGGTGTTGGGGAAGAGGAACCGGTCCTCGCGATTTGTCGCGTTGAGGCGCTCGCCGACGGAGCCGTTGGTATAGCCCTCGGCGCGCAGAAGCGCATCGATCTGGCCGTGAAGGTCGGCCACTTGGGCGAGGCCGGTCTGGTGGATTTCCTCCGCGGTCATCGTCGTCGTCGTGTTGGAGCGCAGGCCATATTGATAATAGGCCTCGCCTGCCGGGAGCTTCCAGACGCCGGCATCGTGGGTCGCGCGCGGCCGCACCGCGCGCAGCGCGGCGATCTGCCGATCGAGGCCGGCCGCGACGGGCCCAGCGACCAGCCGGGTCGCCTGCGGCCCGTAATCGCCGAGCCCGGCTTCGGCGGCCCGACGGACGAGCGAACGAACCATCGTGGTCTCGGCCGCGGGCGTGGCACGCATCCGCTCGAGATTGCCGATCGCCTTGTCGACGACGAAGTCGGGCGGGATGACTCCGACCGAAGCGTCGTGGGCGATCCGCTCGGCTTCCTGCTCGAGGTTGCGGGCGAACTGGCCGAGTCGCGACAGATAGGCTTCGGCATCCTCGCGGCTGCGGACGGGATGCTGGGTGTCGAGGAAGTCCGGAACGCCGTAATAGGCGCCGCCGAGCTGGGTCACGACATAGGGATTGGGCCGTCCGCCGGCCGAGCCGTAGCGGAAGCGCGCCCCTTCGGCGGCAACCGACTGGCGGAATTCGGCGATGTCGTAATTGAGGCGGCCGTCGGCGCTGAGCCCGTCGCGGCCGAACGCCTCGAGCTGGCGATAGCGCGCCACGGCCTCGGCCCGGTCCTGCTCGGCCTTGGCGAGCGAGGCGTCGCCGAGCTGGGCGCGAAGCGGCGCGAGGTCGCCGACGTCGAGGCCGAGGTTGGTCGCGAAGGCCGGGCTGTCGCGCAGGTCCTGCTGGAACCATCCCTCCAGGATGGCGTGCAGCGCCTGGTCGCGCTCGGCCGCCGACGCGCGCGGCGTGGCGGCGCAGCCGGCGAGTGCGGCGAAACTGAAAGCGGACGAGCTCAAGAGGAAGGTGCGGCGGTCGAGCATGGCGATTCTCCGTGGGGCCCCAGCCGCTTAGTCGCCTGCCGCGACGAGCGCAATTTGACAAGGCCGGGGCTCCGCTCCGCACGTCGCGGCTGCCTTAAGCCGAGTTTTCCGTTATGATGAGCCCAGGCTCGGGGGTTACGGCCGATGAAGGCGCAGATCTGGGCATGTTTGGGAACGGCGTTCCTGCTCGCCGGCTGCGGCGGGGCGGAGCCGCTCGTCCACTACGTCCCGCCTCCGCCGCCCCCTGATCCGCCGCCGCCTCCGCCGCCGCCACCGCCGCCTCCGCCGCCGCCGCCGCCGCCGGTCGTCGAGACGCACCGGCAAGCCTTCTGGCTCGATGAGGATGGCGAGGCGACCCCGGCGGCCCGGCGCACCTTCGCCCGATTTTGTGCGGCGCGCGGCGCGACCACGGCCGAGAGCTGCCGCCTCGCGCTCGAGGCGCAGACGGCGATCGGCTTCGATTCGAGCCATCCGGCCTATGCGGCGATCCTCAGGGCCTCGGGCGACTTCATCACTCAGTTGCGGCGCTGCTCGGGCACGCTCGACGAACAGGGCGGGTGTCGGCAGCCACCGCCGACGCAGCTCGCAGTCCCGGCGGAAGGCATCCGGACCGGCTATGTCTCGCTCGGCCCGCTCAGCGTGCAGTGGGCCGACAGCATCGCCGTGGGGGCCACGGTGACCCCGTCGGGGCCGGGCTTCCCCATCCAATATGGCAGCCGGCTCGCCTTCACCTTGTCCTCACCCAATGGCGCGGTCCGGTTCCTGACGCCACGCCACATCGTCGCGGCCCCGACCGGAAATCCCCACCGGCCGTTCTCCGGGATCAGGTGGCAGGTCCGGCCGAGCGGGCTCGGCGAGCATCAGCTGGCCTTGCGTGTCGAGGCGCCCGGAATGGCCGAGCCGCTGCAGATCGACGAGATCTTCACGCTCAGCGTCACCGGCCCGCCCAACGCCGCGCCGCCGACCGGCCCGAACCCGCCCGGTGTCCCCGAGCCGGTGGTCCCGGCGCTGCCGGGCGCGCCGGGCGCGGGAGGTTGGAGCGGCTGGCTGATCGGAGTCGTCGGTGTCGTCTCGGCGCTGCTGCTCGCCATCACCGCGCTTTCCAACAAGGTGCGCGACGCCATGAAGTCGGTCCGCGAGACCTGGGAGGAAGGCGGCAAGCTGCGCCAGGCGTTCACCGGCAGGAAAGGCTGAAGCCCGGGCTGCGGGCCGGTTGGCCTCCCCCACCGCCTCTGCTAGGGCGCGGCAACTCCTGCCAAAATGGGTGAGATGACCGAGCTTTCACGAATCCGCAATTTCTCCATCATCGCTCATATCGACCACGGAAAGTCGACCCTGGCCGACCGACTGATCCAGTCGACCGGGGGCCTTTCCGAGCGCGAGATGACCAGCCAGGTGCTCGACAACATGGCCATCGAGCAGGAGCGCGGGATCACGATCAAGGCGCAGACCGTCCGCCTCGACTACCAGGCGAGCGACGGCCAGGCCTATGTCCTCAACCTGATGGACACGCCCGGCCACGTCGACTTCGCCTACGAGGTCAGCCGAAGCCTCGCCGCCTGCGAGGGCGCCCTGCTCGTCGTCGACGCCGCCCAGGGCGTCGAGGCGCAGACCCTGGCCAACGTCTACCAGTCGATCGAGCACGACCACGAGATCGTCCCGGTCATCAACAAGATCGACCTTCCCGCCGCCGACGTCGCCAAGGTCAGCCGCGAGATCGAGGAGATTATCGGCCTTCCCGCGAGCGGCGACTGGCGGGAGGGCGGAGCGGTGCTGACCAGCGCCAAGACCGGCGCCGGGATCGCCGACGTCCTGGAGGCGATCGTCGGCCGCATCCCGCCGCCGAGCGGCGACGGCGAGGCGCCTCTGAAGGCGATGCTCGTCGACAGCTGGTACGATCCCTATCTCGGGGTCGTCATCCTGGTCCGGATCGTCGACGGAGCGCTCCGCAAGGGCCAGCAGATCAGCTTCATGCAGGCCGGCACCAGCCACCTCGTCGACCGGGTCGGAGTCTTCCGCCCCAAGATCGAGCCGCTCGACCGCCTGGGCGCCGGCGAGATCGGCTTCATCACCGCCCAGATCAAGGACGTCGCCGAAACTCGGGTCGGCGACACCATCACCGACTCGCGCCGGCCGACCGAGACCCCCCTGCCCGGCTTCAAGCAGGTCCAGCCGGTCGTCTTCTGCGGCCTCTTCCCGACCGACGCCAACGACTTCGAGAAGCTGCGCGACAGCCTCGCCAAGCTCCGCCTCAACGACGCCAGCTTCAGCTTCGAGATGGAGACCAGCGCCGCTCTGGGCTTCGGCTTCCGCTGCGGCTTCCTCGGCCTCCTCCACCTCGAGATCATCCAGGAGCGGCTGACCCGCGAATACGACCTCGACCTGATCACCACCGCGCCGAGCGTGGTCTACATCATCCAGCTCGGCCATTCGAAGGAGGAGCCGGCGAGGACGGTCCAGATCCACAACCCCGCCGACATGCCCGACCCCAACCGGATCGAGCGCATGGAGGAGCCGTGGATCGAGGCGGTGATCTACGTCCCCGACGAATATCTCGGGCCGATCCTCAAGCTCTGCCAGGACCGGCGCGGAATCCAGAAGAACCTGACCTACGTCGCCGGGCGCGCCCAGCTCACCTACGAGCTGCCCTTGAACGAGGTCGTGTTCGACTTTTACGACCGGCTGAAGTCGATCAGCCGCGGCTATGCCAGCTTCGACTACCACCAGATCGGCCACCGCGAGGGCGACCTCGTCAAGATGAACATCCTGGTCAACGGCGAGCCGGTCGACGCCCTCTCCATGATCGTCCACCGGGCCGCCGCCGAGGCGAGGGGCCGCCAGATGGTCGAGCGCCTCAAGGACCTGATCCCGAGGCATTTGTTCAAGATCCCGATCCAGGCCGCGATCGGCGGCAAGGTGATCGCGAGGGAGACGATCGCGGCGCTGAGGAAGGACGTCACCGCGAAATGCTACGGGGGCGACATCACCCGCAAGAAGAAGCTGCTCGAGAAGCAGAAGGAGGGGAAGAAGCGGATGCGGGAATATGGGTCGGTGAGCATTCCGCAAGAGGCCTTTATCGCCGCTCTTCGCATGGGCGAAGAGTGAGGGAGAGAGATCGCGTTCTGTGCGCCGTCAGCACCCCGTGCTGCCGGTGCTCGCAGGTCCCGCAGGAGGCGTTTATCGCGGCTCCTTCGACGCTTCGGCGATGCTCAGCACAGGCTTAGCTCAGGACAGGGCTGCGGACGGGGGAGGAATAGCTGCGTTGGCAGCATAGCCGTGATCGGCTATGTGAAGGCCATGAACGAGCAATCGCCGATCGTCTCGGAATTCGAGACCGCCGAGAAGGAGGCTTCCTATCTCGAATGGCTGAAGCGGAAGGTCGCGGCCGCGCTTGCCGATCCGCGGCCGCCCGTTCCGCACGATGAGGCGATGCGCCGCGCGCGCGCCGCGATCGAGAAGGCCAAGCCCGGGAAGACGCCTTGAACCTGGTCTGGCTCGAGCCCGCGCTCGAGCAGCTCGAAACCATCCTCGACTATATCGCGGCGCGGAATGAAGACGCCGCCAGGCGGCTCCAGATCGTGATCGAGCGCTGCGCCGAAGGTCTGGCCGACCGGCCCTTCATGTACCGGCCGGGCCGCGTCGCCGGCACGCGCGAGGCCGTGGTGCATCCCAATTACATCCTCGTTTACCGGGTGACGGCGGAGGCGGTCGAGATCGTCAGCGTCGTCCACGCGCGGCAGGAATATCCGTGAGCGGGTCGGGAAGGACGTGATCCCAAATGCTATGCGGGGGATCCTTCGACAGGCTCAGGACAGGCATTACCCGCAAGAAGAAGCTGCTCGAGAAGCAGAAGGAGGGGAAGAAGCGCATGCGCGAATATGGCAGCGTGAGCATACCGCAGGAGGCGTTCATTGCAGCGCTGAGGATGGGGGAGGAGTAGTTACGGCTCGATCAGGCGGGTCCGGAACCAGTCGGCCATCTCTTCCTCGCTCAGCTCGCCGGCGGCCAGCGCCAGGAAGGCGACGACCAGCTCCGCATCGCTGGCGCCCAGTTGGTGGCCGTTGAGGATCAGGAAGGTCTCGCTCACCACCGCGGCCGTCCGCTTGTTGCCGTCGACGAAGGGATGGTTGCGCGCGATGCCGAAGGCGTAGGCCGCGGCGAGGTCGGCGGCGTCCGGGTCGCCATAAGCGGCGGCGTTGCGGGGGCGCGCCAGGGCGCTCTCGAGCAGGGCCGGATCGCGCACGCCGTCGCCGCCGCCATGCTCGGCGAGCTGCTCGGCATGGGCCGTCATCGCCACCTCGAGGGCGACCCAGATCCAGTCCCGGGCCATCGGGCTTATCTGGCGAGTTCGCGCAGCGCCCGCTTGCGCCGCGCCATCACCTCTCGCGCCGCCGCCATCTGAGCGTCGAAATCGGGCTCGGGCGCGCTCAGCTCGATGCCGCGCGGAGTCCTGCTCACCGCCAGCGTCCCGCCGATCCCGACATCGAGATGCGCAAGCAGCTCCTTGGGCAGGACGACGCCCGCCGAATTGCCGATCTTCCTGATCTTGAGCTGTGTGTTCATACGGGCGTTATAACAAGGGTTGGGGTTTTCGTCCATCCCCCAGGAGGCGTTTATCGCGGCGCTGGCGAGGTGGGGTCATGCCGGATCGAAGTGGTACTTCTATCCGGGCCGCGGCGGCATGCGCTACGAAGTGTCGATGACCCCGCTGGGTTGCCGCGATCCGTGCCGGCGCTCGTAAGGGAGTGACCGAACGGCCAGATGCTAGGGCGGGGATGTTCGCTTGGGGGAGCAATTCCTACGACGCATCCGTCGCGGCACAGCAGGTAGGGAGTGAGATATGCGTGCCGCAATGAACTGGTTGACATGTAGGACATTTTTGGTCCGATGGAGGCGTGGAAATCGTATTCCAGACCAAGGAGCTTCGCGAGCTTTGCCAGTCTCAGGAAGAGGCTGAGAAGGCGTTACAACCGAATTTGTCCAAATCACTTCGGAATTGTTTGGCTGACATGCGAGCCGCAGCCAACGTCAGTGAGTTGATGACTCTTCGAAATCTATCGACTGACGGCAAGACACTCACCATCCCCCTTTCCTGTGGCAAAGTTGTCACAGTGCGACAGAGTCATCTTCATCCTCCAAAAACGGATGGCTCCCTTGATTGGAGTAAGGTATATCGCGTGCGCATACTAAGCATCGGGGCGCGCGATGCCTGAAATATCGAGCTTTGAGCCCGATTGGTTTTCCCCTCCTGGAGATGCGATTGCCGAGAAACTCAAGATGTCCGGCACGTCTGTGCAGGACTTCGGTTGGGAGATGGATCTTGACGAGGATTGCACTGAGCGACTTCTTGATGGCCGTTTAGAAATAACGGATGAGCTAGCAGGGCGTCTTCAAACTACTTTGGGGGTTCCGGCATCTTTTTGGCAGCTTAGGGAAGCTCATTATCGAAAGGATATGCGGCGGATAGCAGAGTCCATGCCTTCGGACGTTGCAAAGGCGTGGCTCAGAGACCTTCCCGTCAAGGACATGGCCCGATTTGGATGGATCGAGGATCACGTAGATACGACGCTTCGTCTAGCGGAATGTCTGCGATACTTCGATGTGCCATCCATCGACTCCTTTGACCGCAGAGTTGATAGGCTTTTGGGCGGAGCAAAGCTCAGGGCATCTGCTTCTTTCAAGTCCAACCCGGCCTCGCTTACCGCTTGGCTTCGGAAGGGGGAGATAGAGGCGGAACTGACCTCATGCGAGAGTTGGAGCGCCGACAAGTTGCTGGCGTCACTACCAGAACTTCGTAGGCTGACTCTGTTGCGGGATCCCAAAAAGTTCATCCCCCAGCTCAAGGCGATATGCGCCGAAAGTGGGATAGCTTTCGTGGCTGCTCGTCCTCCCAGTGGCTGTCGAGCAAGCGGCGCAACGAAATTTGTTTCAGACGACAAAGCACTTTTGATGCTAAGTTTTAGGCATTTGTCAGACGATCATTTCTGGTTTTCTTTTTTCCACGAATGCGGGCACCTGATTCTTCACGGGCGCGACGGAGTTTTTATCGAGGGCGAGCCGCATGATACCCGAGCTCATGAGGATGAAGCCAACCTATTTGCTGAAAAGGCACTTATACCTGATCCCTGGCACGGACTGCTCACCAAGCTTCCTGCGAGACGTGATGAAGTGATCAGGTTTGCAGTAAGGGTCGGCGTGGCGCCTGGAATTGTGGTTGGTCAACTTCAGCATCGAAAGCGCCTAGGCCACAACTATTTGAACTATCTCAAGCGCAGGTTCACTTGGGTCTGATCACCCGCGAAATGCTTGGAACTTCAGAGGGCTTTTTTGCCAATTGCACAGTGCATCCTCCATCGCCTGCATCCCTACTCCAAGCTTCGATTCGAGCTGCTTCACTAAAGTCTCGAGCTCACGCAAATTGGCGCTTGCTAGAGGATGACCTCTAAACAAAAGACTAGCGCCCCGCCGAGGGCCGGTTGCCTCCGACATGTAAGTCGAATCCGGCGAGATCGACGCTAAGCCCAGCTTCCCGATCAAGGTTAGAAAGTCGAACTTTCCGAGGCGCCCGAAGCGCTTAACGACGCCCATAGATTCATACAGCCGAGCGAACGCCATCAGGGGGTTGTCGCCAGCGGAATCCAAGGCATGCTGAATCAACCCAGCGTGACTTCCGTGAGCACGAACCCACTCCACATAGCTTGCAAATACTGTTGCGGTGCCTGAGACCGACGCTGGGTTCAGGGTTTCGTATTTCCGGTGATTGCCAAATCTTCCGAGAGGAATATTTCTGCCCCGCATCGTGTCATTAAGCCAATCACGAAACGCGGATGGATCTGCACTAATTCGGTCCCAAGTCCAATAAGGTTCCGGTCCGAGACCGCCATAAATTTGGCGAGCTAGCAGCCAGCCGTCTGTAGCATGGCGTCCAAGGTGCACTGACAGGAATGCTAGCCAAAAAGCATTCTCCACGGCACCATTCCGAGCGCTCAAAACTGCCGCCATCTCGGGATCGAAGAGGTTGCTGCCCGGCTTGGCCCTCTCTGGTGAGATGTCTCGAGCCTGAAAGGCCTCGGTGCGGTCTATTTTTCTTCTGCTTTCGACAAACTGCCAGGCTAGGGCTTCCCGGGCATCGCCTGCAGGGGCGCCTGGAAGATTTCTCACTTGATCGGCAAATTCGCTGAGGCCCCTTGCAAGAGTACGCTGCAATTCCCGATATTTAGGATGCATCATGCACCTTAGCTTTATTTGCGCGAGGCTTGGGTCGGTTCGCCGTTTTTCGCCGCTCTAGGTAAATGCGGTACTCACTCCACGACATTTTATCGATAAGATTATCGATGCCAGCCTCGTCCCTAGATATTTCGTAACCGAGCAAGAGACGGCCGAGGTCCTGCCAATACGGGGGCAAACTACTATCTATCGCATTGTAGCCTGCACCCTCACGAATAGCTTGTTCGATCGGGATCAACCGCTGAGCATTTTCCCACTGGGGTCCCGCAGGCATCTCCGGCATAGGAAGGATCGAGTGCACGCCTTCCGTCAGATAATCCTGTGCGGCATTCACACGGTTTTCGTACAGGTGGAGGCTTCCGACAAAGTGCTTATATGTGCCCAGTTCGACATCCAGATCGCGCGCAATCAATTCCTGAAGCATCGTAAAGCAGAAGGCGTCGTGGGGTAGACCTCTGAATGCATCATTCGATCGCATCGAGACGCAAGAATGAAGTCGTTCCTCCCGAAGAAGGAATTGAATCGTAGTCGTGCAAGGAATTTCATTATATCGCTGGGCGATGTCACTAGCCGAGTAAAGCTGTATGACTGCACGCCTTGTGGTTCGCTTGCCCTCCCGAAGAATGCGAACGACATTAGCTACCTGGTCCTGGCCGTCCATGTCATAAAGGCGTGGACCATAGGCACCATGAAGAGTGCCGTCCTCCTCAGCATCGTCGGCGTAATCCGGTACATATCGTTCGATGAATTCCAGCTGATTGCTTCCGGATAGATACCAGAGAAATTCACCGATGCAGCTGAATGGGCGCCCCTTAATCTCGCTCCTGCTAAGCCTGGCCCTGGGATTCTCTAGTTCAAGCAGGACACCTATCAACTCCAAATTACGCCCGCGAGAAGCTTCTGAAGGGTTACCCTTTTCCAAAAGCACCTGAAATACTTGGATCAGGAGATCATCCAAAATCTTGGCCCGCAAATACATGCAGCGAAATTAGCGCCCATGGGAGGTAACGCAAGCTAGCCCAGTAGCGCCTCCCGCAAAATCCGTCTGATCGCCTCGGGCCGCGACGGCCTCGGGTCCGGTTGCTTCGCGATCCAGGCGTCGAGGGCGGCTTCGAGGTCGGGGTAGAGGCGGACTCCGACCGCGGGTTGGATGCCGGTCTTCGGGCGCCCTCGGCCTCTTTTTTCGTTAACGGGTATTGCGCTGCCCCTGATTATACGTTAACGACTATTCGAATCGGAGCGAGGCGCCCGCCTCGTCCGGCTCTGACCAACCGCGCGCCTGCCCGCAAGGAGGCGAAGGATGGCTGCTGGGCAGCATAACCCGTCGCGCCGCGCGCTGCTAGGCACGGCGGTGGCCTTGTCCTTCTCGTCCTTCTCCTTCGGGACGGGCCCTCGCCGGGCTCGGTCCCTCCTGGGGATGAGCGGGGGAGAGGCGAGGGCGGCTCCGGGCCCCCTCCACCCCGCCGCTTCGCGGCGCGGTCCCCCTCCCCGTCCCAGGGAGGATCGGGCGTGGCGGGAGGCGCTGGACCTCTATCTGGCGGCCGAGGCGGACGTCGAGGAGGCGGAGGCCTGGCCCGGCGACGACGAGGACGAATATGGCGAGCGGCTCGACTCGCTTTGCGACGCGCTTCGGCGGCTGCTGCGCACGCCGGCGCCGGACCTTCGCGCGCTCGCCATCAAGATCGACCTCGCGATGGAGCATGAGCTTGGGACGCTCGCCGGCGCGGCCGCCTGCCTCGCCGCGATCCGGGAGGATGCGCGGCGGCTGGCGGCGGCCTATCCCGGCCTTTGATCCCGGCGGAGCCCGGCTTTGCAGGCTCCGGCCTTCCGGGCGCGCCGTCCCCCGACTTCGCACTGCCGGGCGGTCGCGGTCAGACCCCTGTCAGGAGGAAGTCGAGCGCGTCCATGACCTCGTGGCCGCGCGAAGCGAGCGATGCGACCTCATCGCCCAGATCTCGCTTGCGCACGGCGGCCGCCGATTGGGTGAGCATGACGTATTGCGCGCCGCCGATCTCGAAGACCGGGTTGAGCCGCCGCGCCGGCGCCGGCGCCTTGGCGCGCGGGACAAGGGGAACCACGAACCGGCTGTCGAGGTGGTCGAGCAGGTCCGCCTGGCAGTCGAGGACGAGACCGGGGCGATCGGCAAGCCGGTAAACGCCGAACCGGGCCATCTCAGAACAGGCGCAGATCTTCGAGCGGGAGGCCGTCGCGCTCGACGAACCGGTTATAGCTGTCGAGCGCCTCGCGATTCTCCTCCATCCAGCGCTCGGCGCGTGCCCTGGCTATGGCTTCGGTCAGGCCGCGCTCGAACGCCTCCGAC
Organism: Allosphingosinicella sp.; assembly: GCA_035563315.1. Classification (GTDB taxonomy): domain Bacteria; phylum Pseudomonadota; class Alphaproteobacteria; order Sphingomonadales; family Sphingomonadaceae; genus Allosphingosinicella. The sequence goes on along the minus strand of DATMVG010000095.1, from coordinate 12,988 downwards.
AGATTGATCCCGAGCTCCCGCGCCTCCGTCACATATTCCGGCCTGACCGTCACGTTGGCGGCACGGCGAGGCGATGTGCGGCGCGCAGGCGTGTGGGAGGACTGCCGGGGCATACGCATTAGGTATGCGCATCACTCCTGTTTGACAAGGCGCGAACCGGGCCCGCGTCGGGTCCGCGGGCACGTCCAGATCGGCTCTCGGCGGGAGCCTCGCCGCCGCCGTTCGGATCGCCGCCGGGAGCGGAGGGACGACCCGGCCCCAGTCGTCGATCCAGTCCGATTCGGAGCGATCGGGAGAGCCGGGAGATCGTTTGCTTTTGCGGGGCAAAGCGCCCATCGCTGGAGGCAAGTCCGGGGACAGGCCCCGGCTCCCCCGAGAAAGGACCGATCCGATGACGACGACGCCCGAGGAATATCAGGCGAAGGCCGACGACGCGCTCGCCCAGCTCGCCGAGGCGAAGAGCGAGAGCGAGCGGCTCCGGCTGAAGCGGGCGCACGGCGCCTACGTCAAGCTCGCCAGCCACGGCGCCGAGGCGGCCGAGCGCGCCGCGATGCGGGCGCCGCCGCGGATCAGGCCGGAAAAGCAACCCCTCCCGCCGGTGCGGACGACGAGCTACTTCAAATAGGCCGCGGCAAGGCTCAGGCGGGCAAGCGCTCGGCGGCGATCCAGGCGTCGACCTGGGTCTCGAGCACGTCGAGCGGGACCGCCCCGTTCCTCAGCACGGCGTCGTGGAAGCGCCTCAGGTCGAAGCGCTCGCCGAGCGTCCGCTCGGCGCGCTCGCGAAGGGCCCGGATCCTCAATTCGCCGATCTTGTAGGCGAGCGCCTGGCCGGGATCGGCGATGTAGCGGTTGACCTCGGCCTCGATATTGGCCGGCGACAGAGCGGTGTTGTCGAGCATGAACTGTATGGCGCGCTGCTTGGGCCAGCCGAAGGCGTGGAGGCCGGTGTCGACGACGAGCCGGGCCGCCCGCCACATCTCGTAGGAGAGCCGGCCCATGTCGCGCGCCGGCGTGTCGTAGAGGCCCATCTCGATTCCGAGCCGCTCCGAATAGAGGCCCCAGCCCTCGACGAAGGCGGTGAAGAAGGTGGCGTGGCGGCGGAAATTCGGAAGGTCGAGCTCCTGCTGGAGCGCGATCTGCTGGTGGTGGCCGGGCACCGCCTCGTGGACGGTGAGCGCCGGCATCTCCCACAAGGGCCGCTGGTCGAGCTTCGAGGTGTTGACGAAGTAGATGCCGGGATTGCCGGCCTCGAGCGAGCCCTGATTGTAGTAAGCGGTGGTCGTCCCTTCGGCGATCTCGGACGGGATCTCGCGGATCGTGTAGGGGAGGCGCGGCAAGGTCGCGAACAGGCTCGGCATGTGGCCGTCGATGCGCTTGGTCAGGCGCGCCACCTCGCGCATCAGCTCCTCGCCGGTGCGCGGATAATGGACCGGGTTGGTGCGCAGGTCGGCGATATAGGCCTCGCGCGAGGGGAAGCCGGCGCGGCGCGCGACCTGCTCCATCTCGGCCCGGATCCGGGCGACCTCGCTCAGGCCGAGATCGTGGATCTGCCGGGCGGTCATGTCGGTGGTGGTGTGCTGGCGGATCCTGAAGGCGTAGAAATCGGCGCCGTTGGGCTGGGCCGAGACTCCGACCTCCCGAAGGCAGCGCGGCGCCACCTCGGCGGTGTAGAATTGGTGGTGGCGGCGATATTCGAGATAGAGGGTGGCGGTGATGACGGTCCGGGCTCGCTGCTGCATCGCCGTCCAGTCGGCCTCCGACATGCCGGCGGGCCGGGCGCGGGTGAAGGGTTCGTAGAAGCGCGAGCGGGCCGGGTCGTCGGCGATGACCCCGAGGATCGTGCTCTCGTGGCCCGCCATCGCCTCGCAGGGCAGGTTGTAGCCCTCGGCGACCGCGCGGCGGGTGATCCGGATCGCCTCTTGGTTGACCCGCGGATATTGTTCGAGCCGGGTCAGGTAGCTCTCATAGTCGGCCCGGTCGCGGAACGGGACGAAGCCGGCCATGCCGGCGAAGCCCTGGTGCCAGCCGCCCCGGTTGGAGAAGAGGATCATGCGCTGGCCGAAGCGGTTGGCCTCGATCTGCTCGGCGAGGTTGCGGCGAAGCAGCGCCTGGTTGATCCGGTCGGCTTCGCCGAGGCCTTCGGCGGGGATGGCGTTCAGCCGGTCGAGCAGGGCCTGCGCCTCGAGCGCCTGGCGGTCGGCCGACTCGAGGCTGATGTCGCCGATCAGCCCGTCATGGTCGCGGCTCCCGAGCGCCGAGGCGTAGATCGGATTCTCGCGCAGGAACCAGGCCCAATGCTCGTCGAGGAGGGCGCGAAGGTCGTCCGCCGGAGCAGCGGCCGCGGGCGCGGCGGTGGCGAGGAGGACGGCGATGATCAGTCGGCGCATATTGTCCCCCTTCTCAAGAGCGCGCGCGCTCGGCGGCGATCCATTCGTCGATCTGGCTTTCGAGCACGTCGAGCGGCACCGAGCCGTTGCGAAGCACCGCGTCGTGGAAGCGGCGGACGTCGAAGCGGGCGCCGAGCGCCTGCTCGGCGCGGCGCCTGAGCTCGAGAATCTTGAGCCGGCCGATCATGTAGCCGAGCGCCTGGCCCGGCCAGCTGATGTAGCGGTTGACCTCGGCCTCGATATTGCCCTCGGTCAGCGCGGTGTTGTCGCGCATGAACTGGACGGCGCGCGCCTTGTCCCAGCCGAAGGCGTGGATTCCGGTGTCGACCACGAGCCGCGCCGCGCGCCACATCTGGTAGGAAAGCTCGCCCATCCGCCGCTCGGGCGTGTCGTACAGGCCCATGTCGCGCCCGAGGCTCTCGGCATAGAGGGCCCAGCCCTCGGTGAAGGCGGTGAAGCTGGTGAAGTTGCGGCGGAACGGGGCGATGTCCATCTCCTGCTGGAGCGCGATCTGGAGGTGGTGGCCGGGAACGGCCTCGTGAAGGCTAAGCGCCGGCACCTCCCACAAGGGCCGCTGGTCGAGCTTGGAGGTGTTGACATAATAGGTGCCGGCGATGCCGCTCTCCGGGCTGCCCTGGCTGTAATAAGCGGTGGTCGTTCCTTCGGCGATCTCGGCCGGTATCTCGCGAAGGCCGTAGGGCAGGCGCGGAAGCGTCCCGAACAGCCTCGGCAGGTGGCCGTCAATCTCCTTGGTGACGCGCGCCGCCTCGCGCATCAGCTCCTCGGCGTCGGTGACGTAGTAGCGCGGGTTGGTGCGCAGGTCCCGGATGTAGTCGACGCGGGTGGCGAAGCCGGCCTCGCGCGCGACCGAGTCCATCTCGGCGCGGATGCGCGTCACCTCGCCCATGCCGATATCGTGGATCTGCCGCGGGGTGAGGTCGGTGGTGGTGTTGGCCCGGACCTGGAAGGCGTAATATTCGGCGCCGCCGCGCTGGGCCGAGATGCTGTCGCTTCGCGCGCAGCTGGGCAGATAGTCGTTGGTGTAGAAATCGAGGTGGCGCCGGTAGGCGGGGTTGATCACCTCCGCGACGATCCTCTGGGCACGGGCCTGCAGGGCCGTCCATTCGGCCTCGGGGATCGCGGTCGGGCGGCTCCCGGCGAACGGTTCGTAGAAGCGCGAGCGGGCGGGGTCCTCGGCGATGACGCCGGCAATGGTGCGTTCGTAGCCGTCGAGGACCGAGCAGGGCAGGACGTAGCCGCCGCGCACCGCCTCGGCGGTGATCGCCAGCGCCTGGTCGTTGAGCCGGGGATATTGCTCGATCCGAGCCAGGTAGCTTTCGAAATCGGCGCGGGTGCGGAAGGGAAGGTTGCGGGCGAGGCCGGCAAAGCCCTGGTGCCAGCCATAATAAGTGGTGAACAGCATGTCGCGCTGGCCGAAGCGCCATTCCTCCACCGTCTCGGCGAGGGTCCGCCGAAGGATTCCGCGATTGACCCGGTCGGCGGCGCCGAGCTGGTCGGCGGGGATGCGCTCGAGCCGGTCGAGGAAGGCCTGAGCCTCGCGCACCCGGCGTTCGCGCGCTTGAGGCGAGAGATCGCGGATGCGGTCGTCATGGTCGCGCACGCCGAGCGCGGTGGCCTCGGTCGGGTTCTCGCGCAGCAGCCATTGATAATGCTCGTCGAGCAAGGCGCGGAAGTCGTCGGCCGGCGCGGCGGCCGCGGGCGCGGCCAGGGCGAGGAGGGCGGCGGCGAGGATGATGCGCATGAGGGCTCCTTCGGTCCTCCCAAGCGACCGGCGGGGAGAATTTTCGACGTAGCGCGGCAGCCTATCGACGGAACGCCGCCGCGCAAGCTTTGTTGGACCGGAAGGAGGCGCCATGAGCGACCATGTCTACAAGATCGTCGAGATCGTCGGCAGCTCGCCCGACAGCATCGAGGGGGCGATCGACTGTGCCATCAACCGCGCTTCGGAGACTCTGCGCGAGATACGCTGGTTCGAGGTGGTCAACACCCGCGGCCATGTCGAGAACGGCCGCGTCGGCCATTATCAGGTGACCCTGAGGATAGGCTTCACCCTCGACGGCTGAGCCCGCTCAGCCGGACGCCGCCAACCCGACAGCGCCGGCCAGCAGGGCCGCGCCGATCACCCGGTTCATCCGCCACGCCGGAGGGGCGTATTTCTCGGCGAGCACGATCGCGGCGAGCATCGCGACCCAGGCCAGGTTCATCACTCCGCCGACGAACAGAAGCAGCATCAGCATCCAGCAGCAGCCGAGGCAATAGAGCCCGTGCCTGAGCCCGAGCCGAAGCGACCCGCGCAGGCCGGGGCGCCACAGGCGCAGGATGAAGAACAGCGGCGAGCGGCACTGATCGAGGCAGACGCGCTTGGCGGAGCTGAACTGATACAGCGCCGCCGCCGCGAGCAGGGCCGCCGCCACGGCGGTGTCGCCCACCGACAAGGCCAGCGCCGACAGCAGGCCGGCGGCAACCAGGGACGCCTGGGCGAGGGCCGCCGCGGCGGAGAAAAAGGTCCAGACGGCGACATAGGTCAGCGCGAACAGAATCGTCTCGGCCCAGCCGCCGCGACGCCCGCGGGGGCGGGCCACGCGCGCGTGAAGCAGGATCATCGGAATCGCCGAAGGCAGCATCATCGCGACCATCATCAGCGCCCACATCAGGAAGGTCGGCGCAAGGTAGGAAGCGGACCAGACGGCATCGCCGCTCGCCCCGGTCGCCGGCATCGGCATCCCATGATCCGCTCCGGCCTGCCGGGAGAGCCACAGCCAGGCGAGGGCGACCGCGGCGGCGAGGCAGGCCAGGACAATGAGATCCGGCCCGCTCAGCCGCCGGGCGGGGGCCGGCAATGCCGCCCCCGGGGCCCGCGCCTCGTCCCGCGGGAGAGCGGGCGGGCTGCCGGGGGCCGCCAGGCTCACCCCTGGTGGATCACACCGGTATCGGTGATGTGCAGCCTCGCGAACTGGGCGTGCGAGTCGGCGAGCGACACCGGCACCGGACCTTCGGTCTCGGCCCAGCCGCGGCCGATTTCGGCGGTGTCATATTCGAAGCCCTGGGGCAGGTTGATCCGCGCGCGGTGCTCCTCACCGGTGATCGGGTTGCGCAGCGGCTCGCCGCGCGCCTCCACCCATCCGGGGACGCGCAGGCGGGCGGACCGGGCATCGACGTCGACCTCGAGGTCGATCGGGGCGAAGACCGGGTCGTGGACCTTGACGAAGGTCGTCGAGAAGACCTGGAAGAAGGTCGCGCCCGGCTCGGTATCGAGCCCGCTCATGATCCGCAGCAAGGCGTCGCGCTGAGCCGCGTCGGCGCGCTCGTCGACGATCGGAACCACCTCGCCGCCGCCTTCGTGGATCGGCCCCGGCCATGCGACGATCATGCCGAACCGAAGGCCGTCGAGGCGGGTCTCCCCGTGCCAGCCCCGCTCGATCTCGATCGCGGCCACCGCCCGGCAATCGCCGTTCGTCGGAAGCGCGTTGAACTGGCAGGGGCAGCCGTAAGCGCAATTGCAGTGAACGAACTCGCGGCCCTCTATGCTCCACATGGCTTCGGTCATCGGCGTGTCTCCCTTGTCCTGGCGGGCAGCGCATATGGGCGCCGCCGGACGGATGTCGACGCGCTGATAGCAGAAATGGGCCGGCCGCTGAAAGGGAGGCTCGCCGAAGCCGGCCGTCGCCGAGCGGAATGGGCGAGCTTGCCGCTCACGCGCCGTGCGCTTATCCTCGCCGCAGGGGGAGGGTGCCATGGCCAGCATCGTCGACGCCGCGCCGCGGCGCGCCAAGATCAGCCTGGCGCCGGACCTGTTCGACCGCTTCCTTTCGCTCGCTTCGTTGCTCCTGCTCGCGACGGTGCTCGCCGCCTTGTGGAAAGGAAGGGCGGAATGGGGCGAGGTGCCGGCCTTCGTCTGGGCGCATATCGCAACCATCCTTCTCGCCGTCGCGCTGACCCCGGTGATGCTGCTCAGACGGCGGGGCGACCGACTGCACCGCCGGCTGGGTTGGCTGTGGGCGAGCGCGATGGCGCTCACCGCCGCCTTCACCTTCGGGATAAGGGGAATCAACGGCGGCTCGATGAGCCTCATTCACATCCTCTCCGCCTGGACCCTGATCCAGGTGCCGCTGATCGTCTGGACCGCGCGCACCCACCGCCACCGCCACCACCGCAGCGCCGTTCGCGGCATGGTCACCGGCGCTCTGCTCATCGCCGGAATCTTCACCTTCCCCTTCGACCGGCTGCTCGGCCACTGGCTCTTCGGCTGATGCTCGGGCCGCTTTGTTGCGGGCGGCTAAGTCAATCTTCTGCTTGGACTTTTCGAGGATAGTCGCTAGCCTCGGGCCGCTCATCAGGAGGGGTTTCGTGGGACGGCAGCAGATCATCCTGGCCTTCATCGCCGCGGTCGCGCTCTCCGGCTGCGTCCAGACCCGCCAATATGCCGACCTCGAATTCAGTCCGCCGCAGGGCGATTATGACCTGGTCGTGATGCGGCCGAACGTCCAGGTCGGAATCGTCACCACCGGCGGCCTGGTCGAGCCGCGCGCCGACTGGACCGAGCAGGCGCGGGCCCATCTGCTCGAGGCCCTGCGCCAGCAGCAGGCGGGCCGCGGCGGCCGCACCATGATCCTCGAAACCCGGGAAGGCGTGAACGGCATGCCGGCCGAGACCGTCGCCGATCTCGAGCGGCTGTTCGCCGCCGTCGGCAGCTCGATCGTTCTTCACCGCTATATGGGCGCCAACCTGCCGACCAAGCGCCGCCGAGGAATCGACTGGACGCTCGGCGAGGACGCGGTCGCCTTCGGCCGAGCCACCGGCATGGACTATGCCCTCTTCCTGCACGCCGAGGACAGCTTCGCCTCGACCGGCCGGACCGCCATCCAGGCGCTCGGAATCGCCGGCTGCCTGATCGGCTTTTGCGCTCCGCAGGGCGGCGGCGGCCAGGGCGCCTACGCCTCGCTCGTCGACCTTCGGACCGGCGAGGTGGTGTGGTTCAACCTGCTCCAGACCAGCAGCCTGCTGCCGGGCGTCCGCTTCGGCGACATCCGGACGCGCGAAGGCGCCGCCGAGATGGTCGAGCGGCTGATCGGCCGGATGCGCGCCGGCCGGCTCGTGCGCGAGCAGCAGAGGCAATGACCCATGAGCCGACCCGCCGCGCGATCCTCGCCGGCCTCGGCTGCGCCTGCTGCGCCGGGATCGTGCCCGCCGCCGCGCGAGTCCGGCCGGCCGACATGCAGCCGCTGGTCGGCCCCGGCTACCGGCCGAGCGAGGAAGACGAGCTCGGCATGTGGCAGCAATATGAGAGGTTCGAGCAGGAGGTGGCGGGCTCCAACCTGCTGATCCGGGATCCGGCGCTGGTCGCCTATCTCGCCGGGCTCGTCGAGCGGGTCGGCGGCCCCGCCGCCGGCGACCTGCGAATTTATTTGGCCCGGGTGCCGGAATTCAACGCCTTCATGGCGCCGACCGGCTTCATGGTCGTCTTTTCGGGGCTGCTGACCCGGATGCGCGACGAGGCGCAGCTGGCCGGAGTCCTCGCCCACGAAGCGGGGCATTTCCTGCGCCGCCACCATGCCCGGCGCTGGCGCGACCTCAAGCGGCGGACCGACTTCTTCACCATCCTGGCGATGGGTGCGGGGCTCGGGGGCGGAGTCGCCGGCACCTATCTCGGCGACTGGGTCAGGCTCGCCGGAATGGGCACGATGCTGACCCTCGCCGCCTATAGCCGCGAGCTCGAGGCCGAGGCCGACGCGATGGGCGTTCGGCTGATCGCCGAGAGCGGCTACGACCCGGCGGCGATGCCAGCGGTGTGGCGGCAGCTGATCGGCGAGCTCGACGCGAGCGCGGCGATGCGACGCCGCCGGCGGCGCGACCAGTCGCTTCTCGCCACCCATCCCGCGCCGGAATCGCGGATGCGCGACCTCGGCCTCTCGGCCGAGGAGGTCCGGGCCACCGGGCGCCACTACGACCGCGGCCGCGAGCGCTACCTGGCGGCGATCGCGGCGCACCGGCCGCTGCTGCTCGACGACCAGGTCAAGCTCAACGACCCGGGGGCGAGCCTCTACATCGTTCACAATCTCGCCGAGGACGGCTGGAACGGACTGCTGCGCTATTATGAGGGCGAAGCCTGGCGGCTGCGCGGGCGGCCCGGCGACGGCGATCATGCGGCAAGAAGCTATGCGATGGCGGTCGCCTATCCCGACGCGCCGGCCGAGGCATGGCGGGCGCACGGCTACGGACTGCTCCGCGCCGGGAGGCGCGAGGAGGGCCGCGCCGCGCTCGGCCGCTACCTCGCCGCCGCCCCGGACGCTCCGGACGCGGCGATGGTCCGCTACTCGCTTCAGCAATAGGAGAAAGAGGGATGGCGCGAAGCAGGATCCTGGGCGCCCTGGCCGCGGCCGCCCTCGTCGCGGGCTGCGCCGGCGGCAACGGCTTCGGCCTCGGTCCGGGCCGCTACGGGCTGGTCCGGCCGGGGCCCGAGAGCGTCGCCGGGGGCCGGATGACGGTGACTCCGACCCTGCCCTGGAACCAGGCGCGGCGCTCCTACGGCGACATTGCGCGCGAGGAGAACTGGACCCTGAACGGGCCGCTGCTCGACAGCCTCTCCTTCATCGGCGGAGTCGAGAGCGGCAAGGCGATCGTCCGCCAGCGCCGCCGCGCCGAGCGCCAGGTGCCGCGCTTTCGGGCCGACATGTCGCCGCCCGAGATCGCCTCGATGATCGAGACCTTCTACCGGATCCGCGCCGGCTCGGTCCGCTTCGAGATGACCGGTCTGCAGCCGCGCACCTTCCTCGGCCGCCCCGGCTTCCAGTTCGACTACGACCATCTCGACGTCAACGAGATCGAGCGGCGCGGCCGGGCGGTCGGCGCGGTCATCGACGAGCGCTTCTACCTGATCCTGTTCGACGCGGCCCGGATGCATTATTTCCCGGCGGCGCTTCCCGAATTCGAGCGGATCGTCGAGAGCGCGCGCCTGTCCGGCTGAAGCCGGGCCGCCGGAGGAGCGTCGCCTAATTTGGCGACCCGACCTTTGCCGGCAGCGGGAACAAGCCGGCGAAGCGCCGCGCCAGAGCGCGGTCGCCCGCGGCTTCGAGGTCGCCCTGCGCTTCCAGGAGCTCGAGCGACGCCCCGCCATAGACCAAGCCGGCGATCGCGGTGGCCGCTCCGGTGAGGACGAGGTCGGCGCCGGCCGGGTCGCCGCGCGCCGTCTCGATGCGGCCGCCGCCGATCCTGGCGACGAAGGTCTCGGCGCCGATCCGAAAGCCGATCAGCGCCTCCAGGCCCTCCGCCCGGCCGGCGTCGAACATGGTCCTGAAGGAGAGCATCAGCGAGGTTCCCGAGAGCGGAAGCGTCGGGTCGTGAGCCGGCGAGCGCGCCGCCCAGCGCCCGAGCGAGAGGATGATCGGCTCCGCCTCCCGGCCCCACTCGGTGAGATCGTAGACCTGCGCCGGCGCCGGCGGGGGGAGCCGCCGCCGCACGACCAGGCCCGACGCTTCCAGCCCCTCGAGCCGCTGGGTCAGCACGTTGGCGCTGATTCCGGGCAGGTCGGCGCGAAGATCGCTGAACCGCTTCGGACCGAGCATAAGCTCGCGCAGGACCAGGAGCGCCCAGCGTTCGCCGATCAGGTCGAGGGCGTGGGCGGTGCCGCAGGCATCGTCGTATCGCCGGCGGGGAACGGCGGTTCGCGACTCGGTTATATTTTCTAACTTCATAGTTGCAATTTATAACAGGAGGGAGCATCAGCGTCAAATTCCGATTCGCTGATCCAGGTTTGAAGGAGGGGAGAATGTCGAAGCTGATCTTCGTGAACCTGCCGGTCGCCGACCTGCCCGCGGCCATCGCCTTCTACGAGGCGATCGGAGCGACCAACAATCCGCAGTTCACCGACGAGACCGCCGCCTGCATGGTGATGTCGGACGTCATCCACGTCATGCTTCTGACCCACGCCAAGTTCCGGCAGTTCACGCCCAAGCGGATCGCCGACGCGCACGCGACCAGCGAGGTGCTGATCTGCGTTTCCGCCGACAGTCGCGAGGCCGTCGACGAGATCACCGGAAAGGCCATCGCCGCCGGCGGCCGCGAGCCGCGCGAGCCGCAGGATCACGGCTTCATGTACGGACGCAGCTTCGAGGATCTCGACGGCCACATCTGGGAGCCGATGTGGATGGACCTCGAGGCCGCAAGGACCGCGACGGCGCCGCCGCAACCGCAGGCCGCCCACGCCTGACCCGTCTCAGCCAAGGAGAGAGAGAAGATGACCTACGTTCAAGGATTCGTCCTCGCGGTCCCCGCCGCGCGCAAGGAGGAATATCGCCGCCACGCCGCCGGCGCCGCGCCGTTGTTCAGGGAGTTCGGAGCGACCCGAATGGTCGAGGCGTGGGGCGACGACGTGCCCGACGGCAAGGTCACCGACTTCAAGGGCGCGGTGCAGGCCAGGGATGACGAGACCGTCGTCTTCTCCTGGTTCGAATATCCCTCCCGCGAGGCGTACGACCGGGCCAATGCGACCATGATGTCGGATCCGCGCATGAAGGAGATGGGCGCGGACATGCCGTTCGACGGCCAGCGCATGATCTTCGCCGGCTTCGACGCGATCGTCGAGGAAGGCAGCAGCCAGGGCGGCTATGTCGACGGCTTCATCGTGCCGGTGCCCCCCGAGAACAAGGAGGCCTATCGGGCGATGGCGCAAAAGGCCGCCGGCATCTTCCGGGAGCATGGCGCGGTTCGAGTCGTCGAGGCGTGGGGCGACGACGTCCCCGACGGAAAGGTGACCGACTATCGCCGGGCGGTGAAGGCTCAAGACGGCGAGGCGGTGGTCTTCTCCTGGGTCGAGTGGCCGTCGAAGGAGGCGCGCGTCGCCGGCTGGCAGAAGGTCATGGCCGACGAGCGGATGAAGCCCGACCACGGCACGATGCCGTTCGACGGCATGCGCATGTTCTGGGGCGGCTTCACTCCGATCGTCGACACGGCCGCCGAAGCGGCCCGGCCGGCGGCGGAGCGCGAGCCGGCCTGAACCTGCTCCGGCGGGCAGGAGGCTAGAGCCTCTCGCCCCACCATCAGCGTCGGCGGTCGGGGCGCGCATGGCGCCCGTTCCGCGGCTTCCTCGAGGAGGGAAACAAATGACCGGAAACAAGATCGTCACCTGCTTGTGGTTCGACCACGGCAAGGCCCGCGAGGCGGCCGAATTCTATGCGCGGACCTTCCCGGACAGCCATGTCGGCCCGGTCCACGATTCGCCCTCCGACTATCCCGGCGGCGCTCAGGGGGATGAGCTGACCGTCGAGTTCACCGTCCTCGGCCAGTCCTTCGTCGGCCTCAACGGCGGCCCCGAATTCACGCCCGACGAGGCGGTCAGCTTCATGGTCCTGACCGACGACCAGGAGGAGACCGACCGCTATTGGAAGGCGATCGTCGAGAATGGCGGCGCGGAGAGCGCGTGCGGATGGTGCAAGGACCGCTGGGGCTTCTCCTGGCAGATCACGCCTCGAGTCCTGCTCGAGGCCGTCAACAATCCCGACCGGGCCACCGCCAAGCGGGCGATGGAGGCGATGATGACGATGCGGAAGATCGACATCGCCACGATCGAGGCGGCGCTCGCCGGCGAAGAGCAGATGCAGGCCTGAGGCATGAGCGGCCACTTCGCCCGAATGGCTTTTCCCAATGAAAGCCCCGCCTATCGCGAAGCGCGCAACGCGCTCCTCGATGCCGAGATCGCGCTGCGCCGCCAGACCGAGGCGGTGGCCGAGATGCGCCGCGCGCTGCCGCCCGGCGGCGAAGTGCCGCAAGACTATGTCTTCGAGCGCATCGGCCCGGCCTGGCGGCCGGAGAAGGTCAAGCTCTCCGAGCTGTTCGGCGAGCACCAGACCCTGCTCCTCTACAGCTACATGTTCGGTCCCGAGCGCGATTCACCCTGTCCCGGCTGCACGCATCTGCTCGATTGCATCGACGGCGCCGCACGGCACGTGGCCCGGCGGGCGGCCCTCTACGCGGTCGCCAAGTCGCCGATCGCCCGGCTCGCCGCCTGGGCGCATGGCCGCGGCTGGAGCCATCTCACCCTCCTGTCCACCGCGGGCAACGATTACGACGCCCACTATTACGGCGACACTGCCGCGCTCACGCCAGCGATGCGCGAAGAGCGGGGCTATGAGGCAGGCAGGGATTGGGACGAGCCCATGCTCAACGTCTTCGTTCGCGACAACGGCACGATCCGCCACTTCTGGGGCAGCGAGCTGGTCTTCGCCCCGAGCGAGCGCGACCAGGATCATCGCGGGCTCGACTTCATCGATCCCGTCTGGGGCATGCTCGATACGATTCCGCAAGGCCGAGGGAAGGACTTCTTCCCGAAGGTGGATTACTGATCGCCTTTCCCTGCGGGGGAAAAGCGCTGAGCTCCCGGTCCTCGACCGCGAGCGCGGGTCGCAGGCGGAAGGGCGGGGTCAATCCCGATTGAGCAGGGCCTGTCCGACGGCGCGGGCGATGGTGAAGCCGATCCCGATCACGTCGAGCCCGCTCGTGCATTGCTGATCGCGGCCGACCGCCGTGCAGCGGCTGGTGTCGATCGCCATCGCGGCGCGCTGCTCGCCGCCGGCGCGGTCGGCGGC
>DATMVG010000094.1:0-9082 GCA_035563315.1 Allosphingosinicella sp. | reverse complement strand
GGCCCCGACCAGGGCGGCGAGGAAGGAGGCGGCGAAAACGGCGTCGCCGACCGCCCACAGCAGCAGGCCGGCGGAGGCGAGAGCGGCGAGCAGGAAAGGCGCGAGCTCGCCGCGCCGGCGCGCGGGCGCGGCCGAGGCCATCAAATCCCCTCCGGCCGGCGCAGCGCCCGGCGCCGCCACTTGCGCGCCGTCCACCAGCGCCAGATCCCGACCGCGACGAAATAGCCGATGAAGGCCGCCGCGACGCCGATGATGAACAGTCCGCTGACCAGCGCCGGCGCCGCGTCGGAGAACAGCCAGGCCAGCCATTCGCCGAAGCCGGCGCCGCTGTCGCGAAGCGCGTAGAAGCTGTCGATGTCGGTCCTGAAGCCGAGGAAGCTGCCGATCTCGAGCGAGGCCAGGATCAGGAACGGGGTGGTCGCCGGATTGGTCAGGAAGGTCATCGCCGCGGCGACCGGGATGTTGGCCCGGAACGGGATCGAGAGCAGGGCCGAGCCGACGATCTGGACTCCGGGGACGAGCAGGAAGACTCCGACGAACAGCCCCGCCGCGACGCCGCGCGGCACCGAGCGGCGGGTGAAGCGCCAGAATTCGCTGTTCATCACCCGCGAGCCGAACGGCCTGAGCCAGCGGCTCTTCGCCAGCTCCTCCCGCTTGGGCGCGTTCTTCGCGATCCACCGGCTGATCCGCTCGACCATCCCTATCCGTGCTGGCGGAGCAGTCGGCCCTGCTCGCGCTTCCAGTCCTTTTCCTTCTCATAGTCGCGCTTGTCGTGGAGCTTGCGGCCCTTGGCCAGCGCGAGCTCGACCTTGGCACGGCCGCGCGCGTTGAAATAGATGGAAAGCGGCACCAGGGTCATTCCCTGGCGGGCGACGGCGCCGAACAGCTTCTCGATCTCCCGGGCCCTGAGCAGCAGCTTGCGCGGCCGCTTGGGCTCGTGGTTGAAGCGGTTGCCGTGGCTGAATTCGGGGATGTTGGCGTTGATCAGCCAGGCCTCGCCGTCCTTCACCTCGGCATAGCTTTCGGCGATCGAGCCCTCGCCGAAGCGAAGGCTCTTCACCTCGGTTCCGGTCAAGGCGATGCCGGCCTCGTAGGTCTCCTCGATCGCATAGTCGAAGCGCGCCCGCCGGTTCTCGGCGACCACCTTCTTCTTGTCGAACGCGGGCTGGCGGGGGCGGACCATGAAGATCGGGATAGGTGGATTATGGCGCTAGGGAAAGCGGCGCTGCCGACACGCTCAGGGCTCCTCGGTCCTGAGCTTGCCATGCAAGAGAATGAGCAGGCACAAAGCGTGCTTGAAATCCCTGTCTGCCCGTGAAGTGGCTCCCCGCCAGCCCCTGATCGCGCGCCTGACGCGACGCCACAGCACTCGCGCGTCTTCCTCGCTCAGAGGCTTGTTGAGATCGTAATCGGCATCCAGCCGCTTGGTTTGAGCGTCCGCGAATACGCGCGCGAAGTTGCTTCGAACAGCGGCGGCGCTGCCACAGCTACGGCCCCTCCAAAGAAATCCCGGAGGGATTGCTCGATGGCAGGCCCGCTCACCTTGTTCAGAGCCGTTCGAGCGCCCTTATGAGTGACCGACCTGGCGAGAATGCGCCGGCGAACCCGCAGCGCGTTGCCGGCTCCCACCGCACGCTTGCCGACCTCTTCAAGGAGAAAATGGAAGAGTGCGTAATAAGTGGTTGAGACACTACGCCTTATCCGAGCCGCCGAAAGCTTACCCCGACCCCTCCGTCGACCCAATAGCCGAGCGGCTTCCAAAAGCTGCGTATCGTACTCGGCCATCAGGCGGCATCCAGGAACCGCACGCTCGGGTAACGATCGTCGATCGCCAGAATCGCTGACTCAATCCGCTCCAGAAGATTTTCCAACTCCTCGTCGGCATTGTCCGGTTGCCGTTTCATTTCGATCAGCACGCGAAGGATTTCATTGCCCTGCGCATCGAGGTCGGGCTCCACCCTGACTTGCCGTATCGCCTTGGCGAGAGTGCCGCCGCGTATCGCGTTCGATACAATGTTCTCCAGTACATCGATGCTGCTGCTACCGCTGCTCATGGGGCCGTCCTACTGATCGACGAGCGAGTGTATGCCAAGGAAGGGCTCGTTGCGAGACCTTCCGAATGCCTCAGGCCAGCCCGGCATGGTCGAGCGCGGCGTCGACGGCTCGGCGGCTGGCCTTGCCCGGCGGGGTCATGGGCAGGCGCAGGTCGGCGGGGAAATCGGGGCGAAGGCGGTTGACGGCATATTTGACCGGACCCGGCGAGGCGTCGGTGAAGAGGGCGGCGTGGAGCGGATAGAGCCTGTCCTGAAGTCTCAATGCCTCCTCCCAATTACCTGAAAGACAAGCATTCTGGAATTCGGCGCACAGGCGAGGCGCGACATTGGCGGTGACCGAGACGCAGCCCTGCCCGCCCATCGCGTTGAAGCCCAGCGCCATGTCGTCATTGCCCGACAGCTGGACGAAATCCTTGCCGCAGGCGAGGCGCTGGGCAGTGACCCGGGAGAGGATCCCGGTGGCGTCCTTGACGGCGACGATGTTGGCGATCCGGGCGAGCCGGGCCATCGTCTCGACGGCGATGTCGGTGATCGTCCGCGACGGCACGTTGTAGAGGACGATCGGCAGGTCGACGGCCTCCGCCACGGCGGCGAGATGGGCGTAGACTCCCTCCTGGTTGGGACGGTTGTAATAAGGCGGCACGTGAAGGGCGGCGTCGGCGCCGGCCGCCTTGGCCGCCCGGCTGAGCTCGATCGCCCGGCGGGTGTCGTTGGCCCCGCAGCCGGCGATGACCGGGACCCGGCCCGCGGCCAGCTCGACGCAGGCAGCGACCGCCCGGCGATGCTCGGAGGCATCGAGCGTGGCCGATTCGCCGGTCGTGCCGCAAGGCACAAGCCCATGACTTCCCTCGCTTATTTGCCAGACGACGAAATCCCGATAAGCGCCCTCGTCAAACGCTTCGTCGCGAAATGGGGTCACCAGAGCCGGGAATGACCCTCGAAACATGCACGCCTCCTTCACCTCGCAACCCGGCATTGCCATAGGGACGGACCTAGACGGACATTCCGGGGGATGTTCAGGGTCTGATAAGGAGGGGGGCGTCACTCTGTCCAGCATGCATAAGAGAGCGGGCCTGTTGCTCCTTCTGGGAGCGTCCGTGGCGGCGGTCGCCGCAACTTCCGCCGAGCGGTTCGGCGCGCCGATCCCGGCGCCCGCGGTCCGCCAGGCGTCGCTGGTCCCGGTCGCCGCCGCCGTCCAGCCGGTGCCGGCGCCGTCGAGCGCCATCGCGACCAGCGTGGCGCGCTGGAACAGCCTTCGCCAGAGCGACAACCTGCCCTTTTCCTCCTACGCCTCGTTCCTGCTCAACCATCGCGGCTGGCCGGGCGAGAGCGCGATGCGCCGCGCCGCGGAGCGCCAGATCGATCCGGCCTCGAGCTCGGCGGCCGAGGTGATCCGCTATTTCAGCGTCTTCCCGCCGCTCACCGCATCGGGTCATGCGCGCCACGCTTTCGCCCTCCTCGCCAGCGGCCGCGCCGACGAGGCCCGAACCGCCGCCCGCGCCGCCTGGCACGCCGGAGCGATGCCCGCGACCGACGAGCAGCGCCTGCTCGGCGCCTTCGGCGGAGCGCTGACTCCTCAGGACCACGACCGGCGCATGGACGTCCTGCTCGCCAACGGCGACACCCAGAGCGCCCAGCGGGCGCTGGCGTGGAGCTCGCCGTCCCGGCGCCCGCTTTACTCGGCGCGGCTGGCGCTGCAGAGCCGTGCCGCCGACGCTCGCGGCCGGGTCGACTCGCTCGGCCCGGGCCATGAAGGCGATCCCGGCCTGTTGATCGACAAGGCGAGCTGGCTTCGCACCAACGGCGACCCGCTCGGCGCGCGCCAGCTGCTCGGCCGGCCCCGGCGGCTGGCCGCGCCGCCGGCCAACGCCGAGAAGTTCATGGAGACGATGGTCACCATGGCGCGCGGGGCGGCCAACGACCGCCAGTGGACCCTGGTCTACCAGATCGCCAGCCAGGTCGACGACATCTTCCCCGCCGGCACCGACGTCAGCCGCCAGTCCTATGGCGAGCGCGACGAATATACCAACCTCACCTGGCTCGCCGGATCGGCGGCGATGCGGACCGGGCGGACCGTCGACGCGGCTCGGATGTTCGAGCGCTACGGCCGCGCCGCCCAGTCGCCGCAGACCCGCGCCAAGGGCTTCTACTGGGCGGCTCGGGCCGCCGCCGCGGCCGGTCAGACCCAGCAGTCGAACGCCTGGCTCGAGCTCGCCGCCTCGAGCCCCGACCAGTTTTACGGCCAGCTCGCGATGGAGCGGCTCGGCCGCCGACCGCCGCCGCCGGCCGCCGCGCCGCCCGCCGACCCCGCCGAGCGAGCGGCTTTGCTTCGCCGTCCGCTCGCCGAAGCGGTGCGCTATCTCGGCATGGTCGGCGACCGAGCCAACCAGACCTTGTTCATCCGGGCTCTCGCGGCGCAGCTGCAGACCGACCGCGAGCGCGCCATCGCAAGCGAGCTCGGCCGCCAGATCGGTCGCCTCGACATGGGCGTCTGGGCGGCTCGTGAGGCGCGCAGCAGCGGCGCCAGCTTCTACTCGCGCGGCGCCTTCCCGGAGGTCGGGATCCCGCCGGCCTATCGCAGCAACTGGGCCTTCGCCCACGGCATCATGCGCCAGGAAAGCTCGTTCGACCGAAGCGCGGTGAGCTCGGCCGGAGCGCGCGGAATGATGCAGCTCATGCCGGCGACGGCGGCGCAGGAGGCTCGGCGGCTCGGAGTCGATTTCAGCGTCTCGCGGCTGACCGAGGATCCCAATTACAACATCCTGCTCGGGAGCCATCATCTGGCCGGGCTGATGGAGCGCTGGGGCGGCAATGCGGTGCTGGTCGCGGCGGCCTACAATGCCGGCAGCGGCAATGTGAACCGCTGGGTGGCGAGCAACGGCGACCCGCGCCGGCCCGGGGCCGACGTCCTTCAGTGGATCGAGGACATCCCGTTCGCGGAGACCCGCAACTACGTGCAGCGGGTCATCGAGAACACGATGGTCTACGATTCGGTGAACCCGCAGGGCAGCCGGTCGCAGGGGCGGATCTCCTATTATCTAGGCCAGCGGCCGGCGCGCTGAGCCCGCCGCGGCGGAGGGTGACGGCGGCCGCCGCGAATTCCCGTCCGGGCCGGAATGACGTAGGACCGGCTCGTGCCCGACCGCCCCAATTACATCACCCCCGCCGGGTACCGCCGACTGCGCGAGGAATATGAAGACCTGTTCGGGGTCGAGCGGCCGCGCCTGCTCGAGACGATCGCCTGGGCGGCGGCCAACGGCGACCGGTCCGAGAATGCCGATTACCAATATGGCCGGCGCCGGCTGCGCGAGATCGACCGGCGGATCAATTTCCTGTCGCGGCGGATGAAGGAGGCCAAGGTGACCGATCCCGCGGCCCAGCCAGACCGCGCGCGAATATGGTTCGGCGCCACCGTCACCCTCGCCGACGACGAGGATCGCGAGCGGACGGTCACCCTGGTCGGAGAGGACGAAGCCGATGCCGCGGCCGGCCGGATCAGCTGGTACTCGCCGATCGCCCGGGCGATACGCGGCGCCGCGCCCGGCGACGTGCGCAAGGTCGCGCTCCCGTCCGGCGAGCGCGATTATGAGATATTGGCCGTCTCCTACCCGGACTGACCAATCACATTCGTTCCGCCACAGCCACTCGCTGCAACCGGCGATCATGCTTTCCGGCGCCGACGATCATATGCGGCGACGGCCGAAAGCGCGTAAGGCTTCGGCATCGGGAGAGAATCATGACCGAAGTCCCATCGCGGGCAGCGACCCAGGCTTCGGCCAGATGGGCGGGCGGGCTCTACCTTCTCGTCATCGCGGCCGGGATTTTCGCCGAGGTCGGCGTTCGGGAGGTCCTCATCGTTCGCGGCGACTCGGCGGCGACGGCGGCGAACATCGCTTCATCCGAATCGCTGTTCCGCCTAGGCTTCGTCGCCGACCTGGTCTCGGCCGGCGCCTATGCCGCGGTCGCCTTCCTTCTCTACGCCCTCTTTCGGGAGGCTTCCCCGCGGCTCGCCTTGTCGTCGGCCCTGCTCGGGACGGCGGGGAGCCTGGCGATGATCGTCAACCTCGCCCATTTGCTCGAGGCCCTGTCCTGGCTGGGCGACGCCCCCTATCTCGCTTCCTTCGCAATCGAGCAGCGCCAGGCGCTCGCCATGGCTTCGCTGCGGTCGCACGGCCTCGGCTACATGGTCGCCGGAATCGTGTTCGGCGCTCACCTGCTCGTGCTCGCCATCCTCATCCTGAGGTCGGGGCTGCTTCCGCGCCTGCTCGGGGCGCTGCTCGCCCTGGCCTGGCTCGGCAGCTGGACCAACGCCCTGGCGAGCTTCCTCGCCTTGCCGTTCGCTTCCTCGCTTTTCCCGTGGATCCTGCTGCCCAATCTGGTCGCCGAGGGCGGCCTTGCGCTGTGGCTGCTGGCGATAGGAGTCAGGAAGGCGAGAGCGGAATGAACGACGAAGCCGGCGCGAAGAGCGTTCAATTCCACGCGAGGACGGCGGGCTTCCTCTACCTGTCGGCAATGGCGGCCTACGTGGCGCCGCTCGTCGTCCTCGGCGGGTTGGACGTGCCGGGCGACTTTGCCCGGACCGCCCAAAACATCGCCGCCTCGGAGACGCAGGTGCGCCTGGCTCTGACCGGCCTGCTCGTCGGCTTCGTCGCGATCCTCGGACTGGCCTGGGCGCTCTACGTCGTCCTGCGTCGAGTCGACCCCCGGCTTGCCTTGCTCGCCCTGCTGTGCCGGGCGGTGGAGGCGGCGCTGATGGCGGTGAGCACCTTGATCTGGTTCGCAGCGCTCGGCAACTACCTTGCCCCCGGCGAGCTCGCCGTCCGGCAGCTGCTCGACCGCCTGCTGACGGCCGGGATCAACACCGCCTTTCACTTCGCGATGATCTGCTCATCGGTCGGTTCGATCCTGTTCTTCTGGCTGCTGTACAGGTCGCGGGGCATTCCGCGTCCGCTGGCCGGGTTCGACCTGCTGGCCTCGGCGCTGGCTCTGGCCTTCGCTTTCGCCCTGCTGCTCGCACCGGACAGCGTCGCCCGGTTCGGGCTGGCGGGCTGGGGGCCGATCTTCCTCGCGGAGATCGCCACCGGGTTGTGGCTGCTCGCTGTCGGGGTCAGGCCCGGCGAGCGCGCCTGAAGCGGTTCAGTGCGCGCGCCCCCGCATCTCGCCGGGGCTCTTGCCGGTCCAGCGCTTGAAGGCGCGGGAGAAGGCCGCGGGGTCGGAAAAGCCGAGCCGATAGGCCGCTTCCTTGACCGGAAGGCCCTGGTCGACGACCAGCCTAAGGGCGAGCCGGCGGCGAAGGCCGTCGAGCAGCGCAGCGAACGTGATCCCCTCGGCCTTGAGCCGGCGGTAGAGCGTCTGCCGGCTGTAGCCGAGCGCTCGGGCGACCTGGTCGATCCCCACCGACCCCGTGGCCAGCATCGGCTCGACCTGCCGCTCGACGTCGCGGCGGAATGAATCCGGCCGCGGCTTCGAGCGGTTATCGACGGCCCTGGCGATCTCGCCGAGGAAGGCGATGAACGGGTTCCTCGGCCGCGGCGGCGACTCCCCCGCCCCGGCCGACGGGCGGGCGGCGCGCAAGGCGAAGCCGAGAGCCTCCGGCCAGACGAAGGCGCAATCGTCCCGTCGGTCGCAGCCGCGGCAGGAATCCTGCCTCATCCGCGCGATGCAACCTGCGATCATGATTTTGGTCCTCCCGGTCATGGCCTGGGTGTGTTGCTTCTGTAATACTCCAAGACGGCGACGAACCAAAGGGAAAAGTCATGAACGCCTTGACGATGGTGCATGTAGCGGCGGGGAGCCTGGCCCTGCTCGCCGGCGGAGCGGCGCTTTCGGTGCGCAAGGGCTCGCCGGTCCACGCCCAAGTGGGAACGGCGTTCTTCGGGGCGATGCTCGTGATGGGCGGAGCCGGCGCGGTGATGGCGATGCTCCGGCCGGAGCGGGGCACGGCGGCGATCGGCCTGTTCACCTGCTATCTGGTGGCGACGTCGTGGGCGACGGCGCGGCGCCGGGACGCGACCGCCGGAGGCTTCGAGCGGCTCGCGCTCGCCGCCGCGCTCGGCTGCGCGGCCGCCTTCCTCGGCTTCACCGTCCAGGGCGCGACCAGCCCGACCGGGCACGTGGACTCGCTGCCCACCGCCCTCCATGTCCCCTTCGCTCTGCTCGCCGGTCTGGCGGCGGCCCTCGACCTCAGCTTCATCCTGCGCCGCCGCCTCTCGCGCGCCCAGCGCATCGCCCGCCATTTGTGGCGGATGTGCGCCGCCTTGCTGATCGCGGCCTTCTCCTTCTTCCTCGGCCAGCAGAAGGTCATGCCCGAGCTCATCCAGGGATCGCCCTTGCTGTTCGTGCCGCCGCTCGCCGTGCTCGGAGCGATGATCTTCTGGATCCTTCGGCTGCGCTTCGCGAAAGCCTGGGCCGGGGCGCGGCGGCCTCCAGGCGCGCGGGCGACGACAGCGCCGGCGCGGCCGGAGACGGTCCGCGCCTGACCTGCAACCTCAGGACACGTCTTTGAGCCCGAGGATCATGGTCACGAGTGTCTTAGGCGAATAACACGGCAGCCAGGAACCCGCGCAGCCCGCGCGACAGCAGGAGGGTAAGCGATGCGCCGCTCGATGAGGAACTTGCTGGCCACCGTGGCGGCCGCCGCCGCCTTCGCCGCGCCGGCCTCGGCCGACACCGTGTGCGAATGGATGGACCTGGCCAACCGACTGGGCGCCGCCTCGCAGGCCGCCGCGACTCCGCAGACTCCGGATCAGGCGCGGGCGACGACGCGCACCGCGCTCGCCATCTTCGAAGCGGTGAACGCGATCGACCGGCGCTATCAGAGCTACCTGGCGCTGGCGGCCGCCGATCCCGCGGCCTCGCAAGAGGCGGCCGCGGCGACCGCCGCCTACCAGGTTCTCATCCACCATTATCCCGCCCAGCGCACGCAGCTCGAGGAGAGCTATAGCCTGGCGATGTCCTCGATTCCCGACGAGCGCGCCCGCGAGGCGGGCCGGGCCGTCGGCGAGGCCGCGGCGGCCGCCGCCAATGTC
>DATMVG010000093.1:0-5723 GCA_035563315.1 Allosphingosinicella sp. | reverse complement strand
ATCGATGGGCGGCGCGGCGGCCGCGATCTCGGGAAGGACGGGCAGAGGCAGAGGCGGCAGCAGCGCGGACGCCAAAGGGAAGAGGAGGAGAGCGCCGACGCCCAGCAGCCAGACCATGTGCCGCATCGCCGCGGAGCCTTGCGCCTTGCTCACCCAGGCGGCCGCGATCCAGACCGTCGCCAGAAGCAGGCTCGACCGGATCATCAGGTCGACGAGACCGCCGGTCAGGCTCATTCCTCGTCTCCCGCTTCCACCGCCTCGTCGAGCAGTCGGGAGAGCCGCTCATGCTCCTCGCGCGACAGCGGCTTCGATTCCAGCAGCGCCGCGACGGCGGTGCTCACCGAGCCGTCGAAGAAGGTCCGAACGACGTGGCTGAGCGCCGATCCGCGCACTTCGTCGGCGGGCGCGGTCGGCAGATAGACGTAGCGCGGCCCCTCCTCCTCGTGGCGAAGCTGGCCCTTCTCCTCCAGGTAGCGAAGCATCGCCCGAACCGAGGAATAAGAGGGCGGGTCGGGCAATTCGCCGAGGACGTCGGAGACGGTGGCGCGCCCGCGGCGATAGACGATCTCCATGATCTGCCGCTCGCGCTTGCCGAGATCCGATCCGGGGTCTTTTCCCATGCGAATCAGTTAGCACGATGCTAATGGATTAGCAACAGGAGATGCGAGTGGGCTGGCCGACCCCACGACGTCATGCCGGACTTGATCCGGCATCCACCCACCTCTACGGCCCGCCGCGCCGGCCGGCTCGCCATGCCGGACTTGATCCGGCATCCGCCTTGAGCGGCGGTCCTCGCGGCCCCCGCGCCGCAGGAAGATGGACCCCGGACCGAGTCCGGGGTGAGGGACGGCTCTAGCGGCAGCGGGTGGCGCTGCGCTCGACGGCTCGGCCGGCCAGAGCTCCGGCGATTCCGCCGATGATGGTGCCGGTGGCCCGCTCGCCGCGCGTGTCGATGCCCCGCCCGACCAAAGCGCCGGCGCCGGCCCCGACGATGAGCCCGGTCGTTCCGTCGGAGCGGCGGCAATGGACTCGGCCGTCCTCGCCGCGCCAGGTCTGGCCGCGATATTCCTCCCCTTCCTCCTCGTAGGCCGGCGCCGGCGGAGGCGGCGGCGGCGAGTCGTAGCCGTCGTCCTTGCCCGGATAGCCGTATCCGGCCTCGTCCTTGCCGTACGGGTCGCTCTCATACTGGGCCGCCGCCGGGGCCGAGAAGGCGGCGATCGCCACCGCCGCCGCCGCGATTCGGAACATGGACCTGTTCATCATTGCTTCCCCTCGCCTGATCGCTCTAGGCGATCATGGCCGCAACGACCCGATGAAGCAAGCTTCAGGTGAGTTATAGTGGTAATACACTTTCGCTCTTGCGCTGGGGCCTCGCAAGCCCCAATCTCGAAGCGAACGACAGGAGACTTGGCAACGCCATGGCCACCCAGACCGAAACCGCGACCGCGACCAGCGCGGCGTCGACCCTGACGCTCGATCCGCCGCAGCCGCTGCAGACCGTCACCGCCGAGCAGGCCGCCGGCCTGGTGCCGCTCAAGGAAGAGCAGAAGAGCCAGCTCGAGGAGCGGGTCGACACGTTCGTCGCCGAGCTCGTCGCGCTCGACGCCAATTCGCCGGAATTCGGCAAGAAGGTCGACCAGCTGACGACGATGGGCCGCAAGGAGATCGCCGAAGCCGCGTCGCATTCCAACCGGTTCCTCGACCGCCCGGTCAAGGCGATCAACTCGGATACCGGAATCGGCGCCGATCTCACCCAGCTGCGCAAGACCGTCGAGGAGCTCGATCCCGCGCGCGGCAACATCAGCCGGCCGCGGCGGCTGTTCGGCTTCATCCCCTTCGGCAACCGGATGCGCGGCTATTTCATGAAGTACCAGTCCGCGCAGACCCACATCGCCAAGATCCTGGCCGCGCTCGCCTCGGGCAAGGACGAGCTCCTCCAGGACAATGCCGCGATCGACACCGAGCGCTCCCAGATGTGGAAGACGATGGGCAAGCTCGAGCAGATGATCCACATCTCCAAGGCGCTCGACGCCAAGCTCGAGGACAAGGCCAACGAGCTCGACGCCACCGAGCCGGCCAAGGCCAAGGCGATCCGCGAGACCGCGCTCTTCTACACCCGCCAGCGCACCACCGACCTTCTGACCCAGATGGCGGTGACGGTGCAGGGCTATCTCGCCCTCGACCTGGTCAAGAAGAACAATGTCGAGCTGGTGAAGGGAGTCGACCGAGCCTCGACGACGACGGTCTCGGCGCTGCGAACGGCGGTGACGGTCGCCCAGGCGCTGACCAACCAGAAGCTCGTCCTCGAGCAGATCACCGCGCTCAACACCACCACCGCCAACATGATCGAGAGCACCGGCACCCTGCTCAAGACCCAGTCGGGCGAGATCCACAAGCAGGCCGCTTCCTCGACCATCCCGCTGGAGACCCTGCAGCGCGCCTTTCAGAACATCTACGACACGATGGACACGATCGACCGCTTCAAGATCGAATCGCTCGGAACGATGAAGCAGACCGTCGACACCCTCACCCGGGAGGTCGAGAAGAGCCGCGGCTACATCGCCCGAGCCGAGGGGGTCGAGCAGAACCGGCTCGCCGGAGCGTCGGCGGAGTCGCCGCTGACCGCGCTCGAAGGCTGACGTGACGAAGCCGCCGCGCACCGTCCGGCAGCAGATCGCCCGGGTCGACGAGGTCCTCGGCCGGATCGACCGGACCGCGCCGTCGAGCGCCGGCCATCGCCGCTACGTCGCCCGCGGAGCGGCGGCGGCCGGGCGCAAGCTCGCCAATGTCGGGATGGCGATCGGCGTGCTCATCGCCGCCACCCTCACCTTCGGCCTGGTCATCGGCCCGATCGGAATCGGCGGCCTGTTCGTCGTCGCCGCTCTGATGTTCCTCGCCGTCATCCTGTTCTCGGTCTGGCCGCTCGAAAGGCCGATCGTCGAATATAAGGAGGACATGCCGAACAAGGCCGTGGTCCAGCGGCTCGACAACCTCCTCATGCGCAAGCGAGGCGCCCTGCCCGCCCCGGCCGCCAGCCGGATCGAGGCGATCGGCGCTCAGCTGCCGCTGCTCGAGAGCCGGCTCGCCGAGACCGCGATCCTCGATCCCCTGGCCCAGGACGCAAGGCGGCTGATGGGCAAGCACCTGCCCGAGCTGATCGAGCGCTATGAGCGGGTCCCGCCCGCTTATCGCCACGAGCGCGACGGCGAGGGCCTGACCGTCGACGAGCGGCTCATCGCCGGGCTCGACGCCGCCAGGACCGCGCTCGACGATCTCGGCCGCAAGCTCGCTCACGAGGACCTTACCGCCTTCGAGAGCAAGGGCCGATTCATCGAGAGCCGCTACAAGGACGGCGACGGCGCCATCCGGAGCGAGTGAGCACGGGCATGGGGATCGAACGTCTCCTCTACCAGGCCGAGGACCTGGTGCTTCGAACCGTCGGCTCGAGCGCCGCGCGCGAGGCGCACAAGCGGCGCGCGCAGCGCAAGCTCGCCGAGCTGGTCCGGCGGCTGAGGCGCTCGGGCCTGCTCCTCGTCGGGCTTCTCGCCGCCTTGATCGGCTACAGCCTGTTCGTCGCTCCGATCGGCCTTCTCACCTGGCTGGTCGCGATCCCGACCGTCTTCCTGATCGCGTTCATGGCCTTGTTCTGGCCGACCCGGCGGCGCCCCACCGAGGCCCGAGCGGCCGCTCCCGTCCCCCTCGACGAGCTCGCCGCCCGGGCTGCGGACGGATTGCTCGACCGCCGCCGGGAGCTGCCCGGCCGCGCCCTGGCGGCCGCCGACTCGATCGTCGCCAGGCTTCACGAGCTCCAGCCGCAGCTCGGTCGGCTCGAAGCCGATCCTCTGCTCGAGGGCGAGGCGCGGCGGCTGATCTGCGAGCATCTGCCGCGGCTGGTCGACGCCTATCTTGCGCTGCCGCCGAGCGCCCGGGCGCCGGGCGACGAGGCCAGCCTCCGCTTCGCCGAAAGCCTCGGCACGGTCGCCCGCGAGTTCGACCATTTGCTCGAGCAATGCTGCCGAGACCGCCATCTCGACCTCGAGACCCAGCACCGCTTCATCGAGAGCCGCTATCGCGACGACGAGCGGCTGCGCGGGGGATGACCCCTTCCGCGCCGGTTAAGCATTGACTTTCAAGGCTAAAATCGGCGATGGAGAAGGTTCGCGGAGAGGGAGGCGAGGATGAAGAAGGCGTTGATGCTGGCGGCCACCCTGGTGTCCGCGGCCGCGGTGGCGGCAGCCGCCCAGCCGGCGGCGACCGCTTCCGAGGAAAAGCCCGGCGAAGAGAAGATGATCTGCCGGATGGTGGCCGAGCTCGGCTCGCGCCTCAATCGCCGCCGGGTCTGCGCCACCAAGGCGCAATGGGACGAGCTCAACTCGCAGAACCGGCTCGCCATCGACCGGGTCCAGAACGGCAGGCAGTCGCAGGGCAACTGACGACGAGCGTTTCGGGCGCTTGCCTGGCCGGCGCCGGCCAGAGCCGCGCCCGAGCCGCGGCACAGGCCTAGGCGAACAGCGCGCGCGCCTTGCCGAGCCGGTCGACGCCGGCGTCGAGGGTCTCCGCCTGCTTGGCGAAGCACAGCCTGACGACATGGGTCGCCGGATCCTCGGCGTAGAAGGCCGAGAGCGGGATCGCCGCCACCCCGGCCTCGGTCACCGCGCGCTCGCAAAAGACCGTGTCCGGGGCCGCGATGCCCGAGGCGGCGAGATCGATCGACAGGAAATAGGTGCCCTCCGCCGGCAGAGCGGCATAGCCCTGAGCCTCCAGCCCCGCGCTCAGGCGGTCGCGCGCGGCGGCGAAGGCGGCGCAGGTCCGCTCGACCTCCGCGACCGGCTTGCCGAGGCCGTAGGCGACCGCGCTCTGCAGATTGGGCGGAGTCGAGAAGGTGACGAACTGGTGGGCCTTGGCGACCGCCTCGGCGAGCGGCGGCGGCGCCACCACCCAGCCCACCTTCCACCCGGTCAGCGAGAAGATCTTGCCGGCCGAGCCGACCTTGACCGTCCGCTCCGCCATTCCCGGAAGGGCGGCGATCGGCACGTGCCGGCGGCCGTCGAACAGGACATGCTCCCAGACCTCGTCGGACAGAATCAGCGAGTCGTGAGCGCGGCAGGCCTCGGCGAGCGCGTCCAGTTCCCCGGCGTCGAACACCCGCGAGGAGGGATTGTGCGGATTGTTGAACAGGACGAGGCGGGTCCGCTCGGTGAACGCCTGCGCCAGCGCCTCGCGGCCGATCCGCCAGTCGGGAGGCGCCAGCCGGACGAAGCGCGGCACTCCGCCGGCGCGGAGCACCAGCGGCAGATAGGCGTCGTAGAGCGGCTGGAACAGCACGACCTCGTCGCCGGGCTCGATCAGGGCGATCAGGCTCGCCGCCAGGGCCTCGGTCGCTCCGGAGGTCACGACGACCTGGTCCGCGGCGACGTCGCGCCCCTGGCCGCGCCGGTAATGGGCGGCGACCGCCTCGCGCAGTTCGGGCAGGCCGCGCATCGGCGGATACTGGTTCCAGCCGTTGCGAACGGCCTCGGCGGCATGGTCGAGGACGTCGGCCGGCCAGCCGAAGTCCGGAAAGCCCTGGCCGAGATTGACCGCCCCGTGCGCCCGCGCGAGCGCGGACATATGCTCGAAGATCGAGGTGCGCTGTCCGGCGAAGAGCGGGTTCAGCGCGACGCCTGCGCGCTCGGCGCCGCCGCGGCGGGCGGGCTCGCCGAAGCGCTCGACGGCGGCGGCGG
>DATMVG010000092.1:0-17524 GCA_035563315.1 Allosphingosinicella sp. | reverse complement strand
CACCAGCTCGGCTCGACTGTGCCGCGTCAATCGGGCATTCTGGTGGATGTTCATCCGGTCCTCCCTGGCACCTGAAGCTTAGACAACCTCAGTCTGCTCGGCCGGGGCCGGATGAACAACCTATGGAAACCTCACATCTAGCCGCCGCGGCGCGCCCGGCTGCTCTCGCTCGCCAGCAGCTTGTCGATCTTGCGGCCGTCCATGTCGACGATCTCGAAGCGCCAGCCGCCGAAGGAGAAGCGCTCGCCGACCTCGGGCAGGTGCTTCAGCACCGACAGGGCGAGGCCGGCGGCGGTGGCATAGTCCCGGTCCTCGGGCAGCTTGATCCCGAGCTGGTCGGCGAGCACGTCGGCCGACAGCGAGCCGGACACCCACCAGCTGCCGTCGTCGCGCTCGACCAGCGGCGGATCGGTGTCGACATCCTGGTCGGAGGCGAATTCGCCGGCCAGCGCCGTCAGCAGGTCGGACGGAGTCACGATGCCTTCGAAATGGCCATATTCGTCGTGGACGAAGGCGACCGGCACCTCGGCGGCGCGGAGCGCATTGAGCGCGTCCATGGCGTCGGTCTGGTCGGGGACGATCGGCGCCGGCCGCATCAGGAGGCGAAGGTCGAGCGGCCGTCCCTCGATGAAGGCGGTGACGATGTCGCGCGCCTGGACCACTCCGACCAGCCGGTCGACCGAGCCTTCGGCCACCGGAAGCCGGCTGTGGGGCGTCTCGAGCAGCGCCTTGCGGATCGCGGCCGCATCGGCGTCGATGTCGATCCAGTCGACCTCGGTGCGCGGAGTCATCACCTCGCGGGTCGGCCGGTCCGCGAGCCGCACCACG
This sequence comes from Allosphingosinicella sp., assembly GCA_035563315.1. GTDB lineage: Bacteria > Pseudomonadota > Alphaproteobacteria > Sphingomonadales > Sphingomonadaceae > Allosphingosinicella. Next base: position 16,696 of record DATMVG010000092.1, on the reverse strand, counting down.
CCGGAGATGAACGCCCTCTCGCTCTCCTCGAGCACTCCGGCGGTGGTCGCCTCGGCGACGACCAGCTGGAGATCCTCGGCGGTGACCTGGTCGGCCGATTCGCGGGTCAGGCCGAGGAGCTTGAAGATGAGGGCGCTGGTGCGGTCGAGCAGCCAGACGAACGGCGCCGTCGCCTTGGAAAGCCAGAGCATCGGCAGCGCCATCGCCGCGGCGATGGGCTCGGGCGCGCGCAGCGCGAATTGCTTGGGGACGAGCTCGCCGATCACCAGCGAGGCATAGGTGGTAAGGATGATGACGAGGCTGAAGCCGAGCGTCTGGGCCGTCCCCGGCGCGATTCCGAGCAAGGCTATGCGCTGCCCGACCGGGCCGCCGAGGCTCGCGCCCGAATAGGCGCCGGCGAGGATTCCGATCAGGGTGATTCCGATCTGGACCGTCGACAGGAAGCGGCCGGGATCGGCGGCGAGGTCGAGCGCGGTCTGCGCGGACTTGCGCCCGGTCTTCGCCATCGCCCTGAGCCGCGGTCGGCGCGAGGAGACGATCGCCAGCTCCGACATGGCGAAGACCCCGTTGAGCGCCACCAGGAACAGGATGATGACGAGGTCGATCCAGGGAAAGGGGTCGGGAGGAGCAATCGGGGGCATGGCGGCGGCGCGAATCCTAGCCGCTATCCTTTCGCTCCGACAACCTCTTCCTCAGGTGACGTTCAAGCCGGAGGTGGAACAACGGCCGGCGAAGGTCGGTTGAGTCGCCGTTCCTGTCGGAGCCTTCCCACAGAAAGGAATCCCCATGCCCGTATCCAAGCGTATCGCGCTGACGGCCGCCGCGGCCGTCGCCCTCGCCACCACCGCCGCCTGCGTCACCGACCCGAATACGGGCGAGCGCCGCGTCTCCAAGGCCGCGATCGGCGCCGTTCTCGGCGGCGGCGCCGGCTACCTCCTGGGCGAGGTGCTGGGCGGCCGCAACGACCGCACCGAGCGGATCGTCGGGACCGGCATCGGCGCCGTCGCCGGGGGCCTCGCCGGCCGCTACATGGACCAGCAGGAACAGGAGCTTCGCCGCCGCACCGCCGGCACCGGCGTGGTCGTCGAGCGCGAGGGCGACGAGCTTCTGCTGACCATGCCGGCCGGGATCACCTTCGCCCACGACCGGTCCGACATCCAGCCCCAGTTCCAGGGCACGCTCGACCAGGTCGCCCAGACCCTGCAGGCCTATCCCTCGACCCTGATCGACGTCTACGGCCACACCGACAGCACCGGCGCCGATGCCTATAATCAGTCGCTGTCGGAGCGCCGCGCGCGCTCGGTCGCGGATTATCTGATCGGCCGGGGCGTCCAGCCGGTCCGAATCGCGACCCAGGGCTATGGCGAGAGCCGGCTGCTGGTCAATCCGGAGCGAAGCGAGGCCGATCGCCAGGCCAATCGCCGGGTCGAGATCAGGATCGTGCCGGCCACGACCGGCGGCTGATCGCCGGCGCGAGCGACGATGGAGGTGCCGGCCCGTCACCGGCACCTCGTCGATCGATGCTGCAGGCGCATCGCGAGAGGAACCGCGAACGGGCGAGGGCGACGGCCGGCGCCGTCGCCTTTCACGGCCTGCTCGGCTGGGCCCTGATCGTCGGCTTCGACGTCGACCTCGACGTGCCCGCCGCCGACCGGCTGAAGCTGTTCCACGTCCCCGCGCCACCGCCGCCGCCGAGCGAGGAGCCGGCTCCCGCCGCGCGCAACGCCCAGGCGCGCGAAGGCGAGGCCGCGCCTCCGAATCTGGAAGCGCGCCCGTCCCCGGTCGTCGCCCCTCCGCCCAGGCTTCCTTTGCCCTCGCCGGTGCCGGCGGCGCCGGAGCCGACGCCTTTGCCCCCCGGATCGGAACCGACGGCCGGCCTCGCCCAGGTGCCGGGCGGGGCCACCGGCACGGGCGGCGAAGGCGCCGGGACGGGCAGCGGCGGCCAGGGCAGCGGCACGGGCGGCGGCGGCGGCACCCGTGCCCAGCGCATCGGCGGGCGCCTCTCGGGGGATACCGACTATCCGCCGGCGACGCTGCGCGCGGGGATCGAAGGATCAGTCGCCGTCCGCTACGTCGTCGGCACCGACGGCCGGGTCGGCGGATGCCGCGTGACCCGGTCGAGCGGCAATGCCGAGCTCGATGCCACCACCTGCCGGCTGATCGAGCAGCGCTTCCGCTATCGTCCCGCCCGCGACTCGCGGGGCCGGCCCGTTCCCGAGCCGGTCGCCCGCACCTTCGACTGGCTGCTGCCCTTCAGGCGCTGAAGCGGCGACATCGGCCTTGAACGCGGCGACGCCAGCTTACATGAGCGGCGGGCCCGTCCCTTGCGATGCGGAGAGGAAAGAGAGAGCGCCGTGACCGAGACGAACGCCATCGCGGCGATCGGCGCCACTCCGCACTGGCTCCCGCATGCGCTCGATCCGGCCACCGACCTCGTGTCGCTGCTCCGCATGGAGGAGGAGGATTACCGCCGGGCCAGCTTCCTCGATCAGCGGGTCGTCGCTCCCGGCTCGGAGATTCGCGCCCTGCCCTGGGGCGAGGCGGCCGCCGGAGTCCCGGCCGGGGCGCGCCGCGACGTCCAATATATCTTCCATCTCGGCAATGTCGGGTCGACGCTCGTCTCGCGCCTCCTTGGCGAGCTCGAACTCGTGTTCGCGTTGCGCGAGCCGTTGCTGCTGCGCAGCTTCTACGACAGGCTCGGCCCGCTGGCCGGACCTTCCGCCTGGCCGGCCGAAGAATCCTCGGCCCGCCTGGACACCCTCATCGCCTTGCTGTCGCGGACCTTCCGCCCGGGCCAGCGCGCCCTGGTCAAGGCGACCAGCTTCACCAGCGAGATCGGCTGGCGGCTCGTGCCTCCGGGCTCGAGCGCCCTGTTCCTGTTCGCCTCGCCCCAGGCCTATATCGAGAATATCCTCGCCGGCGAGAATTCGCTCCGGACCCTCGAGATGCTCGGCCCTTCCCGGCTCGAGCGGCTGCGCGGCCGTTGCCCGGGCCTGACGTTCGATTCCGAGCGGAGCAGCGCCGCCCGCAAGGCGGCCCTGGCCTGGGCGTGCGAGATGACCTCGCTCGAGCAGAGCGCGGCGCGGCTTCCGCCGGGCGCCGCGGCCTGGCTCGATTTCGACCGCTTCCTCGCGAATCCGATCACGCATTTCCTCGCCCTGGCCCGCCATTTCGGGCATCCGGTCGAGGCCGACGCCGCCCGCGCCATCTGCGAGGGACCCTTGATGAGCCGCTATTCGAAGGCGCTCGAGCATGAATATAGCCCCGAGCTGAGGCGCCAGGTCCTCGCCGAATCGCGCTGGCTCCACGAGCCCGAGATCCGCGACTCGCTCGGCTGGCTCAATGCGCTGGCAAGAAGCTATCCTGCGGTCGCGCAGGCGATTCGCCGGACTCGGCAGGAGGCGTGATGTTCAAGGAAATTCCCGATCTCCTGAACGCGGAGCAGGTCGCGGAGCTGAAGCGGATCGCCGCCGCCGGGCAGTTCGTCGACGGCCGCATCAGCAACCCTTATTCGAAGGTGAAGCAGAATCTGCAGCTGCACGACGAGGCGGCCTACCAGAAATCCTCCCAGCTCATGCTTCAGGCGATGTATGCCCACGAGGATTTCAGGAACTACGCCTTCCCGGTCGCGATCCTTCCGCCGCTGATGACTCGCTACACGCCGGGCATGCGCTATGGGGGACATGCCGACGCCGCCTTCCTTCAGCGCGGCAACATGACGCTTCGGTCTGACCTCAGCTGCACCATCTTCCTCAACGACCCGTCACTCTATGAAGGCGGCGCTCTTCGCATCCAGCTCGGCACCCGCGAGATGCGCTTCCGCGGCGCCCCGGGGGCGGCGATCGTCTATCCGTCGACGACGATGCACGAGGTCGAGCCGGTCACGCGGGGCGAGCGCTTCGTCGCCATCACCTTCATCCAGAGCCGGATCGCCGACGGCTTCCGCCGCGAGCTGCTCTACGAGCTGAACGAGGTCGCCGCGCTCGAGGGGCTCGGCATGGCGCCGGAGAATTTCGCCAGGATGCAGCTCATCCAGGCCAATCTGCTGCGCCACTGGGGCGACCCGCCCTAAGGGTCCGGCCGGCTGAAGCTGAATTGCTTCCCGGCGAAGGGGCGCCCCGCAAAGTAGTACTTTGCGGGGGCCCCGAAGGCCGGGACCCAGTCCTTCCGACAGTGCCGCTGGACCCCGGCCTTCGCCGGGGAACAGATGTTTCCACTCCATTGGGACAGACTCTGGGCCGCGGCCCGTCACACGTCGTAGCCGAGGCGCTCGGCCCAGGGCAGCAGCACCGGCAGGACGTCGGCCATCTCCTCACGATAGCGCCGCCAGCGGCCGCGGGCTCGGGCATAGACCGGCTCGGTCACCTGGGCGTAGCTGGCCGAGGCGACGTAGCCGCGCGCCGCGGCGGCGCGGCGATGATCGGTCATCCCGGCCTCCCAGTCGAGGCCGAGGAAATCGAGCAGCGGGCGCACGGTTCCGTCGAGATCGTCGACGATCGCCTCATAGCGTATCTCGTGCACGTCGAGCGGAAACACCTCCCGGCAGCGCTCCCAGTACCTCATGGTGAGGTCGTAGAGCCGCGCCGAGTCGCTGAGGTCGAGGAAGTTCGCCATGGCGTAGTTCAGGCCGAAATTGGTGATGAAGCAGCTCAGCACGACGTCGCAGGGATGGCGCAGAGCGAACAGGATGCGCGCGTCGGGAAACAGCCGGTGGATGATCGGCAGCCGGGCGATGTTGAGCGGCATCTTGTCGACGGTCAGCGTCCCCGCCGGTGGCGGATCGAGCGCATCGAGGGTCGCGAAATAGAGGTCGCGCAGCTCGCCGATCTCGGCGGCGGTCAGATCGGCGAGCCGGGCCGGGTCGCCGATCGCCTCGAGCACCGGCTGCAGAAGCGGGCGTTCCTCGACGACGTGGAGCCGGCTGTGGCCCATCAGCACGGTGTCGAGCAAAGTCGTGCCCGAGCGCGGGAAGCCCATGAGGAAGATCGGCGAGGGCCTGGCCGCGGGCGGGGCGGCGGGGCTCCAGCCGGAATGCCATTGCGCGGTGGTCAGCGCGAGCAGCCGCTCGATCTCGGCGCGATAGAGGGCCGCGGCTTCGCCCGGCGAATCCAGCCCGGCGGCGGCCAGCCGGTTCATCTCGCGAAAGGCCTCGAAGGCGGCGGCGCCGTCGCCGAGCCGGTCGCACATTTCGGCGATGAGCTGGAGGCGGCGCAGCGGCTCGAAGGCGCGCGAGGCCGATCTGGCGGCGGCGAGCGCTCCGGCGTCGTCGCCCTGGCGGCGCAAGCTGAAGGCGCGGACCAGCGCCAGCTCCCGCTCCGGAACCCGCTGCCCCTCGGCCTCGGCGAGCAGGCCGCCAAGCTCCTCGGCGCGATTGCTGTGCTCGAGCAGGATGCCGAGATAGAGGAAGGCGGGAGCGAAGCCCGGGCTGAGCGCGATCGCCCGGCGATAGGCCGCTTCGGCCTCGGCGAGCCGGCCGCCGCCGGCATGAGTGAGTCCGATTTCGACCTGAAGCGAAGGATCTTCCGGAATCAGCGCGGCCGCGCGCTCGAGCTCGGCAAGCGCCGCCTCGCTGTCGCCGAGCCGGGCGTGGGCGCGCGCCAGCTCGACGAGGCAGGCGGGCTCGCCGGGGGCGATCCGGGCCGCTTCGGCGACCGCGGCGAGGCTGTCCTCCAGCCGCCCGGCCTCGGCGAGCGCGCCGGCGAGGTTCAGTCGAAGCATCGGCAAATCCGGCCGAACCGCCACCGCCCCCTCGAGCGCGGCGACGGCGTCGTCGCGCCGGCCGGCGGCGCGGTGGACGTTGCCGAGATTGTTGAGGCTCTCGAAGTCGGCGGGATCGCGATCGATCAGCCAGCGATAGGCCGCCGCGGCCTCCTCGAGCCGGCCCTGCACCTGGAGCTGGTAGGCGCGCATCCGCCCCTGGGCCTGGTTCATCCGAGCCTCCGGTCGGCCGGCATTCGGCGCTCGCGGAAGAAGTCGCGAAGCATCGCCGCGGCCTCGCCCTCGCCGATTCCGGAATAGACCTCCGGCGCATGGTGGCAGGTCGGCTGAGCGAACAGCCGGGGCCCGTGAAGCACCGCTCCGCCCTTCGGGTCGGCGGCGCCGAAATAGAGGCGCTCGACCCGGGCGAGCGCGATCGCGCCGGCGCACATCGCGCACGGCTCGAGCGTCACCCAGAGGTCGCAGCCGTCGAGTCGGGGCGAGCCGAGCCTGGCGGCCCCGCCGCGCAGCGCCACCATCTCGGCGTGGGCGGTGGGATCGGCGGTCTCGCGCATCCGGTTGCGGCCGATCGCGAGGACCTCGCCATCGCGCGAGACGACCGCGCCGACGGGGACCTCGCCGTCGAGCGCCGCCGAGCGCGCCTCGGCCAGCGCGAGCCGCATCGGTTCGGGAAGGGGAAAGCTCATCGCGCCCGTAGCTAGCCGCGACGGGGCTCCGGCGGAAGCTCTGCTTTGCGGCCTATTGCGCGTTCGCCGGCTGGGCCTCGTTCTCGACGCCGACGCTCGGCACCTCGACCTGGCGATTCTCCATCCGGACCACCGGAATCTGGACGTTCCTGACGGTCGTTCCGACCTCGACGTCGCTCGTCTGGATCGAGACCCCGTTGCCGTCCTGTCTCAGGTTGACGACGCCGAGCGCGACCAGGGCGATGACGATCACGATCAGCAGAACGATGAACAGCAGGAGTGTGCGCAGCATGGTCGTCCTCGCTTGACTTGGGTCTGGATGAGAACGACAGGGCGCCCGATTGGTTGCCGCTCCGCAACGATTTCGTCGTCGGCAGACGGTTGACGAATCCGCGCCCCCGCTCTATCTGCGCCCGGTTCCGGGGAGCCTTGCTGCCCCATTCCAGGAAGAGATTGAAATGTCGCGGATTTGCGAGCTGACCGGCAAGGGCCGGCAGGTGGGCCACAATGTTTCCCACGCCAACAACAAGACCAAGCGCACGTTCCTGCCCAATCTGCAGAACGTGACCCTGATCTCCGACTCGCTCGGCCGTCAGGTCAAGCTTCGGGTCTCGACGTCCGGCCTGAGGTCGGTCGAGCATGTCGGCGGCCTCGACAATTGGCTCGCCAAGACCGGCGACGACAAGCTGAGCCTCAAGGCCCGCCGCCTCAAGCGCGAGATCGCGAAGAAGCAGGGCGAGGCTTCGGCCTGAGCAATCGTCCCACGTCATCCTGACGAAAGTCAGGACCCATGAACGCGAAGCGGGGCAGTTCGCCGTGGCAGCGTTCATGGGTCCCGGATCAAGTCCGGGATGACGATGATTCATTCTCCGGCTCCTCGGCCAGCTCGAACTCCAGAAGCAAGGTGCGCTGAAGCGCCATGAAATTGTCGTCCGAGGCGATTCGGACGATGGTGCGTCCGCCTTCGACGGTCACGCTCAACGCCTCCATATTGTCGACGGTCAAAGAGGCGCCGAGGTCGGCGATCTCGCGCCCTTCGATGACCGCGCCCGGCCCGAGGCCGGCCGTCCGCGCCACCACCAGCCTGGCGGAGATTCCGCCGAGCCAGCTGAAGCGGCGGCTGAGAATGAGCAGCCGCCCGTCGGGAAGCAAGGCGGCATCGGTGACCCGGAAACCCGGCACCCGCCGGAAGCGCAGAGCGGCGGCCGGAGTGCCACGCTCGGCCGGGTCGCCCGCGAACAGCGCAACGTCGCTATAGGGATCCTCGTCGTCCCGGCCTTCGGAGAAGATGAGGAAGCGGCCGTCGGCGAGGCGCACCATCGCCTCGGGGCCGCTATTGCCGCGCCAGCGCCGCATCGGGCGCGGCTGGGCGCCGGCCTCGATCCGCCAGTCGCCGCGCCAGTAGCGGACCACGGCATTGTGCCGTTCGAAGGCGATCCACGCCTGGGGACCGCGCAGAAGGATCGCCTCGGTGTCGTGATCGGCCTTGTCCGCGCCGACGCTGTTCGGCAGCGGCTCGACGCGCAGCGGCTGGGCGCCGCCCGCGGTCCGCGGAAGCCGGAAGTGGAGGAGGACTCCAGCGTCGCTGATCGCCGTGACCCGGTCGCGTTCGACGGCCATCGCCGAGATTCCGCCGAATCGCGGCTCTTCGCTGCTCAGCGACCAGCCGCGGCGGAAGAGGAGGGCGCCGACCCGCCGCCTCCGCAAGTCCGCCGCGTCGAGCGGGACCGCGACGGCGGTCAGCGACGCTTCGGCCGGCCCGGCCCCGGGCGGCGGCGGAGACGGCCAGACCATCGTCGCCAGGACGAACAGGGCGGCAAGCAGGAAAAGCGCCCGCGCCGGCCGTCCGTTCAGAATTCTCGCTAGTTTCATGAACGTCCGCTTACGGTCGCATTCAGCACCGGCTCAAGCGACTCATGCGAAACCGCCGTCATGTCAACGAGGTCCTCCGCCGCTTCCGGCGCCGCGGCCAAGGACAAGGAGCAGGTACCATGTTCACCAAGTTCGCCCTTTCCGCCGCCGTCGCCGTCACCGCGATGACCGCCATGCCGGCCGCCGCCGAGGCGCAGAGCCGGTCCGGCTATTACGGCCAGTCGCGCTACGATTCGCGCCACTACGACCCGCGCTACGACAGCCGCCGTTACGACAGCCGCCGCTACGACAGCCGGCGCTATGACGGCCGCTACGACGACCGCCGCTATGCCAACCGTTACGACAGCCGAAGGTCGAGCCAATATTACGGCCGCCGCTGCAGCAGCGGAACGACCGGCGGGATCATCGGCGCCGTCGTCGGCGGCCTGCTCGGCCGCGAGATTGCCGGCCGCGGCGACCGCACGGTCGGCGCCATCGTCGGCGGCGCCGGCGGCGCCCTCGCCGGGCGCGCGATCACCCGCAATTGCCGCTAGCGTTAAGAGTTTGAGTTCCTCCGCGTAGCGTATCGGGGGCGGGGCCGGCCACCTTTCGGGGTGGCCGGCCCTTGTTCGTTTCAGGGCTTGTCGAACAGGGTGGCGAGCTGCTCGATCATCGTTCCGCCGAGCTGCTCGGCGTCCATGATGGTCACTGCCCGGCCATAATAGCGGGTGACGTCATGGCCGATTCCGATCGCCACCAGCTCGACCGGCGAGCGCGCCTCGATCCAGCCGATCACCTGGCGCAGATGGCGCTCCAGATAGGTGCCGCTGTTCACCGACAGGGTCGAATCGTCGACCGGCGCGCCGTCGGAGATCACCATCAGCACCTTGCGCTCCTCGACCCGAGCGATCAGCCGGTTGTGCGCCCAGAGCAGCGCCTCGCCGTCGATATTCTCCTTCAAGAGCCCTTCGCGCATCATCAGGCCGAGGCTTCGGCGCGCCCGCCGCCAGGGCTCGTCGGCCTGCTTGTAGACGATGTGCCGCAGATCGTTAAGGCGGCCGGGATGCGGCGGCCGCCCTTCGGCGAGCCACTTCTCCCGGCTCTGCCCGCCCTTCCAGGCGCGGGTGGTGAAGCCCAGTATCTCGACCTTGACCCCGCAGCGCTCGAGCGTCCGGGCGAGGATGTCGGCGCTGATCGCCGCGATCGAGATCGGCCGGCCGCGCATCGATCCCGAATTGTCGAGCAGCAAGGTGACGACGGTGTCGCGAAACTCGGTGTCGCGCTCGACCTTGTAGGAGAGGCTGTGCTCGGGATTGACGACCACCCGCGCCAGCCGGGCCGAGTCGAGCAGCCCTTCCTCCTGGTCGAACTCCCAGCTTCGCGACTGCTGCGCCATCAGCCGCCGCTGAAGCCGGTTGGCGAGCTTGGTGACCGCGCCCTGGAGGTGGACGAGCTGCTGGTCGAGATAGGATCTGAGCCGGCCGAGCTCCTCCTCGTCGCACAGCTCGCCGGCCGCGACCGTCTCGTCATAGCGGGTGGTGAAGATCCGATAGTCGAACTGCGGCGTAAGGTCCGACAGGGGGCGGTTCGGACGCACCGGAAGAGCGCCTTCCTCGCCTTCCTCGCCCATCCCCTCCGACGCGTCGGCCGATTCCTCCTCGGCCCAGTCGCGTTCGGATTCCTCGCCGCCCTCCTCCTGCTCGCCGCGAATCTCGGCCTCGCCGCGGCCTGAGCCCTCGTCGAGCTGATCGTCCTCGCCTTCCTCGCCGCCCTCGGCCTCGTCGCCCTCGCCTTCCTCGCCGCCTTCCGGCTCGGCCGCAGTCTCGGGATCGCCTTCGACCAGATCGAGGTCCCTGAGCAGCTTGCCGACCAGGGCGGCGAAGGCATTCTGGTCGTCGAGCGCGAGCCCGAGCGAGTCGAGATCGGCGCCGGCTTTCTCCTCGATCCACTCGGCGACCAGCCCGAGCCCGGCCTGCGCCTCGTCGGGCGGCGCCTCCCCGGTCAGGCGCTCGCGCACCATCAGGCCGATCGCGGAGGCGAGCGGCACCTCGTCGCGGTTGCGGGCCCTGACCAGCGGATCGGTGCGCAGCCTGAGGTCGGTCAGCCGCGCCAGATTCTGGCGCACCCCGGCCATGCTTCGCGCTCCGAGCGCCTCGCAGCGCGCCTGCTCGGCGGCGTCGAACACGGCCCGGGCCGTCTCGTCGGCGGGCGCTCCGCGCGCGTGGAGCCGGGCATTGTGGTGCCTTAGCCTGAGCGCCGCCGCGTCGGCGAAGCCGCGCGCCTCGGCGACCTCGCGCTCGGCCAGCGTGCGCCCGGGCATCGGCGCCTTGACGCTCTTGCCGGCGGCGGAGGGCGAGTCGCTGGTCAGCGACACCTCGACCTCGGCATCCCCGGCAATCGCCCGCGTCGCCCCGGCAAGCGCGTGGCGGAAGGCCTCGAGGGGGTTGTCGTCCCGGCTCGCCATCAGCCGCTCCCCGCAACGGGGAGGGCCCGGATCACCCCGCTTTCCCCGCCGCGCTCTCGGGCAGGTCCTTGCCGAAGACGCGCTGATAATATTCGGCGACGACCGGCCGCTCCGCCTCATCGCACTTGTTCAGGAAGGTGAGCCGGAAGGAGAAGCCGACGTCGTCGAAGATCAGCGCGTTCTGGGCCCAGCTGATCACCGTGCGCGGGCTCATCACCGTGGAGATGTCGCCGGCGATGAAGCCGCGCCGGGTCAGCTCGGCGACCTTGATCATCCGCTCGACCTCGGCGCGGCCGCCCTCATGGTCGTACTCGCCCGACTTGGCGAGAACGATCCGGGCCTCGGTCTCCGCCGGCAAATAGTTGAGCGTGACGACGATGTTCCAGCGGTCCATCTGGCCCTGGTTGATCTGCTGGGTGCCGTGGTAGAGGCCGGTCGTGTCGCCGAGCCCGACCGTGTTGGTGGTCGCGAAAAGCCGGAAATAGGGATGCGGGCGGATCACCCTATTCTGGTCGAGCAGGGTGAGCTTGCCCTCGGTCTCGAGCACGCGCTGGATGACGAACATGACGTCCGGGCGGCCGGCGTCATATTCGTCGAAGACCAAGGCGGTCGGGGTCTGCAGCGCCCAGGGCAGCAGGCCCTCGCGGAACTCGGTGACCTGCTGGCCCTCGCGAAGCACGATGGCGTCGCGGCCGACCAGGTCGATCCGGCTGATATGGGCGTCGAGGTTGATCCTGATGAGCGGCCAGTTCAGCCGGGCGGCGACCTGCTCGATATGGGTCGATTTGCCGGTGCCGTGATAGCCCTGGATCATCACCCGGCGGTTCTTGGCGAAGCCGGCGCAGATGGCGAGCGTGGTGTCGGGGTCGAAGACATAGGCGGGGTCGAGATCGGGCACGCGCTCGTCGGCCTCGGAGAAAGCCGGCACCTCCATGTCGGCGTCGACTCCGAACAGGTCGCGCACCTTCGCCATCTTGTCGGGCGCGTCCATCACGACGGCGCCGCGGCTGGCAGGGTTGGCGTTGGGCAAATCGGACATTCGCTCGACTTTCTGAAAACCGGTCCTTCGAGACGCCGCTTCGACTTCGCTCAGCGGCTCCTCAGGATGAGCGGGCCCCTACCACCCCTCGCTCGTCCTGAGTAGGGGCTGAGCCCGGCGAAGACCCGTATCGAAGGATCACGCAAAGGCAGGCCTGCCTTTGAGCGCCGAATAAGCCTCGATCACCGCCTGCAACGCTTTCTCGTGGCTTCGGTCGCCGCCATTCTTGTCGGGGTGGTAGCGGCGAACGAGGTCGAGATAGCGCTGCCTCAGCGCCCGCCGGTCGGAGTCGACGGCGAGGCCGAGCACGCGCAGCGCCTTGCGGTCGCCCTCGCTCAATTCGCGTCCGTCGCCGCGCTGCTCGGGCGGCCGCGGCCTGAAGCGGGCGCCGATCGCGTCGAGCGGGTCGACGAAATCGGCCCAGCGCGGACCGGGCGAGCCGTTGGCGGAGAAGGCCCGGGTCTCGCGCTCCCAGCCGCCATAGGGATTCTGCGCCTCGGCGATCTCGTCCGGCGTCATGCCGTTGAAGTAATTATAGTCGGAGTTGAACGCCCGGACATGGTCGAGGCAAAGCCAGCGCCATTCGCCGGGGCCGTCGAAGCTCGGCCGGCGCGAGCCCGGCGCCCTGAACTCGCCGGCCGCGTCGCAGCCGGGATGGGCGCAGCCTTGCGCCTTGCCTTCGACGCGTCCGTGCAACCGGTCCTGTCTCTTCCCCGCGCTCGCCAACTGCCTGCCTTTCCGTCGCAACCCGCCTATATAGAGGCGATGAGCTTTTCTTGCACCGGCCCGGTCGCCGCCGAGATCGACCAACGCCTGCGCGCCGCGCTCGCTCCCACCCGGCTCGCCGTGATCGACGACAGCGAGCGCCATCGCGGCCATGCCGGGCATGACGGCAGCGGCGAATCGCATTTCACCGTCGAGATCGAATCGCCCGCCTTCGCCGGCCTGTCGCGCCTCGACCGCCAGCGCGCGGTCAATGCGGCGCTTGGCGACCTTCTCGAACGGCGAATCCACGCTCTGGCGATCCGGGCCACCGCGCCCGGCGAATAGCGCGTCGTTCAAGAGGCCCCACCGCGCGCCTCCTCGCCGTTGCCGGCCGAGCTTGACGAGGACCGGGCGCTGCGCGATGCTCGCTTCCGGAGATGGAGGGCATCATGTTGAAAACGGTGATTTCCGCCGCACTGTTGGCCGCGACGGCGGCGGCGGCGCAGGCCGAGGGCAACGCCCCGGCGAGGGGTCCCGACAACGATCCGAACGAGGTCGTCTGCGTGCGCGAAGCGGAGATCGGCTCCCGCCTCAACCGCCGCCGGGTCTGCCGGACCCGGGCGGAATGGACCGAGCATCGCGCCCAGTACAAGCAGAGCGTCGAGCGCGCCCAGCAGCAGATGCAGACCCAGAGCCTCGATCCCAATCCCTGATCGGCGCTTCGGCCGCGAAGCCTTCGCTTCGGCCGCAGTTCCCCGGCGAAGGCCGGGGTCCAGTCCGCCGCCAGACCTGGACCCCGGCCTTCGCCGGGGAACTAGGGCGCATTGACAGGCTTCGCTCACGGGGAGGATCATCGCTGAACGCGTCGGAAGAATTATCCTGGATGTCGATACAGCCTCGATTGCACAAACTTCTTTCCTACAGCGTATCCTTTCTGTTCTATCGTCGGGATGAGCGACTCACTCCGCGCCCGCTTGCCCTTCGTGCCTGACTTCGACGCCTCGGCTCGAGGCTGCAGGACGATTCCCCAATGCCCGGCGTCAACTTCGCCAGCTTCGTCAATTTTGCGGGGCGGCGGACACACCGCCTGGCATGTGTCACATTCGTCAACATCATCACCTTCCCGGAGGACCGGCGGGTGGCGCGGCGGCGCCCTCCGGCGCGCGCTCGGCCGGTGTCGCGGCCCCTCCCGCGGCCCGTCCGCTCGAAGGTTCATCCGGCTGGCGCGGACCGGCAAAAGCGGTAAGGCGGGGCGATGACCGACCCGCTCTTCCTCGAGACCCTGCTTCCCGTCACCCACGATCTCGGCGGCTTCAAGGTCCACCGGACTCTTCCGCACAAGCAGCGCACGACGATCGGCCCGTTCATCTTCTTCGACCAGATGGGCCCGGCCCGGCTGCCCCCGGGCGGAGGGATCGACGTTCGCCCGCACCCGCACATCAACCTCGCCACGGTCACCTACCTGTTCGCCGGAGCGATCGACCACCGCGATTCCCTCGGCACCTTCCAGACGATCGAGCCGGGCGCGGTGAACCTGATGACCGCGGGCCGCGGAATCACCCATAGCGAGCGCTCGCCGCCCGCGATGCGCCCGGAGGGGCCCGAGCTGTCCGGGATCCAGACCTGGCTCGCGCTTCCGGCGGCGAAGGAGGAGGCGGACCCGGCCTTCGAGCATGTCGGGCGCGACGAGCTGCCCGTCGTCGACGGCCTCTACGCCCGCGCCCGCATCGTCATGGGCTCGCTGTGGGGCGAGACCTCGCCGGTCACCTGCCACAGCCACACCGTCTACGCCGACATCAACCTCGCCGCCGGCGGGGCGATGCCGATCGACCCGGAGGCCGAGGAGCGCGGCCTCTACGTCGCCGAGGGCACGGCCGAGCTCGACGGCGAACCGCTCGCTCCGGGCTCGCTCTACGTTCTGCGCCCGGGCGTGCGAGCGACCCTGCGCTCCGCCCGGGGCGGCCGGGTCATGCTCTGCGGGGGCGCTCCGATGGACGGGCCGCGCCACGTCTGGTGGAATTTCGTCTCCTCGAGCCGGGAGCGAATCCGCGAGGCGCGCCGCGACTGGAAGGCCGGCCGCTTCGCTCTGCCGCCCGACGACGACGCCGAGTTCATCCCGCTCCCCGAAGTCCCGCTGACCGTGAGCTATCCGTGAGCGCGCTCCGGGCCACCCGGATCGGGCTTCCGACCGGAGTCACGCTCACCGTCCAGCTCGGCGGGCCGGAGGACGGCGAGCCGATCCTTCTTCTCCACGGCTTTCCCGAATCGCACCGCACCTGGCGCGCCGTCGCCCCCGACCTCGCCCGCGACTTCAGGGTCGTCGCCCCCGACCAGCGCGGCTTCGCCGGCTCGGACAAGCCGGTCGGGGTGGAGGAGTACAGGACCGACCGAATCCTCGCCGACCTGATCGCGCTGGCCGACGCGCTCGGCCTCGAGCGCTTCACCCTGGTCGGCCACGACTGGGGCGGAGCGGTCGCCTGGCTGGCGGCGCTCAGGCATGCCGACCGGATCGCCCGCCTGGTCGTGGTCAACGCGCCGCATCCGCTCGTCTTCCAGAGGTCGCTGATCGAGGACGAGGCCCAGCGCGCCGCCTCGCAATATATCCGCGCCTTCCGCAATCCGCTGATGGAGAAGGGCATCGAGGCGATGGGCCTCGATGCCTTCTTCGCCAAGACCTTCGGCAGCCACGCCGACCTGTCCCGGGTGCCCGACGAGGAGCGGCGGGCCTATCTCGACGACTGGGGGCGCGAAGGCGCGCTCACCGCCATGCTCAACTGGTACCGGGCCAGCGACATGGTCGTCCCCGAGGTCGGCGAGAAGGCCTCGCTGCCGATGTGGACCCGGCTGCCCTTCCCGAGCGTCAAGGTCCCCACCCTGGTCGTCTGGGCGATGCTCGACAGGGCGCTGCTCCCGGTCCAGCTCGACGGGCTTCACGATCTGGTCGAGGATCTGCGCATCGTCGTCGTCGCCGACGCCGGCCATTTCGTGCCTTGGGAACGGCCCGAACCGGTCGTCGCCGCCATCCGGGATTTCATGAAGGCGGCGGCTTAGCTATGGCCCCGCCAATGGCCTCGACCCGGAAGCGATCGCTCCCCCGCTCCGCCGCCCGCCTCGCCGCGGTGCAGGCGCTCTACCAGCAGGAGATGGAGGGGACGAAGGTGGCGCCGCTGCTTCACGAATTCCACCATCACCGCCTCGGGGCGACGATCGACGGCGTCGAATATGCCGACGCCGAGGTGGATTTCTTCGACGACATCGTGATCGGCGCGGACGCGCGCCGGGCCGAGCTCGATGCGCTGATCGCCGGCAAGCTCGCCGGGGACTGGTCGCTGGCGCGCCTCGACAAGCCGATGAAGGCGATCCTTCGCGCCGGCGCCTACGAGCTCCTCGCCCGCCCGGACGTCCCCACCGCGAGCGTCATCTCCGAATATGTCGACGTCGCCAAGGCCTTCTACGACAAGCGCGAAGCCGGCTTCGTCAACGGCCTGCTCGACGCCGTCGCCCGCGAGGTCCGCAAGTGAAAAATCCTCCCTGTCGCGAAGCGATGGGGAGGGGGACCGTGCGAAGCATGGTGGAGGGGCCATCCGGCGCCGCTCGCCCCTCCACCGCCTTTCACGCGTGTTGGAGCGAGATCGTGTCCGCCGGACGCGATCTTGGATCGCCGGGGGCGATCCAAAGCTCCGACACCCTCCCCACGGGCTTCGCTCGAAGGGAGGATTAGGTGTCGGCTGAATCCGCCTTCATCGATTCGCTGCGGTCGCTGGCGACCCATCCCGGCGCTCGGGGCCTGCTCGACGACGCGGCGGTGCTTGAGATCGGCGGCGAGACCCTCGTCCTCACCCACGACATGATCGTCGAGGGAGTCCATTATCTCGCCGACGACCCGCCCGAGGACGTCGCCTGGAAGCTCCTGGCGGTGAACCTCTCGGACCTCGCCGCCAAGGGCGCTCGGCCGCTCGGAGCGCTGCTCGGCTATGCGCTCGGCGACGAAGCCTGGGACCGGGCGTTCGCGAGCGGTCTCGGCACCGCCTTGGCGGCCTTCGATCTGCCGCTTCTCGGCGGCGACACCGTGGCGATTCCGGAAGGCGCGCCGCGAGCGCTCGGCCTCACCGCGATCGGCCGCGCCGACCGCCCAGTCCCCTCGCGCGGCGGCGCCCGCCCGGGCGACCGGCTCTGGGTGAGCGGATCGATCGGCGACGCCGGCGCCGGCCTCGCGCTGCTTCGCGGCGGCGG
>DATMVG010000091.1:0-12853 GCA_035563315.1 Allosphingosinicella sp. | reverse complement strand
GAGGGAGCAGGCAGCCGGCGAGGCCGACGGCAAGGCCGAACAGGTTGATCGCCGTGAACAGCGGATCGCGCCGCAGCGCCCTGAAGCCGACCGTCAGATGATTGCGCCACATGGGCTGCCCGCTTTCTCCCCCGGAATGATCAGGCGGCGCGCCGGTGCTCGATCAGGATGCGGCCGTCGAGCATGTTGACGACGCGGCCGGCATAATCGGCGTGGCTGGGCGAGTGAGTGACCATGACGATGGTCGATCCCTCGGCGTTGAGCTGCTGAAGCATCTTCATCACCTCCTCGCCATGGGCGGTGTCGAGGTTACCGGTCGGCTCGTCGGCGAGGATGAGATTGGGGCTGGCGACAAGGGCCCGGGCGACGGCGACACGCTGCTGCTGACCGCCTGACAGCTGGGACGGCCGGTGCTTGGCGCGGTGGGCGATACCCACCTTGTCCATCACCTCGTCGACCCGGGTGCGCCGCTCTGACCCGGGGACGTTATGGTAGAGCAGCGCAAGCTCGATATTCTCGCGGACGCTGAGTTCGTCGACGAGATTGAAGCTCTGGAAGATGAAGCCGATGTTGCGCTTGCGGAAGTCCGCCAGCTTCGACTCGGACAGGCCGGCCACCTCGGTGCCGTTGAAGACGTAGGAGCCGCTGGTCGGGCTGTCGAGCATGCCGATGACGTTGAGCAGAGTCGACTTGCCGCAGCCCGAGGGGCCCATGATCGCGACGAACTCGCCTTCCGCGACGTCGAGGAAGATGCCGTCGAGAGCCGTCGTCTCCACGGTGTCGGTGCGGTAGACCCGCGACAGTTCACGCATGCTCAGCATTGATAGGCTCCCTTCATTGCCCACTGAGGTCAAGCCGATCACGTTCGGCAAAACCGGTATAAGGTGAGGTGATGACGCGCTCGCCCGGATCGAGCCCTTCGAGGACTTCGATGAAGTCCGCGTTGCGGCGGCCGAGCCGGACCTGGCGCTTGATTGCGCTGCCGCCGTCCGGAGCGACCACGAACACCCAGTTGCCGCCGGTCTCGTTGTAGAAGGCGCCGTTGGGGATCAGCAGCGCCGGGGCGGGATCGCCGAGCGTCAGCCGGATCTGCACGGTCTGGCCGCGCTGGAGGTCGGCCGGCTCCTGGCCGATGAACTGGAGATCGACCTCGAAGGCGCCGTTGCGCACCTGCGGGTAGATCTTGCTGACCCGCATCCGGTAGGGGCGGCCGGCCACTTCGGCCTGGGCGATCTGCCCTTCGGTGACTCGACCGAGATAGAATTCGTCGACCTGCGCGCGCAGCTTGTTGCGGCCGGCGCTGTCGATCTGCCCGAGGCGCTCGCCGCGCGGGAAAGACTGGCCCACCTGGATCTCGAACGAGGTCAGCTGGCCGGCGACCGGCGCGCGGAGATTAAGTGAATCGAGAGTGCCGCGCGCGAGCTCGAGACTCTGGTTGAGCGCCGCCGTCGAGGCGCGCAGCTGGGCGAGCTGGCTCGATTGCAGACGCTCGTCGGTCGCCTGGGTCCGACGAAGCACCGCGACCCTGGCACGGGCCGCTTCCCAGGCGTCGCGGCTGTCCATGAACTGGCGACGGGGAACGAAGCCCTGCGCCGCCAGTGGCCGCTGCATCTCGTAAAGGCGGCGGGCCTGATCGGCGGTGAGCTGGGCCTCGATGATCGCACGCTCGTTGGCGAGGCGCGTCTGCGAGAGCGCCAACTCCTGGCTGCGCATCGAGTTGATCTGCTGGGTGACCTCGGTCTGGCGGGCGAGGACGTTGAGCTGGAGGTCCGAATTCGAAAGGACGGCCAGCATCTGCCCCTGCTGCACCATCGCGCCGTCCTCGACGAGCACCTGTTCGACCCGGCCGCCTTCGACGGCGTCGAGGAACACGGTGACGAGCGGCTCGACCCGCGCGCGCAAGGGCAGGAAATCGTCGAAGCGGCCGCGCTCGACCGTCGAGATGGTGATCCGCGAGGATTCGACCGTCTGGCTGTTCGCACCGGGGGCGAACCAATAGAATAGGAAGGCGAGCAGCAGAACGCCGACGACGGCGATGCCGATCTTGACCTGGTTCGACAGGCCCTTGCGCTCCACGACGCGGTCCATGCCGCCGCCGCTCTCCGGGCGCCCGTCTGTTTTCTTAATCCGCACCACGCTCATTCATACTCGCTCCAAAGGGCGTGGGCGACGGCAGACTGTCCGAAACCGAACAGTTCCTGTCCGCCGCCGCACACTGTGCCCGGCCTCACGCAAGCGGCAGCGCGACGAGGGTGAGAAAGCCGGTCATGAAAAGGCCGACCGTGAAGGTCAGCGTCTCGAGCTTTGCCATCGTTCTACTCCCTGAACTGGAAATCCCCTGTCCCGGTGGATCAGCACGAGCCGTGCCAAGTGCTGAAACCGGCGGAATTCCGTCGATTCCGCATCGACGCCAGCTTCGGCGCAAGCGCCCGGCCGTGTCCGCTTCCGGACAGACCTGTCCGCAGCCGGACGACGGGCGCGACTCTGGCACGCTTATTGATAGTCCATTATTCCACAGGTTCAGGAGGGCTCAGTGAACCAGGCGAAGCGCTTCGGGCGCTGCATCATCATTGACGACGATCCGGACATCCTGCTGTCGGCGCGGTTGCTTCTCAGGGATCTGTTCCGGGAAGTCGCGGACTTCCAGTCGCCGGAAGCGGCGCTGGCGGCGATGGAGCAGGAGCTGCCCGACGTCGTTCTCCTCGACGCCAATTTCGGACGGGGCGCGACCAACGCCGCCGAGGGCTTCCAGTGGCTCGCCGAGATATTGCGGCTCGACCCGCAGGCCGTGGTGGTCATGATCACCGCCCATGCCGGCGTCCAGATCGCCGTCGAGGCGATGAAGCGCGGCGCGACCGACTTCGTCTCCAAGCCCTGGTCGAACGAGCGGCTGCTGGCGACGGTTCGCACCGCCGCCGCGCTCAGGACCTCGCGCGAGGAGGCGGTGACCGAGCGCAAGCGAGTCGCCGCGGTCGGAGCGCCGGCCGCCGGCGGCGAGATGCCGCTGCTCGGTCGCTCGCCGGCGATGGCACGGGTCTATTCGTTGGTCGAGCGGGCGGCGCCGACCGAGGCGAACGTGCTGATCCTCGGCGAGAACGGCACCGGCAAGGAGCTGGTCGCCCGCGAGCTCCACCGGCGCTCGCGGCGCGGCGACAATGTGCTGGTCTCGGTCGATCTCGGCGCGGTCGCGGAAAACCTGTTCGAGTCCGAGCTGTTCGGCCACGTCAAGGGCGCCTTCACCGATGCCCGCGGCGACCGCATCGGCCGGCTCCAGGCGGCGCACGGCGGGACCCTGTTCCTCGACGAGATCGGCAACTTGCCGCTCCACCTCCAGCCCAAGCTGCTGACCGCGCTCGAGCAGCGCCAGGTCGTCCCCGTCGGCGCCAACAAGCCGGTGCCGATCGACGTCAGGGTGATCGCCGCGACCAATTGCCCCGCCGAGCAGCTCTCCGAGGAAGGCCGCTTCCGCCAGGACCTGCTGTTCCGGCTGAACACGGTCGAGATCGAGCTGCCGCCCCTGCGCGAGCGGCGCGAGGACATCCTGCTGCTGGTCGAGCATTTCGTCGCCTTCTACGCGAAGAAATACGGCAAGCCGCCGCGCCGCATCCCGGCCGAGGTCGCCACCGCGCTCGAGCAATATGACTGGCCGGGCAACGTTCGCGCGCTGCGCCACGCCGCCGAGCGCGCGGTCATCCTCGCCGACGCCGACGCATTCACGGTTGAGGACTTCTCGCTGACCCGGGGCGCCGCTGCGCGGCCGACGGCGCCGGCGCCGGCGGAGAGCTCGCGCGACGACCTCAACCTCGAGCGGGCCGAGAAGCACATGGTCGAGCAGGCGCTGAAGAAGCACAGCTACAACATCTCGCTCGCCGCCGCCGAGCTCGGCCTCACCCGCGCCTCACTCTATCGCCGCATGGAAAAGCACGGGCTCTAGATGCGCTTTCGAAGCCGCTTCATCCTCGGCCTGGCGTGGCGGCTCGGCCTGCTGCTGCTCGCCGCCTTCGGCTTCGTCCAGACGCTCTACGTCGAGGGGCTCGGCGCCGCCCGGGTCGTCGCCGGCCTGTTCGTCGCCGGCGCGGCGGGCCTGCTGTGGCGTCACGTCCAGCGCACCAACATGGAGCTGACCCGGTTCATCGATTCGGTGCGCTTCGCCGACTTCAGCCAGGGTTTCTCGCATCGCTTCGACGGCAGCGGCTTTGCCGAGCTGGGCGCCGTCCTCGATGACGCGATCAGGCGGATGCGCGACGACAAGCACAAGCTGATCGACGCCAACCGCTTCTACGAGGCGGTGCTGGACGACGCCCCGACCGCCCTGCTCACCGTCGACGGCGACGGCAAGGTCGAGCTCGCCAACAAGGCGTCGCGGCGGCTGCTGATGCGTCACCGCGGCGTCCGGATCGAGGATTTCCGCGCTTATGGCGACGCCTTCGCCAAGGCGCTGGAGGGGGGCGCGGTCAACCGCCCGCGCCTGGTCCCGCTGCTCATCGACGGCGTTCCGCAGACGATGCTCGTCGGCGCCGCGGTGGTTCACCGCCTCGGCGGCCTCGTCCGGGTCGTCGCGGTCCAGCCGATCCAGGGGGAGCTCAACGCGATCGAGATCGCCGCGCAGAGCGACCTCATCCGGGTCCTCACTCACGAGATCATGAACTCGATGACTCCGGTGACTTCCCTCGCCCACAGCGCCGTCGACCTGATGCGCGGAGTCGACGCCGCCGGCAATCCCGACGTGCTCGACGCCCGCGCCGCGGTGGAGACGCTGGCGCGGCGGGCAGACGGGGTGATGCACTTCGTCGAAAGCTACCGCCAGATCAGCCGCGCCCCGCAGGTCCGGCCGCGACCGATCGACGTCCTCGCCTGGGGACAGGAGCTGGAGGCGCTGTTCCGGGCGAGCGAGGGGGCGGCGGACGTCGACTTTGCCGTTGCGGTCGATGCCGACGCGCCGGAACTCGAAGCCGATCCGGATCTGATGAGCCAGGTCCTGATCAACCTGCTGCGCAACGCCGCCGAGGCCGCGCGCGGCCATTCCGAGCGGCCGCGCGTGTCGCTGACCTTCTCGCGAACCCGGGCCGGGCGCACCCAGATCGAGGTCGAGGATAACGGCCCCGGCGTTCCGGAAGGGCTTCAGCAGGACATATTCCTCCCCTTCTTCACGACCAAGGCGAAGGGCACCGGCGTCGGCCTCAGCCTGGCCAGGCAGGTCGTGCTCGCCCATCGCGGCCTGATCAACGTGGCCGACGGGGCCGAGGGCGGAGCCCTGTTCCGGATCGTGATCTAGCTGGCGATCCGCCTCGCCACGGCCTGCGTCTGAACCGCGATGTCGGCCACGGCGACAGTCTCCCAGAAAGCGCCGCGGGTGATCGGCCCCACTGCGTAAAGCCGGCGCGAGGGATCTCCGGACGAGTCGACGGCGCGGCTCTCGGCATCGACCTCGACTCCCAGCCGGCAGCTGTCGGGCCGGATCCGGCCTGCCGCGAGCAGCGCCTCGAGCAGCGGCTCGCCGGCGCGGCGGATGTCGAGCTCCGGTCCCGTGCAATTGACGATGCGTCGCACTCGAAGCTCCTCGACCTCGGCACCGCCGCGCCGCCGCCATCGAACGATCGCGCCGTCGTCCACCCGGTCGGCCGCGATCAGCCGCCCGGCGACGACGGCCAGCCGGCCTTCCCGCTGCATCCTCTCGATCCGCTCCGCCACCGCCGGCGCGATTCGGTGGCGATGGACGTCCCACCACGGCCGCAGGTGACGCAGAAAGCGGCGGCGCTCCACCAGCGGAGCTTCGCTCCACAGCGCCTGCACCACCTGCCGAAGCTCGTGCACCGCCTCGCGCCAGCCGATCCGGGCGCCGCGGCTGCGGACGGCGCGGACCAGGGCCGTGCAGGTGCGGGGGAAGTCGGCCAGCGGCTCGACCACCGGATCGCGCCTGAGATGAGGGCGCGGCGCCAGGCCGCGGCGGGAAAGCGCCACGATCCGGCCGCCGAATCCCTCCGCGTCGAGGCTGAGCGTCGCGTCGATCGCCGTCAGCCCACTGCCGATGAGCAGAACGGCGCCCGGCTCGTCGAGATCGCGGCCGACCGCGCCGAACCAGGGGTCCTCGACATAGGCGGCGCCGAGAGCCTCGGGCGCGATCCCGGGGGGCGTGGGCGGACGGAGATTGCCGAGCGCGAGGATGACGGCGTCCGCGGCGACTGAGCGCCCGTCGGCCAGCTCGACCTGTTCGCCGCCGCCGGCCGCGGCGATGCCGACCGCCTCGCCGCTCACGATCTCGAGCCGCTCCCTCTCCGCCGCCGCGAGCTCGCAAAGATAGTCGCCGAACAGCATCCTCGGCGCATAATCCTCGGCCGCGCCGCCGCGGGCGGCGTACCAGCGCGCGAAATGGTCGGGATCGTCCGGATAGACGCTCATCCGCCGGGCGGTGACGTTGAGCAGGTGCTCCGGACGGCGGGTGCCGTAGGCGGTGCCGCGCGCCGGCTCGCGCTCGCGCTCGATCAGGGTCACGCGCTCCACGCCTTCGCGCAGCAGGTGGAGCGCCTGGATCGTCCCCGAGGCTCCGGCGCCGACGACCGCGACGTGCCGAGCCCTCACACGGCCGCCGTTTCGATCGGCTCCTCGATGGAGACCGGATCGGCGAGGCTGAGGCCGTCGAGGATCCGCGCGGTCTCGTCGCGGACCAGGAGCATCGCCCGGTGAAGCCGGCATTTGTCCTCGGTGATGCAGTTCCGGCAGGGGACGTGCGCCAGCCGGCTCGCGCAGGGCAGCAGGCCCAGCGAGCCGCGCGTCAGCCGGACGATCTCGCCATAGGTGATCTCCGACGGCGGCCGCGCCAGCCAGTAGCCGCCCTCGCGGCCGCGCATGGTCTCGACCAGCCCGGCCCGCCGCATCTGCGACAGGATGACGGTCAGGAATTTGGGCGGCAGATTCTGCGCCTCGGCGATCTCGCCGAGCTGGACCGGCCCCTCGCCGTAGCGGTCGGCGAGGTGGAGCAGCGCCCGGATTGTGTACCGCGTTCGTTGAGAAAGCATGGCGCTCCAATGAACCGGGCGGGCGCGAATGGCAACGGTGCAGGAACGGCCTGACAGGCGCCCCGCGGCCCTCTATCAGGCGGTCACGCGCCCGGAGCGCGGGACGGAGGGGCGATGGCGCAGGCGCGGCGGCCATTCTGGCGGACGCTTTATTTCCAGGTGCTGGTCGACATCGCGCTCGGCGTCGTCGTGGGCTGGCTGTTTCCCGATGCCGGACGAGCCCTCAAGCCGCTCGGCGACGGCTTCATCAAGCTGGTCAAGATGATCATCACTCCGGTCATCTTCCTCACCGTGGTGACCGGAATCGCGGGCATGGCCGATCTGCGCGCGTTCGGCCGCGTCGGCGCCAAGGCCATGGCCTATTTCCTCACCTTCTCGACCCTGGCGCTGGCGATCGGCCTGATCGTCGGCAATTCCGTCCGGCCCGGCCGGGGGCTGGACGTCGATCCGGCGACGCTCGACGCCGGCGCGGTCTCCTCCTACGTCTCGCAGGCGCAGGAGCGCACCGTCACCGACTTCGTCCTGCACATCATCCCAGAGACGGCGGTCA
The DNA here is from genome assembly GCA_035563315.1 of Allosphingosinicella sp. GTDB lineage: Bacteria > Pseudomonadota > Alphaproteobacteria > Sphingomonadales > Sphingomonadaceae > Allosphingosinicella. The sequence goes on along the minus strand of DATMVG010000091.1, from coordinate 5,287 downwards.
GCGCCTTCACCTCGGGCGAGATATTGCAGGTGCTGTTCGTCGCCATCCTGTTCGGAGTCGCGCTGGCCCTGATCGGGGACAAAGGCGAGCGCCTGCTCGGCAGCCTGCGCACGCTCACCGCAGTCGTCTTCCGGATGGTCCATATCCTGATGTACGCGGCCCCGCTGGGCGCGTTCGGGGCCATGGCCTTCACCATCGGCCAATACGGAATCGGCAGCCTCGCCAACCTGGCCGGGCTGATCGCGACCTTCTACGTCACCTCGCTTCTGTTCGTCGTCCTGGTCCTCGGGCTGGTGGCCCGGTTCGCGGGCTTCTCGCTGCTCGGGCTCGTCCGCTACGTCAAGGACGAGCTTCTGCTCGTGCTCGGCACCTCCTCGTCCGAAAGCGCGATGCCGCTGCTGATGGAGAAGCTGGAGCGGGCCGGCTGTCCCAAGCCGATCGTCGGCCTGGTCGTGCCGACGGGCTATTCCTTCAACCTCGACGGCACCTGCATCTACATGTCGCTGGCGGCCCTGTTCATCGCCCAGGCGACCAACATCGAGCTCTCCTTCGCCGACCAGCTGCTGCTGATGGCGGTGGCGATCATCTCGTCCAAGGGCGCCGCCGGGGTGACCGGCTCGGGCTTCATCGTGCTTGCGGCGACCTTGTCGGTGGTGCCCTCGGTGCCGGTCGCGGGCATGGCTTTGATCCTCGGCGTCGACCGCTTCATGAGCGAATGCCGCGCCCTGACCAACTTCGTCGGCAATGCCGTGGCGACGATCGTCGTCGCGCGCTGGGAAGGAAGCGTCGATCCGGCCCGGCTCCGCGCCGCCTTCCGCGGCGCCGGCGGCGATCTCACCGAGGCGGAGAGCGACGCGCTTCAGATCGAAGGCAGGAGCGACGTCCCGGCGCCCTAGCCGGAGCGGCCGATCCCGCGTTCAACCGCCGCTTCGCAGAAAGCGGATCCGCAGGCTCCGCATGGCCAGCTGAACCTCGTGGAGGAACAGGACGAGCCCGACGATCAGCATCGCCATCGCCGCGATGAACAGCCCCGAGATCAGCCGCCCGGCCGCAAGCTGGGTCGGCGCCGCGATGAACAGGGTCGCGACGACGACGCAGACCAGCAGAGCGCTGGCGGTGCAGCAGGCTATGGCCAGGTTGGCCGCCGTGATCCTGCGGGTGAGGAAGCGCAGCTCGGTGATCGCCAGCGACCGCTGGCCCTCGTCGAGCGAGCCGAGCGCGCCGGCGATCTCGCGCGCTCGGTCGACGACCCGCGCGAGCCGGTTCGCGAGCACGTTGAGGATCGCGCCGACGCCGGCGAGCAGGAAGACGGGCGCCACCGAGAGCTGGATCTGGTGGGCGATTGCGGAGACTGCGGCAGTCGGTTCCATCGCCCGCCCCTAGGGCGTCCGGCGCCGCGGGCGCAAGCGGCGGCCGAGCTTCCGCCCGCCATGTCCTAGCATCACCTGCGCTTCCTGGTTTAGCAGGGGCGGGGCGGCGAGCGGAGACGGTCTTGGCGGCACATCATCACGGCCATTCGGGCCACAGCCACGCGCCGGCCGATTTCGGCCGCGCCTTCGCCATCGGAATCGTCCTCAACACCTTGTTCGCCGCCGCCGAGGCCGCCGCCGGGCTGATCTTCGATTCAATGGCTCTGCTCGCCGATGCCGGCCACAATTTCTCCGACGTGCTCGGCCTTGCCGTGGCCTGGGTCGGCGCCGGCCTGTCGAAGCGGGCGCCGACTCGCCGCTTCACCTACGGCTATCGCGGCTCCTCGATCCTCGCCTCGCTGGTCAATGCGCTGCTATTGCTGGTCGCGGTCGGAGCGATCGCCTGGGAGGCGGCGGGCCGCTTCGGCGATCCGCCGGCCGCGCCCGGCCGGGCGATGATCGCGGTCGCGGCGGTCGGCGTCGTCATCAACCTTGCGACGGCGCTGCTGTTCGCGAGGGGGCGCAAGCGCGATCTCAACATACGCGGCGCCTATCTGCACATGGCCGCCGACGCCGGCGTCTCGCTCGGGGTCGTGCTGGGCGGCCTGCTGATCCTGTCGACGGGCGCGGCCTGGATCGATCCGGCATTGAGCCTGCTCATCGCCGCGATCATCTTCTGGAACACCTGGGGCCTGCTCAAGCAATCGGTGTTCATGTCGCTGGGCGCGGTGCCCGAAGGGATCGAGCCCGAGGAAGTGCAAGCGGCGCTCGCGGCAATGCCCGGCGTCAGTGCGGTGCACGATCTTCACATCTGGCCGATGGGCACCGCCGATACGGTGATGACCGCCCACGTCGTCGTCGCGGGCGGCCATCCTGGCAACGCCTTCCTCGCCCAGGCGCAGAGCGTGATGCACGACCGTTTCGGAATCGGCCACGTCACCCTGCAGATCGAGCTTGAAGCCGGGGCCGACTGCGCCGACTGCGCTCCTGGCGGCGGGTGAAAGGCGGGAGCGAGGAATGACGAGCAATATTCTTCAGGTGACGCCCTTCATGCACGTGCCGGATCTGGAGGCTGCGCTCGCCTTCATGACCGGGATCCTCGGCTTCAGCGTCGGCTTCAGGCAGTCCAACTATGCCTATGTCAGCCGCGAGGGCGCCGGCCTGCGCATCCTCGAAGTGGGCGGCGATCCCTCGCCGCCGGCGACTCACCGATTCGCTTATTATTTCGACTGCCGAGACGTCGACTCGCTCCATGCGGAGCTCAAGCCGAAGCTCGACCTGCTGCCCGCCGAAGATGTCCACGGCCCGGCCGACAAGCCTTATCGCCAGCGTGAGCTGCTGGTGAAGGCCCCTGACGGCAACCTCATCGTGTTCGGCCAGTCGATCGCGTGAATTCGCGCGCTTTCGCGGCGCGAAACGGCTAGAGGGCCCGCGTCAGCCATCAAAGCAGGAGACGGACCATGGCGAAGGGCCAGAAACGGTCGAGCAAAGAGATCCGCAAGCCCAAGGCGGAGAAACCGAAGAAGAACGCCTCCAATCCGTCCACCAAGGGCATGATCTCCGACTCCAAGCGCTGAACCCCGCCGGGCACGGCGGATTTCGTTCTCGAGCGGTTCGTCGCGGCGCCGGGCGGCACTTACGCGCGCGCTGGCGGAACCGGAGCGCGGCCGCAAGCAGCGCCGCTGGATGTATTTCATCTTCGCCGGCAGGCCGGCCGGGCCGCGCCGGCAGCGGCGCCCCAGCCGCTGTCAAAGGCCCGCGTGGCACCCTCCGGGTCGATCATGCGTTGAACCCGCATCGCGCCTTCGCGCTCGGGAGTATGTGTCATGAAGAAGATTCTTTTGGCCATGACGGCCGTCTCTGCGATTGCGGCGGCTTCGCCGGCCGTCGCCCAATATTCGAGCCAGTCGGGGCAATATCAGAACCAAGGCGGGTTCCGGGGCGGGATCGAGGCCCGCATCGAACGGCTTCAGGCGCGCCTCCGGGCGGGCGTTCAGCAGGGCTCGATCGACCGGCAGGAAGCCTGGCCGCTGCGCCGGGAGCTGCGCCAGCTCGAGGATCTGCACCGCCAATATTCGGCGGACGGCCTCAGCGCCCAGGAGCGCCAGGACCTGCAGCTCAGGCTGCGCGAGCTGCGCCGCCAGATCCGCCTCGCCGACGCCGGCGCCTACGACCAGTATGACCGCGACGGCGACTGGCGTGACGATGACGATCGCGGCTACGGCCAGCGCGACCGGATCGACCGCGACAATGACGGCTACGACGACCGCGATACCGACCGCGACGGCCGCTGGGACGACAATGTCCGCGACCGGGTCGACCGCGACAATGACGGCTATGACGACCGCGATACCGACCGTGACGGCCGCTGGGACGACAATGCCCGCGACCGGATCGACCGCAACAATGACGGCTATGACGACCGCGACACGGACCGCGACGGTCGCTGGGACGACAATGTCCGCGACTGGGTCGACCGCAACAATGACGGCTATGACGATCGCGACACCGACCGCGACGGCCGCTGGGACGACAATGTCCGCGACCGGATCGACCGCAACAATGACGGCTTCGACGACCGCGACTTCGACCGCGACGGGCGCTGGGACGACGATCTCAGCAACCGCGTCGACCGCAACAATGACGGCTTCGACGACCGCGACTTCGACCGCGACGGGCGCTGGGACGACGACATCGAGGAAGGGCGAGAGCAGACCCCGGATCGCGGCATCATCGGCAACCTGCTCGATACCTTCCTCGGCGGCGGCGCCACCCTGCGCGTGGGCGACCGGGCGCCGGACAATCTGGGCGGCGTTCCCTATGCCTATCGCAACCAGTATCGGGACGGGAACGGCGTTTATTTCCGCTCCGACGGCCGAGCGATCTACGAGATCGACGTGCGCACCCGCAACGTGGTGAGGGTCCACCCGATCGCCCGCTGATCCGGCGGCGGCCGCCGGCGGTTCATCGGGGATCACCGGCGGCCGCCTCGGGCGGGGGCTCGCGGCCGTAATTGGCGATCGCCTCGGCCTCGGCGCGGGTCGCGGCCTCGGCGTCGCGGGTCCAGGCAGCGGCGACGGCGAAGGCGCGCTCGAAGCCGGTCAGCGCCTGCGCTATCTCATGGGCGGAGGAGTCGCACTCGGTCAGATGGGCGGCCAGGCGCGCCCGCACCGCTCGCGCCGTCACCGCGGTTCCCCAGGGCTCGCGCCACCCTTCGCCGCCGCAGACCCGTCCTGGGCGCGCAGCCGAAGCCGACAGGATCAGCCCGTAATTGCCGCGCCAGAAAGCGACGTGATAGTCGAGCCGATAATCCGGCGCCTTGCGCGTCAGGCGGACGAGGCGGCCGCCATCCTCTTCGGCGACGTGCTCGACCGCCCAGGGCCCGACGAGGCGGCGCTCGTCCGGCGGCGCGGGCGGAAAAGGCTGGGCGAGAACGGGGCACGGCGCCGCCGCCAGGCAGGCGGCGGCAAGCGCTCGACGCCCCCGCATGTCAGGTCCGCCCCCGGCAACCGGCGAGGAAGGCGCGGGCGAGGTCCGCCGGCGGCGTCCCATGGGGTCCGCTATTCTGGGCGCCGAAGCTGACCGATATGCCTTCGGGCCCGGCAAGGATCGCGGGAAGCTCCGCCGGGAAGGGGCCGCGGCCGGTGACTCCGCCGCGGCCGGGATCGCCGCTCGGATCGGCGACCAAAGTGACGGCGGTTCCGCCGGCGCCGAAGGTCATCCTTTCCTCGCTGGCGATGGGCCGAAGCGCGGGCACGTTGACGATGAAGTCGCCCGATCCGTTCGGGCAGAACAGGGTCAGCTGAAGCCCGCCGCCCGGCGCGGCCAGCGACAGGCCGGCGCCCTCGCCGCTCGCTGCCGCCTCCCAGCCGGCTGGG